>NZ_JAMYVL010000014.1:0-168040 GCF_040323955.1 Mesorhizobium sp. M0018 | reverse complement strand
GGGCGACGACGGACTTGCCGCCGACTGATGACAAACCGCTCAGCGGCAGCGCAAGATCGTTCATGGTGGGTGTGGTCTCCGGGAAATGGTTCGGATCGGCTTAAGCAACCAAATCCTACGTCATTTCCGATCAGATCCCGAGCAGCCAGCCAGTATTCGACCGTCGCTGGCGCCTCCGCCCACTGAGGCCTTGTGCTTCCTCCAGCGAGTCAAGCCGATCACCATGCGTGTCGCCAGTTCTGGTGCTCACCCACGTGCCATTTGCGATCTTGTGTCGGTGAGAGCACCGCAAGCACCTCCCCTGCTAGAGGGCAAGGCGGCTTGCGTCGCCCGTGTTGTTACTATTCTTCGCTGTGGTCGGAGTTTTTTTCCTTGGCTTCGGAATCGGGACATTCGGCTTTGCAAAAAAATAGGCCATCGTGGTCGATCGTCACGCCCCCGAGTTCGGCGGCACGATGGGACGACAACGGCAGCGCAAGCTCCATTTGCGCGAGGGGCTCGTCCCTTCAACTACTTGATGCATTTGCGTTTTGCGTACCTCCGTGCATGTTGCTCGATCCCAGGCGGAGACCTCTGTCTAAAAGATCGCGCATCGATGCAACGCCCACGCGTAGATCGCCATCATCGCGGCGATCGCTTTGCCGGGATCGCCGCAGCCGTTTTAGAGCACGACAATCATGCCAGCGGTGTCGGCAGCGATGCGCATGCAAAAATTCACAGATGCATTCTAGCCAAAATGCTAGCTGCCCAGCAAATGTCCGGCATTTCGCAAGGCCCCTAGGAAGAGACTGGCATGGCCGTTGGCATCGATCTTGGCCTGCATCGACAGGGGCATGTTGTGCCAGTTCTCCAAGGGCGCAATGAAATGTGAGAACGTACCGTTGACGATGCAATGGTGGGTAACAAGGCCCTGTCTGTCCAACGCCAGCACGCCGATCTGGTCGCCCTGATATCGGATGGCTGCGACCCGCTGGACCCCCGCATCACCGTCGACCCGCACGTCGAAAAGCAGGATGCCGCGGCTCCTGGTGGCTACCTCGGCGGCCTTTTCAGCGAAGCTTAAGGAGAGCGAGCGGACGCTTTCGACCGCCAGCTGTAAAACCATCAAATCCAGTTCATCCACTGCCATAAGGTACCTGCGCGCAACACATGGGTGATAGCAATCGACCACACCGCTTGTTCACAGATGTCGGCTCACGACCGATCATTCAGGTTGTTGCCGGACGTCCATTGACCGAGGGCGTGCTCCGGTTCGAACCGATCCTGAAGCGGAATGCGCTGGATCTACGGAACCCGAGGAGCAGGCCAGCCAAAGTTGCCGCGACAATTGATGTCGTGATCATTCCAGGCATCTGCATCGGCGTCGCTGAACATCCCACTGGTAAGTCCGTTCTCTTGCGGCAAGCCCAACCTCGGGCCGTCTTGTACCTGAAACCCTCGCGGTGGCGTCCCTCGAAGCTCGGGACCGCCGGGCGCTTGATCGTCGAGAACTTTGTTTACGAAGGTCCGGACCTCCTGCAGAGCATATTCTGGTGCGCTCGCCTTTGAGCATTCCGCTGAAGCGTGACGTTCCGCTAGTCCGTGTTCCTTGCAGACTCACCGCGAGGGCGCCTTGCACACAGCGGCACGTCAGCGCATGAAACTCGTCCCCCGTTCACTTCACAAAATGGATTTCCTGAAGTACTGGGAGCGCAGAGAAATCTCCGGTCGCAGCCTACCCGGTTAAAACAAGGACCCAAAAATGAAGACTCTCGTCGTCTGCTCCGGCGGATTGGACTCCGTTACCCTTGCTCACAAGGTGGCAGCGGAGCACGAACTCGCCGGCCTCCTATCTTTCGATTACGGCCAACGGCATAGGAAGGAATTGGGCTTCGCCGCCCTTTGCGCGGAGCGACTGAGCGTCCCGCACCGCATCATCGACATCCACGAGATCGGCGGCGGCCTTTCCGGCTCCGCGCTGACCGATAATGTGGACGTGCCCGACGGGCACTACGCCGAAGACACGATGAAGGTCACGGTGGTGCCGAACCGGAACGCCATCATGTTGGCCATTGCCTTCGGCTTCGCCGCAGCGCACGGCGCTGAGGCGGTGGCGACGGCCGTGCATGGTGGGGATCATTTCATTTATCCCGACTGCCGTCCGGCCTTCATCGACGCTTTCCAGATGATGCAGGACCACGCGCTCGACGGCTACGCGGAGATTCGTATTTATGCACCCTATGTGAATCTCACGAAGGCGGACATTGTTAGGAATGGAGCAGCATACGGCACGCCGTTTGCGCAGACCTGGTCCTGCTACAAGGGCGCCGAGCGTCACTGCGGGAGGTGCGGGACCTGCGTCGAGCGGCGCGAGGCGTTTCATCTCTCTGGGCAGCCGGACCCCACCGACTACGAGGACTCCGACTTCTGGCTCGATGCGCTGCGAAGGAGGACCGCGTAATGTTCCGCATCACCAAGGAATTCCACTTCTCAGCCTCGCATCAGCTCACCTCGTTGCCACCCGATCACCAATGCGCGCGCCTGCACGGGCATAACTACATCGTTGAAGTGGAGCTTTCAGCGAATGGACTGAACGACAACGGCTTCGTGCGCGACTATCACGATTTGGCGCCATTCAAACGCTACATCGACGAGAGCTTCGACCACCGACATCTCAACGACGTGCTGGGACATGAGCAAGTCACGGCGGAATATCTGGCCAGACATTTTTATGAATGGTGCAAGGCACGCCTGCGCGAAACCTCGGCCGTGCGGGTGAGCGAAACGCCGAAAACCTGGGCGGAATACCGGCCATGACCGATACGCATCCCGCAATCCGCGTGAGTGAGATTTTCGGGCCGACGATCCAGGGCGAGGGCGTGCTCATCGGTTTGCCGACGGTCTTCGTCAGAACCGGCGGGTGTGACTATCGCTGTTCCTGGTGCGACAGCCTGCATGCGGTGGACAATCAATTCCGCCATGAATGGGAGATGATGTCCATTGCCGCGGTGTGGCAAAACGTGCTTGCGCTTTCCGGTGGCCGCCCGCTGATGGTATCGCTGTCAGGCGGCAATCCGGCCATCCAGCCGCTCGGCGGGCTCATCGAGCGAGGCCATGGTGAAGGTTACCGTTTTGCGCTGGAAACCCAAGGTTCGGTGGCCAGAGACTGGTTTGCCGACCTTGACGTGCTAGTCCTCAGCCCAAAGCCGCCGTCAAGCCAAATGACGACCGATTGGGCCGCTTTCGAGGCCTGCCTCCAGGCGGCACAAGGCAGGCCGCAAGTCGTGCTCAAGCTCATTGTTTTCGACGAAAGGGACTACGCCTACGCGAAAGACGCCGCTGCGAGATTTCCGCGACTTCCGATCTATCTGCAACCCGGCAATCACACACCGCCACGCCTCGCAAATGAAGACGCGCCTGTCGACCTTGACGGAATATTGAAGCGGATGGAGTGGCTGGTTGATAGCGTGACCCGCGACAGGTGGTTCGAAGCCCGTGTGCTGCCGCAGCTGCACGTTATGCTCTGGGGTAACAAGAGAGCCGTGTAGCCTAGGCGCGCTTTTCACTGAAACTGCGCCGGCGGATATTCGGGTGGACGGGTTGTCCCACGCTTGACGGCGCTGCCGGGGTGCTTGCGGACTTCTGCCACCGGCACCAAGAGCGTGGCCAGCCGCTTACGACTCGGATTGTTGCCGAGGCTCGGTTTCGACGGGCGTCCCTGGCGCGAACCAATCAACGGGTTAGCGCGAGCCACGGGTGGATAGTATGGTGGTGCGGTGCGGCGGCGCCTGCTGCAGCTGGCACGGTCCTTGCGGATTCTTGTTGCAAGGCCGAAGGGAGCTGTCGGCCGACAACCATGATCTGGCCAGGACGATTGTCGACTGCTTCCGATACAGAAAAGAGGCCGGACTCGACGTGGCGCTTCAGGGACTGCGAAATGGAATACGGCGCCGGAAGGCACGACCGGACGATATCGTCACTATGCCAAGACGCGTCTGGTCCGCTCCGAATCCTGTTTCGATACGACGGTCGCCGATCAACAGTGAAAAACATAGCGCAATCGGTTCACGATCGACTGAGAACCATGACCGTTCCTCTGCGGTGCTCAGACTGCCGCTGAGTGCCTGGCCGTTCCAATTTCGAAATATTTGTCGAACTTTGCCGCGATGCTCCTGACAAAGGGCCGGCTTTCCGCAGGCACGACGAAGCGGTCACCATCAAGTTCAAGCAACCGCGCAGGATCTTGGAGGGCCGTGGAACTCGCTCGGACGAGAAGTCTTTGGCCGGCTTCGCCAAAGCGCTCTACCAGCTCAATCGCCGAGAAGGCGAAGTCACACATCAATCGCTCGATGATCCAGCCGCGAACACGGTCGTCTTCGGAAAGCGCGATACCCCGGACCGCTGCCAGCCCTCCTTCTGCAACCATGCGTCCATATTCGGCGGTCGAAGGCATATTCTGTGCATAGCCCTGGCGAAACTGGCTGATGGACGATGGGCCGAGGCCGATCAATGTCTGGTAGCGGTCCTCGGTGTAGCCTTGGAAGTTCCGGTGCAAAGTCCCGGCGCGGGCCGCAAGCGCCAGCCCATCGCCCGGCTTGGCGAAATGGTCGAGCCCGATTGCTTCGTATCCCTGGTCCATGATCGCCCGCGCTGCCAATTGCGATTGGGCAAACCGCTCCGCCGGACCCGGCAGCCATGCCTCGTCGATCATCGTCTGATGTTTCTTGAACCACGGCACATGGGCGTAGCCAAAAAGCGCGATCCGATCCGGTTCCAGGGTCAGTGCCTGTGCAACCGTGGAGGCGACGCTCTCCCTGGTCTGATGCGGCAGGCCGTAGAGCAGATCGAGATTGACGGATTCGACGCCGCGCGAACGAACGCCATCAACAACCGTCTTGGTCTGCAGAAAGCTCTGCTCGCGGTTGATCGCTTTCTGCACCTTCGGGTCGAAATCCTGGACGCCGAGGCTCGCCCTTGTCATGCCGATTTCGGCAAGTGCATCGAGGCGGGCATCGTCCATATCGTTGGGTTCGATCTCAACGCTGATCTTTGCACCGGGGAGAAAGGTGAAGCTGTTGCGCAGGACGGTTCCCAGCGCCACCAGATCCTCCGGTTTGAGCATCGTTGGCGAACCGCCGCCGAAATGGACGGCACGCACGCGGCCCTTGCCTGCGACAAGACTGGAGACGGTTGCGATCTCGGCATCCAGTGAGCGCAGATATGTGGTCACTGGTTCGTAGTGGCGTGTCTGCTTGGTGTGGCAAGCGCAGAACCAGCAAAGCTTGTCGCAATAGGGAATATGGAGGTAAAGCGATATCTCGTCACCACCTTGGAGCGCCTCCAACCAGCCTCGGTAAACGACGGCATCGACCCCCGCATGGAAATGCGGCGCGGTCGGATAACTGGTATAGCGCGGGACGTTCTCGCCAAGTCTGGCAGCTAGCTCCAGTCGCATGTCGTGGTCCACCGTGTTTGCGTCGCCGGAACTGTGGATGCTTGGATGAGCCTAAGCCCTGATTTCGATCAACCTTCAGCACGGACAAACTGCCGCAAGGATTTTTCTACCGTCGATTGCTATCCTGCCCGCACTGGACCGGTAGAGCGATCGAATGACATTACGGCAGGACATTCACAGTTCCGGCATTCCCGTTCTTTGCCTGTCTTGCGAGGCACGGCACCGCGGTGTCTGTGGTGCGCTCGAACCAGACCATTTGGCTCAGCTCGCCAAGACGTCGTCGCGGCACAACATCGAGCCGGGGGTCGAACTGATCGGCGACGCCGAGGCGGTCGACTGTTATTCAAACGTGCTTTCAGGCGTGGTGAAGCTCACGAAGAGCCTTTCGGACGGCCGCCAGCAGATCGTCGGTCTCCAGTTCGCGCCGGATTTTCTGGGACGGCCCTTCAAGATGAAAAGCGCGATCAATGCGGAAGCGGCAACAGCTGTCTCGCTATGCTCGTTTCCGAGAGCGGCCATCGAACGGATGATGAAGGAATCACCGGAATTTGTGCATCGCCTGCTCAAGCAGGCGCTGAACGAACTCGACGAGGCACGCGAATGGATGGTGACTCTGGGGCGCAAGACCGCACCGGAGAAGGTGGCGAGCTTTCTCCTCATGATCGCCCGGAACATCGGTTCCAGTGTTGACCCGGCGGCTAGGTCGGCGTGCTTCGAGCTGCCGATGACGCGTGCCGACATCTCTGATTTCCTTGGAATTACAAACGAGACCGTGAGCCGTCAGCTGACCAGCCTGAGAATGGACGGCGTGATTCGGATCGAGAACAACCGCCGTGTCACCGTGGACAGCATGAGCCGGCTGGAACGGCGCTGCGGCGGCCGAGGCGCAACCGCCGTTTGAATGACACCGAAGCTGCATGGCCTACGTCACTTACTTCGTTCGGGGCGGGGCATGCTCGCGTTGGGCGTTAGAAGAAGTCGCATAGCGACAGCCCGCTCTCCATCCGATCGCATGAGCCAGGTGCGTTTCGGCCAACTCGTCGGAGAAGCATCCATCCTCGACGTGCTCGATGTGCAACCGGCTGTTCCAGGCAGGATTGCACTCGGCCGAAGTCAAGACGCCTCATACGCAGGGGAAAATCGCCGTCTCCCCGAACCATGAATGTCACGAAGGCAGCGCAACGCTGGCGCTGGCTGTCCCAAGGCATTGAAACGATCGACGTTCGGCAAGGCATCGGCCTACTTTCCAGCGTCACAGAAGGCGCGCTTCCCCACACGCCCGCGATCGCCTCCATACCCGGCCCGACCGGGGACGCCGGGCCTGTCGATTAGGCGTGGCGGCCGGTGGTGCGCTTCCAAATTCGATCGCCACAGTCTGATCGCACCGAACTCGATGCTGCTCGAAGCAAAATCGTGCGGCTCTGACATGGATCAGGGCGAGCAGGCCACGGCTGCGCAATAAGGCACTGCGGTTTGGCGCCCGCCGGAATTCGAAATCGGGGCTTGCGATGAAATTCGGCACAGAGATCGTCCTTCTAAGCCTGTTTGCGTTTGCGGCCCTGGTGGCTGCCGGCTTCGGCGTAGATGAACCTTTTCGCCGGCATATGTGGGTTTTGTTCTTCGCCGTGGCTGGCTTCACTGCGATTCTGTTGCGCAACACGGAGTTCAAGCCGGCAGTTCCGATCGACCCCGCCGCTTACATGGATGGGCCGATCCGCTTCGGTGCCGTCGCCACCGTATTCTGGGGCGTCGTCGGCATGCTGGTCGGCGTGGTCATCGCCCTGCAGCTCGCCTACCCCGATCTCAACATCCAGCCCTGGTTCAATTTCGGCCGTTTGCGGCCATTGCATACGTCGGGCGTCGTCTTCGCCTTCGGCGGCAATGCGCTGCTCTGCACGTCCCTGTATGTCGTCCAGCGCACCTGCCGCGCTCGGCTGTTCGGCGGCGATCTCGGCTGGTTCGTGTTCTGGGGCTATCAGCTGTTCATCGTCATGGCGGCAACCGGCTACCTGCTCGGCATCACCGAGAGCCGCGAATACGCCGAGCCCGAATGGTATGTGGACCTGTGGCTGACCATTGTCTGGGTCGCCTATCTGATCCTGTTCCTCGGCACGATCCTAAAGCGCAAGGAACCGCACATCTATGTCGCCAACTGGTTCTACCTTGCCTTCATCGTGACCATCGCAATGCTACATGTGATCAACAACCTGTCGATGCCGGTCTCCTTCCTGGGCTCCAAGAGCTATTCAGCCTTCTCCGGCGTACAGGACGCCCTGACGCAATGGTGGTACGGCCACAATGCCGTCGGCTTCTTCCTCACCGCCGGCTTCCTCGGGATGATGTATTATTTCGTGCCCAAGCAAGCCAACCGACCGGTCTATTCCTACCGGCTGTCGATCATCCACTTCTGGGCTTTGATCTTTCTCTACATCTGGGCCGGTCCGCACCACCTCCACTACACCGCCCTGCCGGACTGGGCCCAGACGCTCGGCATGGTGTTCTCGATCATGCTCTGGATGCCCTCGTGGGGCGGCATGATAAACGGCCTGATGACGCTCTCGGGCGCCTGGGACAAGCTGCGCACCGACCCGATCATCCGTATGATGGTGATGGCCATCGCCTTCTACGGGATGTCGACCTTCGAAGGCCCGATGATGTCAATCAAGGCCGTCAACTCGCTCTCGCACTACACCGACTGGACCATAGGTCACGTCCATTCGGGCGCGCTCGGATGGGTTGGCATGATCTCGTTCGGCGCGATTTATTTCATGGTCCCGAAGTTATGGAATCGCGACCGGCTTTATTCGCTGCGGCTCGTCAACTGGCACTTCTGGCTGGCGACGCTTGGGATCGTCGTTTACGCCGCGGTGATGTGGGTCTCCGGCGTCATGCAGGGCCTGATGTGGCGCGAATACAACGAGCAGGGCTTCCTGGTCTACTCCTTCGCCGAAACCGTCGCCGCCATGCATCCCTACTACATCATGCGTGCCATCGGCGGCGCGATGTATCTGTCGGGCGCCCTCATCATGGCCTGGAACATCGCCATGACCATCCTCGGCTACCGGCGCGAGGAGGATCCGATGCCGCGCTCCATCCCCGCCCTCCAGCCTGTACGATCAGGAGCCAGAAAATGGGCCTGATGGACAGACACGCGGTCATCGAGAAGAACGCCACACTTCTTCTCCTCGGGTCCCTGCTGGTCGTGACAATCGGCGGCATCGTCGAGATCGCACCGCTCTTCTATCTCGACAACACGATCGAGAAGGTTGAAGGCATGCGCCCTTACTCGCCACTCGAACTGGTGGGGCGCAACATCTATGTGCGCGAGGGCTGCTACCTCTGCCATAGCCAGATGATCCGGCCGTTCCGTGACGAGGTCGAGCGCTATGGGCATTACAGCCTGGCGGCCGAGTCGATGTACGACCACCCGTTCCAGTGGGGCTCGAAGCGCACCGGGCCGGATCTCGCCCGGGTCGGCGACCGCTACTCGAACGGATGGCACGTCCAGCATCTCACCGAGCCGCGTTCGGTGGTGCCGGAATCGATCATGCCGAGCTACGCGTTCCTGAAGGACATGCCCATCGAGGTGAAGGATTTCTCGACGCATCTGATCGCCAACAGCCGTGTCGGTGTGCCCTATTCAGACGACATGATCGCTCATGCCAATGCCGATCTCATGGCGCAGGCCGATGCGAATGCCGACACATCCGGCCTGGAGAGACGCTATCCGAAAGCCAAGGTTGGGGACTTCGACGGCGATCCGCAGCAGGTCACCGAAATGGATGCGCTGGTCGCCTATCTCCAGATGCTCGGCACGCTGGTCGATTTCAGGACCTATGACGAAGCCGCCGGTTACCGCTGAGGAGAATGGCGATGACCTACAATTTCATGCGGGAATTTGCCGACAGCTGGGGCCTGCTTGCCATGGCGCTTTTCTTCCTCGGATGCGTTGCCTTTGCACTTCGTCCCGGCAGCCGAAGGCAAGCCGAGAGAGCCGCTCACATTCCTCTCAAGGACGACTGATCATGGGCAGCGAGCATATCGACGAGGTTTCGGGTATCTCGACGACCGGCCATGAGTGGGACGGCATCAAGGAACTCAACAACCCGCTTCCGCGCTGGTGGGTCATCACCTTCTACATCACCATTGCCTGGGCGATCGGCTACACCGTCGTCTATCCGGCATGGCCGATGCTGACTTCCGCGACCAGGGGTGCGCTGGGGTATTCGAGCCGCAGAGACGTCAAGAATGAACTGGCCGCGGCCGAAGTGGCCAAGGGTAAATTTGTGAATGCCATTCAGGCGAAGACCGTCTCCGAGATTACTGCCGACGATACGCTACGCGAATTCGCCGTCGCAGCAGGTGGCGCCGCGTTCAAGGTCAATTGCGTGCAGTGCCATGGCTCGGGCGCTCAAGGGTCCAAGGGTTTTCCCAACCTAAACGACGACGATTGGCTGTGGGGTGGCAACGCCGAACAGATCCAGCAGACGATTGCGCACGGCATCCGCTTCGCATCAGACCCGGATACGCGCCTGTCGGAAATGCCTGCTTTTGGCGACATCATCACGACGGATCAGATCAAGCAGGTCGGCGCCTATGTCGCAAGCCTCTCCGATCCTGTTCAGGACACAAGCCTGATCGAACTCGGCGCCAATGTTTTCGCCGAGAATTGTGCGGCCTGTCATGGTGAGAATGCAAAGGGCAACAGGGAGCTCGGCGCACCCGACCTGACCGACGCGATCTGGCTTTACGGGTCTGGCGAAACAGCCATCGCCGCGCAGGTCCGCGCCCCGAGGCATGGCGTCATGCCGGCCTGGATCGGGCGTCTCGGCGAGATCAAGGTCAAGGAACTCGCGGTCTATGTCCATTCGCTTGGCGGCGGAGAATAGGAACGCAAGCCTATTCTCGTCCTCCCCCCAACCGCCAAGCGACGAGGCCCGGCGCGAGCCGGGCCTCGGCATCATCCAGAAACCGATGGGTCGGGCTTCCGGCGAAATCGTCGCTGGTGACTGGAGCTTCTCGTGCTCGATAACACGCAAATAGAACGGCTCGAAGCCGATGCGGTCAACTGCGCCAAGACCCGTCAGCCGCTCTATGCCGGACGCAAGAAGATCTTCCCGAACCGGGCTTCTGGCAGTTTCCGCCGCTTCAAGTGGTCGGTGATGGCAATCACGCTGGGGATCTACTACCTGACCCCCTGGCTGCGGTGGGATCGCGGGCCATTTGCCCCTGACCAGGCCGTGCTGGTCGATCTTGCCAACCGCCGCTTCTACTTCTTCTTCATCGAGATATGGCCGCAGGAATTCTACTACGTCGCCGGCCTGCTGGTCATGGCCGGTGTCGGCCTTTTCCTGATCACGTCGACTGTCGGTCGTGCCTGGTGCGGCTATACATGCCCGCAGACCGTGTGGGTCGATCTGTTCCTGGTCGTCGAGCGGGCCATCGAGGGCGACCGCAATGCGCGCATCAAGCTCGACGCCGGTCCCTGGACCAGCCGCAAACTCGTGCTGCGAACATCGAAACACGCCATTTGGCTGGTCATAGGGGTGCTGACCGGCGGCGCCTGGATTTTCTATTTCGCCGATGCGCCGATGCTGCTTGGGGAACTCTTCACCGGCACCGCCGCCCCCGTCGCCTACATCACCGTCGCCGTGCTGACGGCGACGACCTATACGTTCGGCGGGCTGATGCGCGAGCAGGTCTGCACCTACATGTGCCCATGGCCGCGCATCCAGGCGGCCATGCTCGACGAGAATTCCCTCACCGTCACCTATAATGACTGGCGCGGCGAACCGCGCTCGCGTCACGCCAAGAGGGTCCTTGCCGCCGGGCAGCCCGTCGGCGACTGCGTCGACTGCAATGCGTGTGTCGCGGTGTGCCCGATGGGGATCGACATTCGTGATGGCCAGCAGCTTGAATGCATCACCTGCGCGCTCTGCATCGATACCTGTGACGGTATCATGGACAAGCTCGGCAGGGAGCGCGGACTGATTTCCTATGCGACGCTGGCCGACTACAACGCCAATGTGATGCTGGCGACCCCGGGCGGCTCCGGTTCAGTCAACCCGTCACTGGTCAGGAGCGCTGACGGCCTGTTCTCCGACAAGGTGGCCCGTTTCCATATTCGCAAGATCTTTCGCCCGCGCACCTTCATCTACATGGGCGTCTGGTCGGCGGTCGGTCTCGCGCTGCTCTATTCGCTGCTGACCCGCGAACGGCTCGAATTGAATGTCCTGCACGATCGCAACCCGCAGTTCGTGACGCTGTCCGACGGTTCGATCCGCAACGGCTACACCGTCAAGCTGCTCAACATGATCCCCGAACCAAGAACGATCATTGTCACGATGCAGGGCCTGCATGGAGCCGAAATAAGCGTTGTCGGCATCGACCTGCCGGCGGATCGCTCCTTCGCCGTCCCGGTCGAACCCGACCGGCTGAAGATGCTCAAGGTTTTCGTGCGTCAGCCGGCAGATCAGGTTCGGGGTGCAGCGCAAAGCTTCAAGTTCCGGGTCGAAAACAAGGCAACGTTCGAGTCGGACGAATATACGGCCACTTTCAACGCACCGGAGAGCGCCAGATGAGCGACACCTCGCGACAATCCCGCGAATTCACCGGCAGGCATATGCTGTTCACCATCCTTGGCTTCTTCGGCGTGGTCATAGCGGTCAATCTGACGATGGCGACGCTCGCCAACACGAGCTGGACCGGCCTTGTCGTCGAAAACACCTATGTGGCGAGCCAGCAATTCAACAAAAAGGCCGAGCAAGGGCGAGCTCAGGCGGCCCTCGGCTGGACTGGCAAACTGACCATCGCAGGCGGTGAGGTCCGCTACAGCCTCACCGATGCTGTCGGCAAGCCGGTTGCCTTGCATGGCGTCAAGGTGCTGTTCCGTCATCCCGCCTACGAGGCCGAGGACAAATCCGTCACTCTTGAGGCTGCCTCCGGTCAGATATTCGCCGCGCACCACACGCCCAAGGATGGCCTCTGGATCGTCGAAATCGACGCCGATGCGAGCCTTGCGGAACCCTATCGCGACGTTCGCCGGATCATGATTTCCCACGGGGCGCTGCAATGAGCTGCTGCGCGCCAGGCGCCCAAATGGCATTGGACCTGGAAAAGGTCACACTGGTCCTGCCTTCTGGCCAGGAAATCAGACTGGCGAGCCGCTCGATTGGCGAAAATCTTCGCCAGACCGACCTCTCGGTGCCGGCTGTGCATTGTGCCGCCTGCATCCAGACGATCGAGACGGCGATCGGCAAGCTGGATCGCGTCGAAGGCGCTCGTGTCAATCTTTCAACGAAACGTGTTTCGGTCCGGTGGCGCGGCGACGAGGTTCCGCCATTCGTCGCCACACTTGGACGGCTGGGCTATGGCGCGCACCTGTTCGATCCCGAGGCTGACGGGAAGGACAGGACGCTCTCGGAACTGATCCGCGCCGTCGCGGTCGCCGGCTTTGCGGCGGGCAATATCATGCTGCTATCAGTCTCCGTCTGGTCCGGCGCGCAAGGCGCGACCCGCGACCTGTTCCATTGGGTCTCGGCCTTGATTGCCATTCCTGCGCTCGCTTTCGCCGGCGGCATCTATTTTCGCTCGGCCTGGAATGCGCTGCGCCACAGCCGCATGAACATGGACGTGCCGATCGCGGTCGGGGTATCGCTCGCTTACGCCATGAGCCTCTACGAGACGATCAACCATGGCGACCATGCTTATTTCGACGCGTCGGTGTCGCTGCTGTTCTTTCTGCTGATCGGCCGCACGCTGGATCACGTGATGCGGGAACGGGCACGGACGGCCGTGAACGGACTGGCTCGGCTGGCGGCGCGCGGCGCCATGGTGCTGCGCGAGGATGGTTCGCGCGACTACTTGCCGGTTGGCGAGATCGAACCAGGAATGGAGCTCTTGATCGCGGCCGGCGAGAGGGTGCCCATCGACGGCAGGATCATTGGCGGGGCATCGGATCTCGACTGTTCCCTGGTTTCCGGGGAAAGCACGCCCAGAACGGTGGGCCCGGGGGCGCAGGTCCAGGCCGGTACACTCAATCTCACCGGTCCGCTGACCATCGAGGCGACGGCCGCCGCGAAGGATTCATTCCTGGCCGAAATCGTTCGGCTGATGGAAGCGGCAGAGGGCGGCCGCGCCCGCCATCGCAGGATCGCCGATCGCGTCTCCGCGCTCTATGCCCCCGTGGTCCACCTCACCGCCTTTGTGACGTTCCTCGGCTGGATGGCGGCGACCGGCGACTGGCACCGGGCAATAACAATCGCAATCGCCGTTTTGATCATTACATGCCCGTGTGCGCTCGGTCTCGCCGTGCCGATCGTGCAGGTGGTCGCTGCGCGGCGGCTGTTTGAAAGCGGCGTCATGGTCAGGGACGGCTCCGCCATTGAGCGCCTGGCGGGGATCGACACGGCATTGTTCGACAAAACCGGCACGCTTACGCTCGGACTGCCCAGGCTGATCAATGCGCCGTCCATCGATCCGACGATGCTCGCCATGGCGGCCGAGATGGCAGCGCATTCCCGCCATCCCTTTTCGAAGGCAATCGCTGGCAATGCAGCCTTTGCCGGCCAGCCGAAACTCGCGTCCGTCAGCGAGCATCCGGGCTTCGGCATCGAAGCCATCGCCGAGGGCAGTACCTGGCGGCTGGGTCGCCGCGGATGGCGTGAGTGGAAAGCTCGGATCGGCGGCGAAGGCAAACAAGGCTATGGCGGAACCGTTCTGACGAAGGACGGGGTCATTGTCGCGACTTTCGATTTCGAGGATGAGCTGCGTGCCGATGCCAAGGCGGCCATCGAGCAACTGAACGGCGCCGGCGTGTCGGTGGAGATGCTGTCGGGCGACACAGAAGCTGCCTGCGGCGAAGTCGCGGAAGCACTGGGCGTCGAGCGCTTCGTTCCCTCGTTGCTTCCCTCCGGGAAGGTCGAACACATCGAAGCATTGACGCGAACTGGCCACAAGGTGCTGATGGTCGGCGATGGGCTCAACGACACGCCTGCATTGGGCGCCGCACACGTTTCGATCGCTCCGGCCACGGCGGCGGATATCGGTCGCAACGCCGCGGATTTCGTGTTCCTGCGTAAAAGTCTTCTGGCGGTCCCACTTGCTTTAGACATTTCGCGGAAGGCCGGACGGCTGATCCGGCAGAACATCGCCATCGCGATCGTTTACAATGGCATCGCCGTGCCGGTCGCCATTCTGGGGCACGTTACGCCACTGATCGCGGCGGTCGCGATGTCCGCCTCGTCCCTCCTGGTCATCGGCAATGCGCTACGTCTGCAAGGTTTCGTGTCAAATGCATCGGTGCAAGATGCCCGACATGACAGGCGCTCGGACATTGGCGCACTGGCACAATCCTCATGACGACGCTCGCCTACCTCATACCTGTGGCCCTGTTCCTCGGAGCGCTTGGGCTGGCGGGGTTCCTGTGGGCCTTGAGGAGCGGCCAATATGAAGATCTCGATGGCGCCGCCGAGCGGATCCTGATCGACCGCGACGAGCCACGCAGTTGACCCAGCCTGCCCTGCGAGGACTCGCTCGAATATTTTCCGCGGTTGCTTCGCGTCATGCCGATTTCGGCGCGCGACGGGTGCGAACGGATCAGCCAGAATACGTTGCCGAACTTTCGGCCAGGAAAGGGCCGCACCGAACGGGAAGCCGGCCATTCCATGATGACCTGACCAGACCATGGTGTGGCGGTCGACCAGTCGACCGTGAACCCGCCGTTGCCGCGTTTATCGAGCCTGGTTGATCCACATCAGGGTTATCTCTTCATAGGCATGGTTTCATTGAGCATTTTTGAACGGAGAACGGATGTCTAACGGACGGTTAGGTCGCGTGGAGACGCTTGGGGAGATGAGCCGCAAACCGTGGATCGATTGCGATGCGTTCCAGTGCCCTTCGTCGCAGATAGCCGACGCAATGGCGGCACGCTGATGGCCGGCCCTGTCGATAGATTCGACGTTATTGTGGTCGGAGCCGGGCCGGTCGGACTTTCCTTCGCCGCGTCGCTTGCCCAGAGCCGACTCAAGGTGGCAGTGGTTGAACGGCAGTCGCTCGAAAGCCTGGCGAATCCTGCTTTCGACGGTCGCGAGATCGCGCTGACCCACGCATCGGTTGGAATCCTTCGCGAGCTCGGCGCCTGGGATGCCATCCCCGCTTCGGACAAATCACCGCTACAAGGCGCGCGCGTGCTCAACGGATCGAGCCCTTTCGCCCTGAGCTTCGATTCTCCCAGCGGATCTGGGGAACCACTCGGAATTCTGGTCCCAAATTGTCGGATCCGCGACGCCCTGTTCAAGCTTGTCCACTTCCAGGATCATGCCCAGCTGCTGTGCGGCCGCTCGGTCGTCAATGCAACAACCAGCCACAAAGAAGCAGTCATAACGCTCTCTGATGGCAGGCAATTGGCCGCTCGGCTGCTCGTTGCAGCGGATTCGCGTTTGTCCGCGACGCGCGACCTGCTCGGCATTGGCGCCGACATCAATCGGCTTGGCAACTCCATGCTGATTTGCCGAGTGAGGCACGAGCGCGCCCATCACCAGATCGCGGTCGAATGGTTCGATCACCATCAGACGATAGCGATGTTGCCGCTCATGGAAGGCGTGTCGTCGCTGCTTCTCACGTTGCGCTCAAGCGAGGCCGACAGACTGCTTGCTCTCGACGACGATTTGTTCCTCATGGAATCGACGAGCCGGTGTCGAGGACGCTTCGGAGAGATGACCTTGGCAAGCACCCGCCATGCCTATCCGCTGGTCACGACCTGGGCGCACAAGTTCTGGGCTCCGAGTGCGGCACTGATCGGCGATGCTGCCCTCGGCATGCACCCGGTGACCGCGCATGGCTTCAACATCGGCCTCAGTGGCCAGAAGCAACTCGCCGATAGAATCCTGGCGGCATGTCGCGAGCGCCGCGACATTGCTGATCCCGACATGCTCGGCAGATACGAAAGCCGGCTGCGTCTGTCGGCGGCACCGCTCTATCATGCTACGAATGCACTTGTCGCTCTCTACTCAGGCGAGCACCCGGCGGCACGGCTTGCAAGACATGCAGGGCTTCGCTTTGCCCAATATCTTCCCTTTATCCGCCATGGCATTTCGGCCATGCTCAGGCGGTGAATCGCAGGCAGCGCTGCCGCTCTGGAACGCTATCTCGGCCCGGCTTCCTTTTGTCTCGCCGGGCGCGTTGATGCCGTTGGTAGGGCTGCTTCCATGGTGACGTTGCCGATCCTGGGATGATTCGGATCAAGGCACGCGTGCGGGCAAGAGCTCGATGGTCAGACGGCAAGGCCAAGAGGCAGACGTGCGCCCCGAAGACATGGTGAGCACACTGGTTATCCCCGCTGGATAGTTAACCCGTCCTTCAGTGGGCCTGCGTAGGCTTGTCCTCGCGAACAACGATGGGAGCAAGCTGGTCCGTCCATGGCCCCGAAGAATGAAGACACGCTGGAGGCCAAAATCCGTCAGGATCAGCTTGCTGACCTGAGGGCCGGCCTCTTCGTGTCGATGCCGATAAGCGCTATCCTGTCAGGCCTGATTTGGGCGGTGCACGCCCTTTCTGGCAGCGGCTTTGCAGCTGCAATCTGGTTCCTGGTCGTCAATGCGATAAATGCCGCCCGCCTTGCACTCGCGCGTTATCAGCTAAAGGAAACGGGGCGCCATGACGGATTAGTGGGGGTTTTGCCGCGGCTTCGCTGGTTTGGCATCCTTGCTCTTCTGGCAGGGTTTGCCTGGTCCTTCCTGGCCGTCCTGACTGTTGGATACACGACACCTCAAGCACCGCTGCATCTGGTCATTCTGGCGGGCATTTCAGCTGGTGCGGTTACATACGGCAGTTCGTATGCCGCGGCGGCGATCAACTTCATCACACCTCCGCTCCTCATCACGGTGGGTTGCCTTTTGGCGAAAGGCAATTTTGAAGACTACATTCTGGCTTTTACCGTTCTGCTCTTCATGGGCGGCTTGGTTCGAGCTTCGTTTGTTGGGCAAGCACGGTTCCGCGAAGCGAGCCGCCTGAGGCATGAGGCCGAGCGGCTTGCGGCGGAGATGAAGGCCAGTTCCAGGCAGGACCACCTGACGGCCCTTCTCAACAGGCGTGGCCTCGAAGACGCTATCGGACGGTTCGAGACCGCGGATGGCCCCTTCGTGGCAATGCTGGTTGACCTGGACGGGTTCAAATCCGTCAACGATACCTACGGTCACAGGAGCGGTGATGAACTGCTTGTCAGGATCGCCCGCCGCATAGAGGAGGAAGCACCGGAAGGCTCAACGCTCGCTCGTATCGGCGGCGATGAATTCGTGCTGTTTTTTCCCTCAACGAGGGTTTCGCTTTCTGCCAATGATCTCGCCTCCAATATCATAGCAAAAATTGCCCGCCCCTATCGGGAGGTCGCGTCCGTCCGGGTCGGGGCATCAATAGGAATATACCTGGCGGAAAGCCCGGGCCTGACCGAAATGTTGTTGCGGGCGGATATCGCCCTTTACACGGCCAAGCGCCGTGGCAGGAACGAATTTTGCCTGTTCGATGCCGAACTCGACAGGGAACTGCAACGCCGCCAGTCCGTCGAACGGGACCTTCATTCGGCGATAAAGACGAGAAGCTTGCAACCTTGGTTCCAGCCGATCGTGAAACTCGACACCGAGGCCGTGGTCGGTTTTGAAGCCTTGCTGAGGTGGTCCCATCCGACTCATGGTGCCATCTCTCCACCCGAAATCATCACAGCTGCACGCGAAACCGGAATGCTTCAGCTGCTGACGCAAACCGTCTTCGCCGACTGTTGTGCTTTTATCGACGGCTTGGTGAAAGCTGACTGTCGTGATTTCCGTGTGGCGATGAATGTTTCGCCGCGCGAACTGGAAGCCGGCGATATCGACGACATGGTTTTGGATGGTCTGGCGGCAAAAGGCCTCCCTGCAACGATGTTCGAAATCGAGATTACCGAAGAATCCCCGGTGGACCCGGACAGAGTGGATGAAAAGCTCGGACGGCTTTCACATGCGGGCATTTCCATCGCGCTCGATGACTTCGGCACCGGCTTTTCTACGTTGGCATCGCTCAAGGACAGTCGGATACGCAAGGTCAAAATAGACCAGGGCTTCATTCGCGGCTTGGCCAAGTCCCGAGAGGACCGACTGCTTGTCAAATCGGTTATCGATCTCGGTAACATGCTCGGGATCGAGGTCATGGCCGAAGGCGTCGAAACAGAGGCGGATCGGCAAACCCTGCACAAGCTTGGCTGCCGAACCGCTCAGGGCTTCCTGTTCTCCAAGGCTGTGCCTCTGAGCCAAGCACTAGAAATGGCAGTCAAACAGCACGCGAACCAGTTGTAACCGCTCCCGCCGCGCCGTCTCTCGCGGCCGTGCGCTCATGAGTGACGGGTATCTGAACTTCTTTGTTTGACGAGCATGACAGTCCGTGCTGTGCGTCAGCCGGCGAACAGTTCCTTGTAGCCAGTCGTCACCATCCAGTTCGCACGGTCGATATGGCTGCGAAGAGCCTTGCGGGCGCGGACCGGTTCAAGGGACGGGTCGATGCCGAGAATGAGATCGGCCATCTCCTCTTCGCTGGCATTGTCGGCGCAGGCATCCAGGATCCGCAGGTAGATCGTGAAATGCTCCCTGTCGTAGCTCGTGAGGTTCTCCGACCAGGGGACTTCGTCGCACAGAGTTGAGTTTCGAGTCTCATCTGTTCCCATTGATCGATTCATGCCTGCGAACCTCGCCTGTTGAGCGCCCGCAGCATATCCCAAAATGGGATAATCCGAAACCGGGATTAGTCGCTGATCCGGTCTTTACCCGACCGGTTCGCCTACATGCCCAAATCTCTCCGCTCGCCCCGCCACCAGCGGTTTCTGGCCCAGCTGGTTTCCCTGCGCAAGGCCAAAGGCCTGACTCAGGCGCAGGTGGCCGAGAAGCTTGATCGTCCCCAATCCTTCGTGGCCAAGTACGAGGGTGGAGAGCGGCGTCTCGATGTCATCGAGTTTCTCGACTTAACTGCGGCGCTTGACGCTGATCCGTGCGAGATTCTGTCCAGCCTGCGGGCTAACGGGCGCCTGCGCGTCTAACGGCTCGCGCCGGTACCGTGAACCGAGCGTGCTTTTCTTCGGCAAGCTGCCATTCCGCTGCGGGTGGGTCTTTACCAAGCCATGCCGATATAGGATGATAATCCTAGGTGGGGCGATTCCTCAACGGAGATCGCAATGGCTAGGACCAAACTTTCCAAGCAGCTTTCACAGGCTGAAATCGAGCGCTTTCTCGCGGAGGCAGAACGGCTGCACCAGAGCATCGTCCAGCCGCTTCTATCACCTACCAGCAACCATTACCGGGCTCTCCAACGCACCCATGAAGCGCTGTTGAAGACGGTGAAGGATATCACCGGTAAGGATGCGCCGTTCATTCAATGGTTCGGAACAGGACCGGTGAATTAGACCAGACTTATAGACTCCAGGCTGCAAACGTCGCATTCTCTCTTCGGGGAGAAGGGGCGTGGGCAACCATCGCTATCAAGACAATCGGTACAACCGTCGCAGGTATGGCGAGCGCCATCGTTCGAAGGACGTTCCGTTGTGGGCAAAGATCGTTGCTGGTGGAACAATCCTGGCTGGCTTTCTTGCCTTCGAAATCGGCCCTGCCGCTCTCGGCTGCAACATCAAAGCCAATATCAGCTACAACACGGGCGAGCGCATCTATCATGTTCCCGGACAGGAATATTACTGGGAGACGCGCATCAACCTGTTGAAAGGCGAGCGCTGGTTTTGTTCGGAGGAAGCCGCGCGCAAGGCTGGGTGGCGGAAGTCTCGGGTCTGAGCGTCCGTGGTAAATGCTTGCGAAAATGCTGCATCGCACATGTTTTAGGTGCAGCATTCATTTGAAGTATTTATCGCGATCCGTTCGAAAAATCTGTCCAGCCTGCCGTCCTGGCGGGCGCCCGCGCGCCTGACGACGCGCACCAGGTGCTCGTGAACCGAGCCCGCTTTTCTTCGGCAAGCTCAGGCGGTCTCGGCCATTCGGCTTCGCCCCTTGGCGTGGGCAGCCCTTCGGGCTGAGACGGCCGCCGCCCTTGCGGGCGGCGGGGTCTGTCTGTTGGCCTTTCCCGGTGGCGCGGGGTGGGCGGCACTCCCTTCTAGGCCCGCCGCGGCAGCCCGCAACCCTTCGCGTGCCGCTCAGGGTCCTCCTCTTCGTTCCGGTCCTTCGGATGCGGTCCGCCTACCACGGCGGGCCCTTCCGGTCGCGACTCGCCGCCCACCCCGCTTCCGGGGAAAGGCGCGGCGATTGGCGAGCGGAGGATGAGACGATGCATGCAAACAGCAAGCGTTCCGCCAGCGGAGAGGCTGGCGCCGGCAAGGGCGGGCGCCCCAGCGCCAGCCTTTATCAGGAGATCACGGACCGCATCATTGCCGAGCTGGAGCGCGGCACCGTGCCATGGGTCAAGCCATGGGGCAGCGCAAAGGCAGGCCTTGGCCTGCCGAGGAATGCATCCTCTGGGCGCACCTATTCCGGAATCAATATCCTCATCCTGTGGGGCGCGGTCGTCGAGCGCAGCTATCCCAGCCAGAACTGGCTCACCTTCCGGCAGGCGCTCGTCCTTGGCGGCAATGTCAGGAAGGGCGAGCGCGGCACGACCATCGTGCATGCCGACCGCTTTGTCCCCAAGGACGAGAAGGAGCGCGCACGCCACGCGGGCGATGAACCACAGGCCGTGCCTTTTCTGAAGCGCTTCACCGTCTTCAATGTCGCGCAGTGCGATAATCTTCCGGAAGACCTCTATGCCGCCGCCGAGCCGCTGCCTCAGTGCGAGATCGTGCCGCACGCCGAGACGCTCATTCGCGCCAGCGGTGCGGATTTCAGGGTCGGCGGCGATCGCGCTTTCTACATGCCGGGCAGCGACCACATTCAGGTGCCGCCGCAGCCGGCGTTCCATCACCAGATCGACTATTACCGGACCTGCTTTCACGAGCTTGGCCACTGGACCGGCCACCCAACGCGGCTTGCTCGCGACCTCTCCGGCTCGTTCGGCTCCAAGGCTTACGCGCGTGAAGAATTGGTCGCCGAAATCACTGCCGCCTTCGTCTGCAGCAATCTCGGTATCGAGCCGACCGTGCGTCATGCCGATTACATCGGCTCATGGCTAAAGGTGCTGCGCGAGGACAACCGCGCGATCTTCCGTGCCGCCAGTCTTGCCTCCAAGGCCGCCGATTTCCTGCTTGGCCTTCAGGCCGATGCCGAAGGCGAGGCGCAGGAAGGGATTGCGGCATGACGATGCGCGATCCTCAACTGACCGCGACCGAGCCGACGCCGCAAGGCGAGCAGCTGCTCATTCCCGGCGTTCGGCCGATCACCACGCGCGATCGGCTCACCCTCCTGATGGACGCGCCGATGTGTCCGCGCGCGGCGCAAAAACCGCTCGATATCGGCCTCTTCGATGAAGCCAGCAGAAATCAACTCGACCTGTTCTGACAAGGAGTCTTTCCATGATCCTGATCACCGATCCACTGCGCGCACGACTGCTCGCCAATGGCGCCGCCGACGCCGACATCGACCATTTTCCCGTTGTGAAACTGTTTAATCCGACAGGTGCCGCGACGTGGCTTCTGAGCGAACTCGACGCCGATGGCGACACGCTGTTCGGCCTTTGCGATCTCGGCTTCGGCTTCCCCGAACTCGGCAGCGTCAGTCTGGCCGAGCTTGCATCCGTAAAAGGTCCGCTTGGCCTCGGCATCGAGCGCGACCTGCATTTCCAGGCGCGCTTTACGCTCTCCGTCTATGCCGAAGCCGCCCGCATTTGCGGCCACATCACCGAGGCCGAGCGACTTCTGCGGCAGGCAGCAGACGCCCTTTCAAAGCCCCATTCCGAGCTTCCGCCCGACACGGCGGAACAGCAGCGCCGATAGGGGCAAAAACCGTCCCGCCGCGCCGGCCTTCGGCCTCTGCGGCGGGACAACCTCAACCAAAGCGAAGGAGAGTAACCATGCAGCTTGCCCACATCCCCTTGGATCAGCTCAATATTTCCGCGCTCAACATGCGCCATGGAAAACGCGCGCCCGACATATCCGACATCCTGCCGTCAGTGCGTGCGCGCGGCGTGCTGGTGCCTCTCCTTGTGCGGCCCAACGGCCAGCCGGAAACCTTCGAGATCGTTGCCGGCAGGCGGCGCTATTTCGCCGCCAAATCGCTTGCCGACGAGCGCGGCGAAGGCGATCCCTTGCCCTGCGCCATCATGGAGGACGGTGACGACGCCGATGCGCTGGAAGCCTCGCTGATCGAAAACCTCGCCCGCCTCGATCCTGACGAAGTCTCGCAATGGGAGACGTTTTCGCGGCTCGTCAGGCAAGGCCGCACCGTTCCGATATCGCTGCGACCTTCGGCATCACTGACCTGAAGGTCAAACGCATTCTGGCGCTTGGCGACCTCTTGCCCAAAATCCGCGAAGCCTATCGCCGCGAGGAGATCGACGCCGAGACGGTGCGCCATCTCACCATGGCGTCCAAGGCGCAGCAGAAGGACTGGCTGGCACTCTGTGCCGATCCCGATCAATACGCGCCGCGTGGCTTTCAATTGAAGCAATGGCTGTTCGGCGGCCAGTCGATTTCCACCAAGGTGGCGCTGTTTGCCATCGACGAATATCCCGGCCTGATCACCTCGGACCTGTTCGGCGAGGACAGCTATTTCGCCGATGCCGACCTGTTCTGGCAAAAGCAGAACGAAGCGATTGCCGCCAGACGCGACACCTATCTCAACGGCGGCTGGAGTGAGGTGGTGCTGCTGGAACCGGGCCAGTATTTCCACCCATGGGACCACGAGAAGACCCCGAAGAAGAAGGGCGGCAAGGTCTTCATCGCGGTCACGTATCGCGGCGAGGTCGAGTGTCACGAGGGCTGGCTGTCACACAAGGAAGCCCGCCGCGCCCGCGAGGGCGGTGAGCAAGAACAAACAGCCGCCAAGCCGCCGCGCCCCGAACTCACCGGCCCGATGCAGAACTATGTCGATCTGCATCGCCATGCCGCCGTGCGTGCGGCCATGCTCGACCATCCCGCCGTGGCGCTGCGCCTCGTGGTGGCGCACGCCATCACCGGTTCCGGCCTGTGGCAGGTGCGCCGTGAGCCACAGCGCGCAGCCAACGAGACGGTGACTGCCAGCCTTGCCGGCTGCAAGGCTGAAGCCGCATTCGGCAAAAAGCGGCGCGAGGTACTGGCCCTGCTCGGATCACCGGATGAGGATGGCGTGGTCGCCGGCGGCAATGGCGACGCCTTTGCTATCGCCGGCGTGTTCGCGCGCCTCTTGGCGCTGTGCGACGACGATGTCATGCGCGTTCTCACCCTTGTCATGGCCGAGACGCTTGCAGCCGGCAGCGCCGTCATCGAGGCGCTCGGCAACCATCTGAATGTCGATATGGGCGTATGGTGGCAACCGGACGATGCCTTCTTCGACCTCTTGCGCGATAAGGAAATCGCCAATTCGATGCTGGCCGACGTCGGCGGCAAGCTGGTCGCGGATGGCAATGTCGCCGAGAAGGTCAAGACGCAAAAGAAGATCATCCGTGACTTCCTGGCGGGCGAGAATGGCCGCCTCAGGGTCGAGACCTGGCTGCCGCGCTGGATGAAATTCCCGGCCGAAAGCTACACCAGCCGCGGCGGTTTCCGCACCGCCGATCAGTGGGCACAAGTGCAGCCGCTGTTCGTCCGCGAATAATCGATCAGGACCCAAGCGGCGGTTCTTTCGAGTGCCGCCGCTCAGGTCGCGCGCGCCGCTCCGGACCGCGCCGGCTGCCGATCGGTCGTCTTGTCGAGCCGGTGCCGCGCGCGAGAAATCCCGACGGCAACTCGCCCCCATTTCGGCAGCCCTGCAGCGCGCCGGGTTGCTTGCCGAGGCGCTCCGCGCATGGGCCAATTGTCCGATCCGGTTGCCGACAGAGCCCGCGCAGCCGGCGCCCTGCATTGCCGCCGGCTCCTTGTGTCACCGATCGCGCTACCTGTCTCCATGTGTCTCAGGAACCATTCCCCTGCGGCTGGCTTGACGACCTATGGGCGGATCCGGCCCGCCCGAAACCCTCGCCAGCAGCTTTTTTCCCCGCCGCCTGCGGCGGCTTCCTCGCGCCGCTTCACTTCAAAAAAGCTGCCCGCTCGAGTCCTCCGCTATCGCTGCGGCCGTCCCGGTTCCGGCGGTCCGGACGCGCCCATCACGGTCTCGCCATCGCAGGGGAATGGTCCCCGGCGAGCACCAAAAAGGAGACTGAAAATGACCGCGATCGGATACGTCACCAAACAGGAAAACGGCGGCTACAAGGGCCAGCTCAAGACGCTCAGCGTCCGCGCCGACATCGACATCGTGCCCAATCAGGCAAAGAGCGCCGACACCCATCCCGACTTCCGGGTGCTGACGCAAGGGGTCGAAGTAGGGGCCGGCTGGATCCGCACCGGCGAGACCTCCGGCAAGGACTATGTGAGCCTGTCGATTGCCGCCCCGGAGTTCGGCCCGCGCAAGCTCTACGCCAATCTCGGCCGCGCCGCCGGCCAGGATGACGACGACACATACGCCATCATCTGGAACCCGGTCGACTGAACCGCCTGCCTCGAGCCCCGCGCCGCAACCGGCGCGGGGCTCTTCTCAAGAAGGGGCGGCGAAAACTCGCCCCCCACTCTTCGCCCGTCCCCAAAACGATCTCGCTCGCCGATCCTCGCCTTCGCTTGTCCCTAACGAAACGAGGACCATCATGGACGACGAAAACGAACGCGCGGCCCGCGCCAAGAAGGGCAGTCCGTTTCTCAACACCGCGCAGGCCGCCTTCTATATCGGGCTGTCCCAGCGCACGCTGGAGAAGATGCGGCTCAAAGGCGGTGGCCCGCAATTTCGCAAGCACGGCCGCTATGTCCGCTATCACATCGACGAGCTCGACGACTGGTCGAAGGGACGCGCGCAGGAGACCAGGCCCGAGGATGCCGGGCACGATTCCGGCTCGGCCGGTGAGGGAGGCCGCTCATGAGCCGGCGTCCCACTATCCGTCTGATCGGCAGCCATCTGCGGCGCGTTCGGGCGCGCAAGACGATCGCCGTGGCCACAATAGGCCTCGGCCTGATCGGCTTCGCCGCTTTCGACAACCCATCGCCCTGGCTGGTCTGGAATGCCTCGGCCAGTGCGCCGGTCGGCCTCTATCGCCTCGCGTCCGGATCGCCGGCTCGTGGCGATCTGGTGCTCGTCCGCCCGCCAAAACCGGTCGCCGATCTCGCCGCCGAACGCTTCTATCTGCCCAGCAATGTGCCGCTGGTCAAGCGCCTTGCCGCGCTGCCTGGCGAGCATGTCTGCGCCTTCGGCGACGCCATCATCATCGGCGGCGAGATTGTCGCGCGCCGGCTGGCAACCGACACGCAGCACCGTCCGCTGCCTTGGTGGAATGCCTGCCGCAAGCTCGCCGCCGACGAGTTTTTCCTGCTCGGCAACGATAGAAATCACTCCTTCGACAGCCGCTATTTCGGGCCGGTGCCGGCCGAAAATATTGCCGGGAGGCTCGTGCCGCTATGGACCGAGTAACCCTCCTGATGCTGGGCATGGTCGCGATAGCGCCATGCGCCTGTTCCGCCGCGACCGACGCTCAGCCGGCCGCCATCTCCCGTGGTCCGCAGATGGCAAGATGGCAGCACTACGTAGCTGAGGCAAGCCGGCGTTTCAGCATTCCACAGCCCTGGATTTATGCCGTCATGGATGCCGAAAGCCGGGGGCAGACAATGCTGGACGGGCGGCCGATCGCCTCACACGCCGGCGCCATTGGCCTCATGCAGGTGATGCCCGGCACCTACGAGGAGATGCGCGCAGAGTTTGGCCTGGGGGCCGATCCGCACGACCCTCGCGATAACATTCTGGCAGGCACTGCCTATCTGCACGCCATGTATGACCGCTTCGGCTTTCCCGGCCTGTTTGCCGCCTATAACGCTGGGCCGGACCGCTACGAACAGCATTTGCAGCGTGGGCGACCGCTGCCCAGCGAGACGGTTTCGTATCTGGAAGAGCTCAAGGCTGCGGGGATTTCGGCCGCCGACATGGACGCGTTCACCGGCAAATCCCGTTCCGGAAAAGCGCCGGAAATCCCGTCCGGGCAGTCGCTGTTTTTCCTGCGAAACGGTGTTTCCGCGACCGATCCGAATGGCCAAATCGTGGTGCCGCTCGGATCGGAGCGAGCAAGGTCAGGCCGGCCGGATCGCAGGTGAGGGCAGGGGTACCGTGGGTCGGGCGGGCAGGGATGCAGGGAGGCAGGTCCGCGGAAGGCAAGATAAAGGCATCGCCTCCTGGAGGCGGCGAAGTCTTTGTCTGCACATCGTTTTCCACGGAGGCTGCCTTCAGCGTCAGGAGAGCTGTTGCCGACAACCCTCTGATATTGCTTAAGATTACTAGAGGCTCAATGCAGGATGAAGAGTTCAAGCCGAGCCTGGGCAAAATCGGATCGCGCGGCTCGAAGGCAGGCAAGCGTTTCGCCGGCCAGATCCGCGCCGCGATCAACCGAGCCGGCGGCGGCAGCGGTCGCCGTGGCCGCTTCATCGGAAGCCGGGCGGGGCGCGGCGGGGCTGCTGCCGCCGTTCTCAGAGCGCGCGACCCCCACGCGGCGTTTCGGCAGCGGCGCGCCGTCGTCAAGGCCCGTATCGTCAAGCTGGCCGGCAAGGGTGTTGACGGGGCACGTGCACACCTTCGCTACCTCCAGCGCGACGGCGTGACCCGCGAAGGCCAGCCTGGCGAGCTCTATAGCGCCGACAGCGACCGCGTCGATGGCAAGGCCTTCATCGATCGTGCCGATGGCGACCGGCATCAGTTTCGCTTCATCGTCGCCCCTGAAGACGGCATCGAGTATGATGACCTGAAGCCGCTCACGCGGCGCCTCATGGCGCAGATGGAAGAAGACCTCGGCACCAGGCTCGACTGGGTGGCCGTCGATCATTTCAACACTGGTCATCCGCATACCCATATTATCGTCCGCGGCAGGGACGACCGCGGCGAAAATCTTGTCATCGCGCGAGACTACATCTCGTCTGGAATCCGTGAACGGGCGGCCGAGCTGGTCAGCCTCGACCTTGGCCCGAGAACGGACCGGGAGATCGAGCAACGCCTGCGCCAGGAAATGGAGCGGGAACGCTTCACCAGCATCGATCGGCAGCTGCTCCGCATACGCGACCATGAGGGGCATGTCTCACCGGCCAGCCGAGACACGTTTCGCCAGACGCTGCACCAGGGGCGCCTGCGCAAGCTCGAGCGGATGGGTCTGGCTGAGGAAGTCGGCTCGGGCCGCTGGCGCCTTGATGGCGAGCTTGAAGCGACGCTGCGCCGCATCGGCGAGCGGGGCGACATCATCAAGACCATGCACCGCGAACTGACCGGCAAGGGGCTCGCCCGCAGTGCCGCCGACTATGTTATCCATGATCGATCTGCAGAGCAGATGCAGCCTGTCGTCGGCTGCATCGTTGCGCGCGGCCTGGCCGACGAAATCACTGACCGCCATTACCTCGTCGTCGACGCCGTGGACGGCAAAAGCCACTATGTTGATATCGGCAAAGGCGAGGCAACCCAACCGACGCCAGAGGGCTGCATAGTGCGGGTCACGCCGAGGGACACCGGGCCAAGGCAAGTCGACCGCACAATTGCCGAGATCGCCACGGCCCATGACGGGCGCTACAGCATCGATATCCATCTCAAGCATGACCCGTCGGCCACCGAACGCTTTGCCGAAACGCACGTGCGGCGACTGGAGGCGATCCGCCGGGCGACCGGTCGTGTCGAGCGCGAGCCGGACGGCACCTGGATCGTCGCACCGGATCATCTCGACCGTGTGTCTGACTACGAGCGTCAGCGGGCCGGGGCCGAGCCTGTCACGGTTGACAAGCTCTCATCGACGCCGCTGGAACAACAAGTCAGCTTCGACGGCGCCACCTGGCTCGATCGAGAGCTGGTTTCCGACACACCGGAGGCCTTGCACAGCTCTGGTTTCGGCCGCGATGTCCGAGAGGCGCAAGGCCGCCGACGGCAGTGGCTGATTGCGCAAGGTCTTGCTCGGGAAGAGCAGGACCGGATCGTCTATCGCGCCAACATGCTTTCGATCCTGCGTCAACGTGAGCTGAACCGTGTTGCCGGTCAACTGTCTGACGAACTCGGACTCTCGTATTCCGAAGCGCAGCCTGGTGATCGAATAGAGGGTCGATTGCGCCGCTCGATCGACCTTGCCAGCGGCAAGTACGTGATAGTCGAGAAGGCGCGTGAGTTCATGCTGGTACCATGGAGGCCAGTACTTGATCGGCATATTGGCAAGGAGGTGTCTGGTGTCGTGGGTGGGGAGGGGATTTCATGGACCATCGGCCGGCAGAGAAGCGGACCAAGCATTTCGTGACATGGCCTACACAACTTCTTTTGCCCGCGTTGAACTTAGTCCGGACGGAGTTCGCCTGCGCCCGCGGCATTGATTTGGCGAGGGATAAATGGCTGGTCGTGCAAGACTTATCGTTCGCTCTACAAAAAGCGCCGCGATGATTCATCGTGTTCCATGATTCTGAGCCAAAACCCTCCTGCGCCACCACGGCACTCTTCCCGGTGCCACGGAAGCCGCGCCGACGACGGCGGTGCCGGCCTGGTTGCGCAGGGCTGCCCCCGACCCAAACAGTTGCGGCGCATTGAGGACATTGCAATCACTGACCGTGCGGCCATCGGCGCGCTCGATGAGATGGTCCGCCAGCTAGAAAGGTGGGCTGGCGCCTGGTGACAGCTCTAGGGCTTTCGGCGGCCGCGGTATAGCGAGCAGGCTCGCGGCGTCGAGGATGAAGCCGCACTTCGCGATGTTCTTCTGCTCACACGACCGGGAGACGAGGTCTGTCCCGCGGGCCGGATGCTTGTTGGCCGGGCGTGAACTGGCAGCCCATCCCGCTGAGGATCTTCTAACGGGAGAAACCTCGCTGCGGTGGGGAAGATTTCGGTCGTCGCCCGCGACGACGAGGCGGTCAGCGACCTGGCCAGACGAGCTTCGGCAGCTTTCCGCTGCAGCATGGTGACGTGCGCGATCATGGCCGCCGAATGAGATCGCTCGAACGCACCGTCGGATGCTGGCTCGCCGACGCTTTACTGGCGCAAGCCTGGGTGGGGCCATGCGGTGCCGCTACTGGCACCGAGGCAGCTTTGGGCATGAGACCCGACCAATCGCGCCGGGCCTTGACCGGGCCGGGCGACGCGACCCGAGCGTCGGGACAAAAAGCCGGGAAGGGGAGGGCACCAGCCCGGTTGAAGCCAAGGGCATGATGATGTGAGGACGATCTGCTGGCAAGAATTTGCGGAGATCGATGCTGTCATGGCGCGCTCGTCGAAGATTCTGAGCGGCGCCGACGTGGCTGCTCGAAGGGAGAACACTTCACTCCGTGACCGGCCGGACCTGATTACGATCTCCATTGGAATAAAGAAGAACGACGGGCCGAATGGCAGGGTTGATCGCCAAGATGCGCGATCTGCCGGCTGTCCTGCGCGCGTGCGGGAGTCGCCACCATGAGCTTTACGACAAAATTGCCGGCAGAGGCCGATTTCAAGAAGGTGTTGCTCCAATGCTATCGAGGAGGCGATCGCACGCAGCGCGAGATCGGCCAGTGCGGATTCTTGGCCAAGCTGCTCGGCGCGTCGTGAGATGTTGTCCGTCGGGTGGGTGACGCTTTAGATCAGGCGGATCTCCACCCAGACAGCAGCCTGGCGGTTAAACCGCCTTGCGTGTTCGGTATGGCGGCACAGCGGTTTGGAGATCGGCGAACGCCACGCCCCACGGTAGCGATGCCTCGCATGACCAAGCAGCGGCATGTGCGGCAGGCTTGCACCCGCTTCAGATGCGAGACGGGTCAAGACAATCATCCTGCACAACGCCACGCGGCGGTGAGCCGGTTTCGAAAAGGGCCGGCCCCGGCCGTTCATACAAGTGGAGTTGGGGGCGCGGGGCCGGATCAAGCCTATCGCGTTGGACCCGCCGGGACCGCGCGTCCATCATCCCGGCAACGCCAGGCGCTCGCCTCGCGTCATGCGGGCTTCGGCTTGGCGCGCCGAATGTCTGGACCGGCATCGCGGAGCAATGGCGCACCAGTCTACGACATGGTGCGTAGTCGCCATGCTGCCCCTGGCCAGATCGTAGATGACCTCGGCTTGTTCGCCATGGCGAGCCGAAGCACGTTGACGGCCGTGCCGGGTGATGCGCCGTCCCAGACTATCATCCCAAAATCGGCGCGCGCCATCTCCCGGTCTTTGGCGGCGTAGATCCAGTATCCTCTAGCACCTTCAGGAGACGGGACCCGGTAGGCAGCCCAGTCGCCCAGATCATTGCGGGGTTCCTTGGCCGCATGGAAGACCCCGACATGTTTGTAGCCGTAGCCCGCGAGCAGGCCCTGCGCCTCGGCATCGGCTCCAGACGCGTCGCCAATCAGCACGCCGTGCACGGCAACAACGATTGGGCGGATCCGAGCGATGGCAGGTTCCATCAGCTCAAATATCTCGCGTGAACCCCCTATGAATATCATCGACATCATGACTTTCCCTTCTCTCCAGGGCTCCCTCGCTCTGACCGCCGTCTCCCTCTGGCCCTGCGTGAGGGGTCACCCGAACGCCGAGACGGCGAAGCCGGCTCGGGGAGCGGCGGGACGCCGCAACTAGAGCCCGGTCGGCGGCAGGCCCGCGCGCAGACCTGCCGCTTCCGGAGGCGCTACGCGCGCGGAGCTAGTGGCCTTTGTCGGCCAGCCAGAGGCTCACGTCCTGGATCGAGCGCATGAGCACCGACGGATTGTCCCGCGCGGGAATGAAGCCCCAGCTCTGCCAGTAGCGCTCTGCCTCGGCGTCGATCGCCCGCACCACCACCGCGCGGCCGCCGACGATGTCGGCGCCGGCGACGCAGCGATACAGCGCGTCCTTGACCAAGCCGCTACCGACGCCTTGTCCGGCATAGCGGTGGTCGACGGCGAGTTGTCCGATCAGCAGGCAGGGGATCGGATCGGGCGGGCGTCCGGTGCGGATGGCGCGCGGTGCGCTATTTGGCTGGATCACGCCCGGCGCGAGGCCGTAATACCCGACGACTGTTCCCTCGTCGTGAACGACCAGGACGCGGGTAAACCCGCGGGCCTGGTTCGTTCGCGCGAAGCCGGCCAGCCAAGCATTGAGCGCCGGCTTGCCGCAATCGAAGCTGTCGAGGCGGTGCGCGTCGTCGAGGAGTTCGATGCCTGAAAGCGCCACCTAGCGGTCCCAGGGCGGGGACCGACGCAGCCGCTCGGCCGCCTTCGCCGGGGGCGCAGCGGCCGGGGCTGAGATCGCCTGCATGAAGGCGTCATAGGCTTCCGGGGACACGCGGATGACGGTTTCGTTGAGGATGGCCGCCTGCGCCTCGTGCAGCGCGGCGCGCCGCATGAACTCCGTGCGCGACAGGCCGAGCAGCTCCGCGCCGCGGTCGATGATGGTGAGATCATCGTCGCGAAACCGCATCGAGACGGGTGCTTCCTTCCTGGTGGGTGTGGTGGCCATGGCGCGCTCCTGTGCTGCGGACGTATATACGTTAGTGTAACGCGGAACGCAATACTACGTTCCCTGGCGACGTCTCGTGGCGGATGGTCTCAGGATTTCTCGCCGCATCGGTTCTTCTCGGCTTCTCGCCCCAGTCGCCATTGCCGCAACCCAGAGCAAGGTGGCTTTGGTCAGCTCCGGCGGATCAATTACGGCTTAGAAAGCGCATTTGTTTTTGGCGGCCGGATGAGCGGGTCCAGAAGCGAAGTCGCTGCCATGACTGTCGCCGGACGAGCCCCGGCTATCCCGAACCTGATGAACATCTGACGCGATGGCGACTTTCGGGCCGTCACGCAACAAAGGAGGAACGGCTATGAAGGCTGGGCGGCGGCACTTTCATTCTCAGGCGCCGCTCTATGCCACCTGTCGGCCAATGTGACATCGCCACTGCGGTCCTTCGAACAAGTCGATTCGATTCTGAATTTCGGCCTTTAGATGATTGTAGCGATTGAATCAGCGACAAGGGCTGGGCAATCGCGGTTGTGGTGACCGCGAGCCACTAAGCTTGTGCCGTACCCTTACAATGATTCATCAAGGCGTTTACCTCGGCAATCACGAGATCCGGCGTGATGTCGAACTTGCATCGGACTTTGACCGGACAATGCCGCACTTGGTCCAGACCACATCCGCGACATTCAATAACACTCATAAGCATGCTGACCAAGGGACCTCGAAACCCCCAAATCTCCGGTAGATGTGACGCCGTGAAAATGCCGATAGTAGGGCGGCCAAGCTGGGCAGCGACATGGCCGGTGCCTGAATTGTTCGAAACCACGAGCGCGGCCGAATTCACGAGACAATTGAATTCCAATTCTGACAAGTCGACAGCCGTCCGAATGTTCGCGGCCCCACGTTCCCTAGCTATCTTCGCAACCTCCTCAAGCGCTTCCAGGCATTCGCCACGGCCAACGAGGACCACCTCACCACGGGTCGAAAGAGCAGCGATAACTTTGCCAAAACTTTCAATGGGCCAATCTCGCAGGCTGGAATTGGAGAACGGAGCCACGACAATCGGGGCATTGCCTGTAGTCGAATTCTGTGGGTGACCCGCTCCGCTTTCGAAATAGGCAGCTGCCTTTGCGACCAGAAAGAGGAGGATTTCTGACACATGCTGGAGACGCACCTGCTTACGGTCAATGAACCAATCAAGCCATCTACGGGGGATTTTGTTAGCAAGCCCTATTTTTTGGACCAGCTTGTAGAAAATGGTTCTGCGCAGTTTCAGATTGAATGGCGCTATCGCAATATCGATCTGATGCATGCTGTACGGATCAACTATCGCCGCACGGTGCCTGGCGGGAACTTCAAGCAAGATCGGCCTTGTTTCTTCCGGAACACGCATATCAATGGCAAGATCAAACTCGCCGGTCAGCAGCGGCCTTATGTCCGCGGCTTCTTTGCGCGTTTTGACTTTTGGGTTGCGAGGAAAAAAGTCAAAAGCAACGTGATCGTCGGCGAGGTCAAACTGTTTTGCAGTAGCGATGTTCCAGCTTCCCACCACCAGCGTAATGTGGGCATGCGCAAAACGCTGACGAAGGTCCTTTAGAGGCCCTAGAGACATCCAAAAGTCGCCGACATGATCAAGCTTGAGGACCAAAATTCTCATCCTTGCGCTTGACTGTTCCGGCTCTTCCCAGCTGCGGTATATAATTTGATTGCCGTCGTGCTTTGTAAAATATGCCATTGCCATTCCGAAGATTATACGGTCAACACTGATAGCCCAGTGACGCGTGTGTAGGTTGGAGTGCTCCCCACTTTGTCCGCGTCTCCGCAAGAATTCTGCCATCAGATCCAAGCCGCGCTCCAGCAGGAGCTGTTGGGCGAAGTCTGCATCTCTAGCGATGGTAGCGCGCCAAGAAAGCCAGCTATGTCCCGACCCGCAATGTGAAGGGCTTCGTCACGGTCTCGCATGCAGTGAGTTCGGCAACGCCGAGTAGACGGTGATCGCCAAGCCGCCGTCCCCAGATCTCGGAGCATAACGGCAGTGGCCTCGCTCTTTGGTCGATGCTGATCCTGAATGAGACCGTCGCCGCCGGCGACGACATCGCCGGCCGGATTGACTGTCTCCGGCACGCCCTGTCGCTGTGGTCCCGCATCATGGTGGTTACAAAGGACCCGCCGCAGGCGCTTTTTTCTGCGCGTCCGGGTCGTCCAACATGAAGTGGACGAATCAACCCTGTGATGAAGTCGACCGCCTGGCCGGGGTGCGCGGGCAGGCGGCGTCGATGAACACCTTTATTCGCCGAGCTTGGATAGCGGCACCTCTATCACGCTGAGAGCCTGTTATGCTGGTCCAGCGTTTGATCGCAGTCATGATCCATGCGAGCAGCTTGTGAGGGATGCAATCGAACGAGGCGCTGCTCCCACAGCCGTCGCAGGCCCTCCATCAGAGCTTCACGCTTAGCCTGATCCGGCGCAATTGTATTGAGGAGATCTCCCAACACGGCTTCGCCCTCAATCCGCATCAGCAGATTAAACAAGTCGTGTGAAATTCGTACACTGTCACTGCTGAAGTGGGTCGTGCTGATCTCGCAGTGAGTCTCCCGACGATCTGGCGCTTTGTAAGCGCGGGTTTGATGGAGGGACACATAGGGCGGCAACGAAACCGCAAGCGCAGTCCAATCCTGCAGCGTTGCAGCCCGCTTTTTTACCAGGAAGGGCCCGACCACAAGTCCATCCAGCTCTGTCGTCAGAAAGGTGGCAATCGCGTCTGCAACCGAATCCACGATCGGTTCGGCATTATTGTTAAAGGACGTATTGAGCAGAATTGGAGTGCCTGTGCGCTTCTTGAACGCATTGATGACCTCCCAGTACGCGGGATTGGCGTTGCGCGATACTGTTTGCAGGCGAGCGGTACCGTCGACGTGCGTGATGGCACCGAGCAAGGCGCGCTTTGAGTCACGCACGCGAACGACGAAATTCATGAATGGAAATTCGTGCCTACCGTCCGGGAGGTCGAAAAATTCGCTCGCATCCTCCTCCAGCACAGATGGCGCGAAGGGCCGATAGCCTTCGCGCTTCTTGACCATCGCATTGATCCGGTCCTTGTTTGCGGCGGGCCGAGGGTCGGCAAGAATGCTGCGGTTGCCCAGCGCACGTGGCCCAAACTCCGAACGACCCTGCACCCAGCCGATCACGGCGCCGTTGGCGATCCAGTCGGCTGCACTGCTTGCCACGTCATCAGAGCGTTCAACCTCGAGATGTCCGGCCCATGCATTCAGTTCCTGTTGCACGGCGCGCTCGCTCCCGAGATCAGGACCCCAATAGACCTCCTGCAGTCGCTCACACGGCGCGGGGCGGCCCATCTCGTTAGAGACTATCAGCGCAGCTCCCAATGCGCAGCCAGCGTCGTGAGACGCGGGTTGCACGAAAATGTCTTCGAAAAGCCCTGAATACAGCAGCTTACCGTTCATCGTGCAGTTGTGGGCCACCCCCCCCGCCAGGCACAACCGCTTCATGCCGGTGGCCTCACGGTGATGCCGGAGAATGTGGAACACGATCCGCTCAAGCGCTTCCTGCAGTGACGCACTCACATCTCGATGCTGCTGGGTGAAGGGCATTCCCTTTCGCCTGACCTCGATATTGCGGAGCAACGCCGGACCGATGCGGTCGAGGTGAACACGGTAGCCACCGCCGTTGGCGGAGAGCTCGTAGAACTGCTCGAAGAGCTCGCGATAGGGAGCGGGGTCGCCGTAGGGCGCGAGTCCCATTACCTTATACTCGTCGAACAAGCCGTAGCCGAGATAGCGGATCGTCTCGAGATAAAACAGCCCAAGAGAATTGTTCTCGGGGAAAGCCTCGAGTTGCGTAATTTCTGTGCCAGACCCTACCGCCAAGAGGCCCGATAGGAAATCACCAGAGCCATCAATCGCTAGAATGAGACTTTGTTCGAAGCCCGACATTGCAAAGGCGCTCACGGCGTGCGCCTGATGATGACTTACGAATGAAATACGCGAACTGTCCAACTTAGTGCCGAACTCACGCGTTAACAGATCCTGCACCAACGTTTTAGCATCCAACGGAATGGAGAGAATGTCCGGGTGGGATGCGGACATACCTTCAAGCATGGCGTTGGCATAGGGCTCGCTGGCGTAGAGCGCGACACGATCAATGTCGTTGAGCTGAACCCCCGCCGCTGACAGACAGTATTGAATCGAACGAATTGGGAGCTTGTTGGAGTGTTTCATCCGATTGAGGCGTTCCTCTTCGACGGCTGCTATCACCCGTCCGTCTCGGACGAGCACCGCGGCGCCATCGTGCATAAAGGCGTTCCGAAGCTCGAATCGGTTTTCATGGACTTGGTCAAGTCCGCCGCTAATTCCTAGACACAGCATTTCTTTCTCCACATAGTGACGGGCAAGCCAAATTGGCCTGCCTCAGACCGTTTCCAACTAAATAGGCCGCGTTGTCGCTTGCAGCTGCAACCGCCTGTCAGGCATCACCGGCATCAAAGAACGCCTCATAAGGGTCCGCCTGAATCAACATGAGATGCTTCGATCGTGGCGCCTGCCGTTCCATGACGCCGAGAGCTTGGCTGGATCATCGAATCTTGAGCGGCTGCTGACTTGCATGCCGGCGATGCCGTTTTCATCTGCAGCACGAACTTGTGACGCGGGCTGCCTATATCCTTGCGAAGGGGCGGCTGTTGACGAATAATGCCGCGCCGTGAACTGGCCCGATTTCATTCCCCGAAAGACCGTCGCACAGGCGACTGACATGTGCTGCACTGTCCGCCTGCTTCCCGGTCGCACATCCGATAACGCCTTCGCTTGTGCAGGAGGCCGTATCGCGTCATTCGTCGGCCAAACATGGCACCGACTGGAAGCCCGGCAATACCGCGTAGATGTAAAGTGCGCTGATGTTGTATGGTAGCGCTGCCGGCCGGGTCTCCAATCCGCTGCCCAAACGAGCGGACTGCCTGCGGCAAAAAGCCCGCCACAAGCAGAATCGCGCTGGGCAGCTGGCTCGCCTGCAAGACTTCGCAGCTCAGGAACATTGGGGACGACTAGCGTCGAACCGCCGACATGATCGGCCAGTTGCAACTCACTTCTCGGCACGACCTCCACTGCACGTCAGGGCGCATGGAAGATTTTCTCCTTTGGATGGGTGACCGGTGCGGACGTGCTTTTGTCCATGCAAGATTTCCGAAGAGTTATGAAATCGTTTGTTTCGATCAAAGTCATCCACGCTATGAATAGCTGCCGGACATGCGCTTCAAAGGGGCTTCAGGCTTCCCGGATGGCTACTCCGATTCGAAGCGCGTGGCATTCCATGCGCTCTATGACAACATTTTTCAGCAAAGGGTATGAGAGCAAACCCACACTTCTTTTTCAGAAGTCGCTTCGAAGCAGCCGAGGCCTTGATGGGCTTCTTCACCAAGTTCGGCGATGGTGCCGCAGACATTCTTCCTCTTTCCGGGCTGAACAAGCGCAGAGTTCGCGCCTTGGCAGTGTATCTGGGCGCTCCGTCTGATCTTGTTGAAAAGATCCCGACCGCCGACCTGGAGAACCTCGTCCCGGTCTCACATACGATGAGATTGACGACTTCCTCGAAGGCCAAGAGATCAACGAAGCGGCGCACAGGCGTATACTTCATGCGCATTCCGGCACAGCCCATAAGCGAGCGCTTCCCGTCACAACGATTGCCATGACGGGTTCGATATTTAGGCATCGGCAATAGCGTCTCAACATACACGATCGATGGGCTTGCCGCAGTTAGGCAGCTAGCGGCCTGAATTACCGCTGGAGCGAAGCGCTGCTCTTTCAGCCCGCATGCGGTCATGAGGTTGACAGTGTCGGCACGTATCGCCGAGGCCGGCACGCGAACTCATTCTCCCTGAATGCCTGCTCTATCGATCTTCCGCAGCGTACCCACTTGACCGGTCGCTTCGACATTCCAGGCACCTGGATTGTAGCCGATCCTTGCCGCTCTCCTTCGGCCGGTCGCAATGCTAGACGTGCGGCCGTTACGCTATGCAGAGCTGGTTGTCAGATGCGTGATGCGAAACGTGAGATGCAGCTCCAGTTTTGGCGATGGCGGGCTCGCCGCATTGTTGATATCATCCGCACAGAACAGGCGCGCAAATGACATCGGATTCAGAGAAGGCTGAGGCGGTCGAGCAGTTACTTGATACACCTGACCTTGCAACCGCACTGGAAAGCGAACAGTTCAAGAAATTCCTCGACCAGGTGCCGATCGCCATAGCCGTTTCGGACCTTGCCGGTGAAGAGCGCGTGGTCTACGCCAATCCGGAATTCGAGAAACTGTCAGGCCTGACAGCCGCCAGGCTCACACGAGCAAACTGGGCAGCCCTTTTGGGCAAAGGCCTCCATCAGCAAAAGGACAGGCCGCTTGCCGAGGCCGTGGTCGAGGGAACCGATTTGGTCGGCACCTTCAAGCTGGAGCGCGGAGAGGACAAACCCGCGATCGTCGACGTTTATTCGAACGTGATCGAAGACGACAACGGCAAGGTGTGCTTCCGACTGGTGGCCCTGGTCGACGTATCCGCCCATGGCGAGGCGGGAGATGAGCGCTCGGCGGAGGAGCGTGTCAGCGAGAAAGACACGCTGCTGCGCGAACTGCAGCACCGGGTGAAGAACAACCTGCAGATGATCACCGCGCTGATCCGGCTGGAAAGCCGCAACGCGACCGAGGCCGACCGGAGACGGTTTGAGCGGCTCGCCGGTCGCGTCGACGCTCTGGCGATCCTCTACCAGACGCTAACGGCCGACGAGCCGAAGGAGGAGGTCGACCTTGGCGTCTATCTCAGCCAGATCGCGTCCGCGGTCATGAGCTCGCATGCGGTCGAGGGAATCCGGCTGGATATGAAGGTGGATACATATCCGGTGTCAATAAACGTCGCCATGCCGGCCGGGCTGGTCGTAAACGAATTGCTGACCAATTCACTAAAGCATGCGTTCCGGGGCCGCGATGGCGGCACGATAACACTGCACAGCGTCGTCGATGGCGACGGCTGCCGGGTTATAGTGGCGGACGACGGAATCGGCCTGCCGGAAGGCGACGTGTGGCCCAAACCAGGCAAGCTCGGAGCGCTGATCGCGCGATCGCTGACCGAGAACGCCAAGGCGCAGCTAGCCGTCGAGTCCAGCGCCAACAAAGGGACGAAGGTGACCATCGTTTTCAAGCGGTCGGCGGCAGCAAGCTGAACGGTTGCTGTCGACTAGCAGGCTGGCGGCTGGCTTCATGTCGCGGCTTTGAGCAGGTGGCTGCAAATAGGCTAGGTCGCCCTTCACGGCCTGCTTCACATGGTCGAGGTCTTCCATTATGCTCCAGGCTTGCTGCTTCTGATTTCGGCGGCCAGTCCATCCCCACCTAGCGGAAGGCACTCCCGCCTGATTGCGTTGCGGCTTGAGTCTTGACGGCGGGGGCTACCTGACGCCTTCGCGCTCATCACGCGCGGGCCGGCAATTCAGCAGCGAGTCATCGCTTGGCCAATCTTGCCGAGGACGAAGGTCTAACCTACAAATAAAATTGGTCCGACTGTTCGTGGCCGGAGGTAACCGCGAATTTGCGCTATCGGGACAGGAGAGCAGTGCTGTAGGCAAACCGCGATGCGTGCATTCGTTCGATTGGTTCTACGATTATCCTGACGCCTGGGGTGAGCAGTTGCACCAGTATTTCCTACTACGCGCAATCTTTGCAGGGTCATGTGCAGATCATCGCGGCCCGCCAAGACATCGGAAAACTGATCGACGATCCTTCAACCCCTGAGATATTGCGCGCCCGAATGGCATCGGCGGCCGCCATATAATAGTTTGCGGCAAAGACGGCCGCGATCGAACGGCTGAGGATGCGCTCGCCAACAGATTGCGCGACAGACGATGGGGTGGATACCGCGGATACGACGCCTGGTTCGATGCTCCGATCAACAACGCGAAGCTCGCCGCGACTTCCGTCTACAGCGATTCGGTTCAAAGGCTTGGCGCGTTGGACAAAGCTCGCCGCGCCGAAGCGCGATGCATAGAAGCCGGGATAGTCGCCCGAACACAAGTCGAACAAGCGGAGTGGTCGACCGTTTCGTCCTCCCCGGGGACCAGCCGGTTGCTCTGGCCTGGGGCGACCTGATGGGTCTTGCGGAGCACCGTCTCCAGCATGGCGATCAGGTCTTTGGGAAGTATGGCCTCATTCTGCACAGACGGTTTTGCGTGGCTGTTACGGATGCCGGCGGGCACGGTGGCGATATGGCGGTCCTTTCGATCGAGCGGCTCGCCACGCTGCGTATAATTCCACGCCAGGGAGGAGAGACGGCGCTCGATCGTCGCCACAGAGTTTGGTTTCTTGTCTCCTGTAACCTTTCTGGATGCACATGTAGAGGCCGACGGTCTGCGGATCAGGCGGCAACACCTCGAGGTGCTGCCGGCGCGCCCAGGCGCAAAAAATCCGCTCTCGACCGAGCGGCGTCAGACCGGTATTCTTATGGATGTTCATCCGGTCCCCCTGGAGTCACTGAAGCTTCGACAATCTCAGCTTTCCCGGTTCGGACCGGATGGACAACCTAGTGAAAGCTCACAACTAGCTACCAATGCGATCAGCTTTCGGGCTATCGGGCGCATCCAGGGAGGATGGGTATGTTCTTGGCTAACGGGCTCAAGCTGCGGGACCGCGGGTGCACGCTGGCACTGATGTTGGCGATCATATGTGTATGTGCGCCTGCACTGGCGGCAAACGCGTCGGATCAGGCGTGCCGGTCCATCGCCAAGCTCAAAATTCCAAGCGTGATCTTTACCGAGGCTAGCCTTCAAAAGCCGCAGGAGATCCCCGCAGATCCCTTCACTGCATTCACCGGCGCCTCGCCTCAGGCGGTAAAAGTGGGCGGGCACTGCCTTGTCCGAGGTGTTATCGGGAAACGCCAGGGGGTCGATGGTCAATCATATGGCACCCGGTTTGAGGTGCGTCTTCCGACGACCTGGAACGACATGTTCCTTTTCCAGGGCGGCGGCGCAGTTGATGGCTTCCTGGCGCCGGCCGTCGGGACCATTCCTTGCCGGAACTCGACCGCGGCTCCCGGGCTCTTGCGCGGCTACACTGTTGTAAGCATGGATGGCGGGCACCCAAGCCCCGATCCGGCTTTCGGGGTCGATCAAGCCGCACGCATTGATTTTGCGTACGCCTCCATTGGCAAAGTCACTTCGGTCTCGAAGCAGGTGATTGCCAAGTTCTATGGGGCGGCTCCGAAAAAGTCGGTGTTCATGGGATGCTCGAATGGCGGTCGTGAGGCGTTGATAGCGGCTCAGCGATATCCGCTCGAGTTCGACGGCATTGTTGCAGGTAGCCCGGGTTTTCGTCTCAGTGCCGCCAACATTGCCGAAGCCTGGGATACTCGCCAGTACATGAGCATCGCTCCCAAGGATGAGGCCGGCCATCCTATTCTATCCCGCGCCTTCTCCCAGCAGGATCTGAACATCGTCGCCAAGGCGGTTCTCGCTGCCTGTGATGCCCGCGATGGCATTGAGGATGGCGTCATCAACGCCTGGGAGCAGTGCCGGTTCGACCCAAAGGTCCTGTCCTGCCAAGGCGATAAGACGGACAGCTGCCTCACGGCTGGTCAAGTGCAGTCCATGAGCCGCGCGTTCGCGGGTCCGGAAAGCTCCGATGGCGAAAAGCTTTACAGCGATTGGCCATATGATACGGGCGTTGCGGGCGCGGACTGGAGAATGTGGAAGCTGGGCAATTCCCCCACTTCCCAGTCGGATGCAAATAACATCGTTCTGGGAGCCCGCTCGCTTCAATACTACTTCATGACGCCCCCGGCGCCGAATTTTGACCCCCTGAAGTTCGACTTCGACAAGGATCCGGCACGCGTTGCGGATACGGCCAAGCTCAATGATGCGACCGGCACGTATCTCGCCAGCTTCGCTGCCCACGGTGGAAAGCTGCTCTTGTTTCAGGGACTTTCCGATCCGGTCTTCTCAGCCAACGATCTGGTGCGCTGGTACAAGCAAGTCGTCGAGGTCACAAGCGGCGGCGATTTGGAAGCGACTCGCCGTTTCGTGCGCATGTTCATAATCCCGGGGATGACCCACTGCGGCGATGGCCAAGCCTTCGACGACTTTGATCCTTTGGCCGCCATCGAGGGCTGGATAAACCAAGACAAGGCTCCGGATTCTCTCGCGGCTGGCAGCAAGGCATTCCCCGGCAAGCACCAGCCGATCTGCGCTTATCCCACTCAAGCTGCCTATGGCGGTAAGGGAAATCCCGATGAGATCGCGAGCTATTCGTGTCGGGGATAAGAGACCTCGTCATTTGTTCGCTTCAATCTGCGCGCATTCCCGGAACAGGTCTCCCGGACCAAGGATCGGTTGGAAAAGCTAAACCCGGAATTTGTGGGCCGTGCCATAACGCAGTTGATGATCATGCCTGACTACGAAGCGTCGGCCGCCGATAGTCTGGACACAGCGCTCGCTGTGCTCGATGAGGTAATTGTTATCGCCTGAGATCTGACCGCCTCATCCCAGCGGACAAAACGGGGGCATCAGAGCCCGGACGCCTTGGTGAGATTTACGCGGAAACGATCGCGCCGGCGCTGATAATTTCGCGTCATCTCCGCGGAGGCATGGCCGAGCTGTTTTTGCACATAGCGTTCGTCGACCTCGGCCGACGAGGCGAGGCCGGCGCGCAGTGAGTGGCCGGCGAATTTCTTGGCCCGTTCGCCCTCCGACAGATCGCCGCGCACGCCGGCGGCGAGCGCCGTGCGCTTGACCAGGCGTGCGACCTCCTGGTCGTTCAAGCGATCGGCACCGACGGCTCTGCCTTGACCAGCAACGCGCCGAAACAGCGGTCCGTGCGCAATGCGCGCCAGTCTTAGCCAGGTCTGCAGAGCGACCACAGGGCAGGTGACGTCGGAGGAGCCGCGGCCGATTTCGACCTCGCGCCAGCCGGTTTTGCCGCGCAATGTGACAAGCAGACCCTTATCGGCAAAAATCTCGACCCAGCCGCGGCCGTCCTCGGTCTGATCCCTGCCGACGTCGAGGCCGACGATTTCGGATCGGCGAAGGCCGCCGGCGAAACCCAAAAGCAGCATGGCGCGGTCGCGCAGACCACGCAGCGTGCCGCGGTCGAGGGTCTCGAACATGCGATCAGATCCTCGGGCAGGATCGCTTCCTTCTGCCGGGGAGGGGAGGCGTGGGTGTTGCGAACGCCAGCCATCACCGTGGCGATATGCCGGTCCTTGCGGTCCAGCGGCTGGCCGCGCTGGGCAAAATTCCAGGAGAGCGACGAAAGCCGGCGCTCGATGGTTGAAACGGTGTTGGGCTTTTTGTCGCCAGTGGCCGTACCTGACGCGCAGGCGGCGATATAGAGCCCGACGACCTCAGGATCGGGCGGGAACATCTCGATGCCTTGGCGCCGGCACCAGCTCGAAAAATGCTTCCAGTCGGCTGCGTAGGCGCGGCGCGTGTTGGCCGAACTCGCCGCCTCGATATAATCGCGCGCGCGGCCGGCGAGCGCCTCAAGCTGCGCAGGCAGGCTGGGATTGGCAATGGCTGGAAGGGGAGGGGACGAGGCTAGGTCGGCATCGCCCATCTGCATGACGATATCGATGATGTCGGGCAAAGCCGCGGCGCTTTGTGTATGAAGCTTGTCCGAAATTCGTAGCATATTTCGGACATCTTGACCGTCACTTCGTCCGAAATCGGACCACAGATTTCGGACAAAGCCCCGGCATCAACCCGCCAATATCTCGATCTGCCGTCGCCGCTGCAAACGTCGCCTGTGAGAGGCGAGCCGCCTCTAAACTGGTCGTATATCCCGATTAATAATAAGAATGTAGTCAACTTCCATATTTTAGAGGGCACGCATGCTGCCACTCAACCGGCCTGATCACCACACAAAGTGAGGAAGAACCTGGTTAGGTGCAAAGCGACAATTGCCTCGACAGCGGGTCCCGGAAGGTTTATGCTGCCCAATCTTACCGCAATCCGAAATGGCGATTGAGTACCTTCACGAGTGAAGGGATTCCCGCGGTCTTAGAGATGAGTTGTCGAATGGCGCGAAGTCGCACAGAATCGCGAAGTCGCACAGAATCGTGTGTTTGATACCGATCAGGATCGCGAGCTATTTCAGGTGCAGAGAGGTCTTGCGCCCGATGCACGAGTTGCTCCCGGTCCAACGGAAGTGAATGGGGTGGAACTGCTTTGTCGACCAAATTGTTGACGGAACGTCCGGCGCCCATTGTTGCTACATGTCTGGATTCTTGGGGCGTTTTGGATGATGCAATCCACCATCTCACTCCAAAGGGCAGTGGAATCTGGAACAATGTCGCTTTTGTACGCAGGACATCCTTCGCGCCCGATTGGCATATTGTCTTTAACTCTGCTTCTATTTTTGGGCTCCCTGTTGATATCGAGGCGAGTCCAAACAGGACAATTTTTGCAATCGGCGAACCGCCGACGAAAGCTCATCGCGCATTTCATGAAGGGCAGGGGAAAAATACCATCGTCCTGACGTCTGACGCAGAGCTGGCTGCTCGGCAGAATGCAGAGCGCCGATTCGTTTTGTCTCCACCTATCACTCGGTCTTGGTCTGTAACAAAGACATATGACCAACTTCTGGTCAGCGAAGTCGTGGACAAGCCGCTTCGGCTCTCATGGATTACCAGTAACATCGCCCTGCTTAAAGGGCATCGATATCGGCTGGCGTTTCTGGAACGGCTGAGAGAGGAGCTCGATTTTGACCTGTTCGGCCGAGGTTTTCGGCTGATTGGAGATAAATGGGACGCACTCGCACCGTACCGTTACAGTATAGCTTTCGAGAATACTCGTGCTGATTACTATTTTACAGAGAAGCTTATGGACTGCTTCGTTGCTGAAACAATGCCGATCTATTACGGCAGCCCGGCAATCACGAGGTTCTTCCCTTCCGACTCAATGGTTCTGATTGACCCAGAGGACAAGAACGTAATCCAAAAAATTCAAGAAATCATCGACTCGGACCTCTGGAAGGAGCGTCGCGGCGCAATACAAGAGGCGAAGCGGTTGGTTCTTGAGAAATACAATACGTTTGCTTATCTCGCGGGCTTCATCGAAAGCGTTCACGATAAACCCTTACCGCCGGAAGTTATACACATCGGTTCGCCTGCGGTCGATTTTGGGACAGACGAATGAAGTACTCCAACGCTCGCTTCGCGTGCCCGGCGGTTGGTGGTCTGGCGAGATCGGTACGGAGCGCTCGGCGGAGAATGCCTACCTGCGCAGACGGGCCGGCACGGGCGCACGAGGTCATGCGCCCCCGGCTGCCGCTGATCAGACGAACTGGGGAAGGCCAGGAACGGAATTGAGGACCTCGTCCACGAGTTCGTCGCCGGCATGTTCCTTGGCGAAGGCGATCGTCTCGTTGGCGATGGCGGCGATCTTTAGAATGCTGAGACCCTCACTCATCAATTGCTGGCCGAGCCCCATGAGGCCGCCTCCGCCCTCTGGGTCGTTGCCATGATACTTCGCCACTAATTCCGAAGCTCCGGGAATGGCCGCGATCATGCGCGCAACGGGACCGTCGGCCGCGTGGCGTTGCAGGAAACCCAGCATTAACCCAACGGCCTTCTCTGCGAGAGCCGGGCCGATGCCGGCACCAGTGGCGATGCGCGATAAGAATTCTTCCATGGCAGGGTTCGTCTCTCTTTAATGAGGTTTACACGGGGCCGGTCCGGCGCCCAAAGCGCCCTTGGCCGAACCACAATTGAACTCCACAAAAATAGGCCGGCGGAAGTGCTATTGCAACTGCGCGTAAAACCGCCTCTGTCAACGCAAGCTGCGTCGGACGTGCGTATTTCGCAAAAACGGGACAGTCGTTCCGCTAAATCGCGGACAGCAGTTTCACTAATTCGCGGACAGCAGGATGGGGTCGGCGCTCGGTTGCCTGGTTGAAGTCATTTGTGATTGATTTCGCCGTTTTCGGCGCCGGTCAAGGGCGACGGTGTTTTTTGCTTTCTCATGCTGTCGCCTTCGAGGGTGATGCGATGGGCGTTGTGGATGATCCGGTCGAGAATGGCGTCGGCTATTGTCGGCTCCGCGAATGCTTCATGATGCACCTTTCCTTGATCGCCTGGTCCGTTGCAGTCGGCGTTGAAGTTGATCGATCTGGTCGCTGGAAAGGTTTCCGCTTGGCCGCGGGCGTCACCATTTCTTTCCCACAAGATCCTTCAACGCGGCATTGTCGAGCATGGCGTCGGCCAGAAGCCGCTTCAGCCGCGTGTTCTCGTCCTCCAGAGCCTTCAGTCGCCGAGCCTCGCAGACATCCATCCCGCCGAAGCGGGCCTTCCAGTTGTAAATCGAGGCGTCGCTGACCCCGTGCTTGCGGCACAGATCGGCAACCGATACCCCGGCCTCATGTTCCTTCAAAATTCCGATGATCTGCTCTTCAGAGAAGCGGCTACGTTTCATGTCCTGGTCCTCTCGATGGGCCAGAACGAACTTCAAACCGGATTAGATAAGAGGGGCAAGGTCAAGGTCGATGACTCAACTGTTGTGTGGGGAGAGCTCTTACTTCTCATTCGCTCCAAATGCGGACGCGGCGCACGAGCTCGGAAGTTGAGATCCCGTAGCGATCGTGAAGCGTCGGCAGCGCGCCAGCGTCGAGGAACTCGTCGGGCAGGGCGATCTGGCGAAAGACTGGGGTCACTCTCTCGCGCATCAGCAGCGCGGCAACGCCTTCGCCAAGGCCACCAATGATGGTGTGGTTCTCCGCCGCCACCACCAGCCGTCCCGAACGGCGCGCGGCAGCGAGTATCGCCTCCGTATCCAGAGGTTTGATCGTCGGAACGTGCAGAACGGCGCAGCCGATCCTGTCGGCTTCAAGCGCCTTCGCGGCCTCCAGCGCGCGCATGGTCATCAGGCCGCTGGAAATGAACAATACGTCCGCGCCCTCGCGCAGCATTCGCGCCTTGCCGATTTCAAATGTATAGTCGTCTTCGTCGAGCACGACAGGAACCTTACCGCGCGAAAGCCGCATGTAGACCGGCCCGTTGTAGTCCGCGATCGCCTCCGTGGCCTGTTCGATGTCGAGCGCGTCGCAAGGGTCGATGATCGTCAGGTTCGGCATCCCGCGGAAGATCGCGATGTCCTCCGTCGCCTGGTGGCTGGGGCCGTAGCCGGTCGTCAGCCCCGGTAAGGCGCAGACGATCTTCACATTGAGTTTCTCCTCGGCGATCGCCATGCAGATGAAATCGTAGGCACGTCGCGATGCGAAGACGGCGTAGGTGGTGGCGAAGGGCGTAAAACCCTCCCGCGCCAAGCCGGCGGCGGCGCTCATCAGCACCTGCTCCGCCATGCCCATCTGATAGAAGCGGTCCGGATGCTCCTGTGCGAAGACATGGAGATCGGTGTATTTCGCGAGGTCCGCCGTCAGGCCAACTATCCCGGGCCGCTGGTGCGCCAGTCTGGCCAGTGTGTGCCCGAACGGCGCATTGCGTGTCGGTACGCCATCGGGCGCGATCGACGCGATCATCGCCGATGTGGTCTTGCGCTCACCGGCATTGGCGGCGTGGCGCGGCGCGAACTTTGACAACCTCAACGCGGACGTCCCTTTTCCAAAGCTTCGAGCGCTAACGTCCATTCGTGCGGTTCGACGCGGATGAAATGCGTGATGTCGCGGGTTTCCAGGAATGGCACACCCTTGGCCATGCGCGTATCGCAAACGATCACACGCGGACGAGGTTCCTTCAGGCCGCGCGCCATGTCGAAGGCCTTGCGGACCGCCTCGATGTCGTTGCCGTCGACGCGCTGCGCGTGCCAGCCGAACGCCTCGAACTTGTCTGTCACCGGCTCGGAGGAAAGCATGGCCGTCGATGGACCGTCGGCCTGCTGGTTGTTGAAGTCGACGATGGCAATGAGATTGTCGAGCTTGTGGTGGGCCGCCGACATCGCCGCTTCCCAGGTCGAACCCTCGCCGAGTTCGCCGTCGGACAGGAGGTTATAGACGAAACTGTCGCTCTGCTTGCGCCTCAGCCCCATGCACATACCGACAGCGATGCCAAGGCCGTGACCGAGCGAGCCGCCGGTGATCTCCATGCCGGGCGTGTATGCCGCCATGCCGGACATCGGCATGCGGCTATCGTCGCTGCCATAGGTCTCGAGCTCTTCCTCCGGTAGCACGCCCGCTTCGATCAGCGCCGCGTAGAGCGCGATGGCGTAGTGTCCGATCGACAGCAGGAAGCGGTCGCGTCCCTCCCACAGCGTGTCGTCCGGCCGGTAGTGAAGCGCATGGAAATAGGCGACGGCAAGCACGTCGGCGATACCCAGTGCCTGTCCGACGTAACCTTGGCCCTGGACTTGACCCATCCGGACGGCATGTCGGCGGATACGATAGGCTCGTTCGGCCAGGCTGACATTGCTGCCAGCGCGAGGCATCTCAAGATCCGGTGTCCTCTCAGCCATGGATCAGCATCCCACCGTTGACGTCGATCACGGCGCCGGTGATGTAGCTGGCCAGATCGGACGCCAGAAAGAGATAGGCGCCGGCGACGTCGCGTGCGTCGCCCAGCCGGCTGAGCGGGATTCCCTTGATGATGTCGGCGCGCATGGCGTCGGTCAGTTTGCCCCCAGTGATGTCGGTCTGGATCAGGCCCGGTGTGACGCAGTTGACGCGGATGCGGTCGGGCCCGAATTCGCGCGCCATGGCCTTGGCAAGCCCCAGAACACCCGCCTTGGCAGCCGAATAGTGCGGGCCACCGAAGATGCCGCCGCCGCGCTGGGCCGAAACCGACGACATGCAGATGATCGAGCCGCCGCCATTTTCTCGCATGTTCGGGATGAATGCCTGGCTGAGATAGAGCACGCCGCGTAGGTTGACATCGAGCATGCGGTCCCAGTCAGCCGGGCCGATATCCAGTGTCTTTGCGGGCTGCGTGACGCCCGCATTGTTGCAGAGCACATCGATCCTGCCCAAGGTTTCTGTCACTTGCGCCGCCGCCCTCTTGCAGGCGTCGAGGTCCGCGACGTTGCACGCAAGGCCGATATGGTCGGGTCCAAGCGACGCAGCGGCGTCACGCGCTTGCCCGTCATCGAGGTCGAGTATTGCAACGCGAGCCCCGTGCTGTACCATCAGCGCTGCCGTGGAGCGGCCAATTCCCCGGGGGCCCGCGGCCCCCGAAATCACCACGGCCTTGCCCTTCAGCAACAAGTCGAACTCTCCTGCTATTTCTGTTTGCCGGCGATCTAAAGTCGGTAGAACCGGGCGGCGTTGTCATGGAACAGCGCGAGCCGCTCCTCGTGCGGGTGGGCGATCGTAATTTCCTTGAAGGCGTTCAAAATGGCGTCGAAGCTCGAGAACAGCTTGTCGACGGGGAAGTTCGTCGCGAACATCGAGCGGCCGACGCCGAAGACTGCGATCGCCTCCTCGACATAAGGACGGATCGAGAACGTGGTCCAAGTCCAGTCGCCCATGCCGAGGCCCGAGATCCAGGCGACGTTCGGCGCTTGCGCTAACTGGTGCATGCCTTTTTTCCAGGCGCCAAAATGCTCGGCGCCGTCGACCTGCATGCCGGTGTGATTGAGAATGATCTGCACGTCGGGAAAGTCGCGCGCCAGTTCGAGGAACTCGCTCATCTGCGGATAGTAGAGCTGCGGGTCGAAGCTCAGCCCGCGCTTCGCCAGCTCCCGGAAGCCGCGCCGCCATTCGGGCGTACGACTGACCTCCGGCCGCGCCAGATAGGTCTTGGCGGGGTCGGGATGATAATTCATCGGCTGCCGCATGCCGCGGAAGTTCGGATATTCCATGTGGCGGTCGAGGAGGTCGCCGACGTCGGGTTGGGACAGGTCGGCATAGCCGACGATGCCATGCGGAAAGCCTCGCTTGTTGGCGATTTCCTGCAGCCAGCGCGTTTCCCCAACCGGATCGCCGGGATCGAGAAGCAGCACTTCGGCTCCGGTGGAAAGGGCACGAGCGATCTGGACGATCTGGCCTTCGTGGAGGGACAATTTGCGTGCCGGCATTATCGACGATCGCTTCGCCGATCGCTGGGTCGATCAGCTGGAGCGCTCCGAGCGCAGTTTCGCGCGTGCGGCGACGGCTGATCTGCGACCAGCCCGACCTCGCATGCACAATGCCGATGTTTTCCGCGACCGGACAGCTCGGGCAACAGCGCCAGCTCCTGATGCACCACCGCCATGATCGGGCTGTTGTGGTCGGCCTTCGACGAGGCGAAGCCAATCTCGCCGGCTTCGCGTGAGGTCAGCCCTGTGACGATGCGGATGAGAGTGCTTTTGCCGGCGCCGTTGCCGCCCAGGAGCGCGTGGATTTCGTCGGCCCGGACCTGAAAACTCACACCCCGCAGGACACGGGTTGCGTCATAACTCTTCTCGATATTCGCAGCTTCGATCAGGGGCTTCCTGGTCAATACCTGTCCAACTCCCGGCACGTTGCCGGCGCTACCCAAGCTTTGGGTTGAACTCGGCTCCATCCTGTATCTCCTTCCGGGACCACTGTGCGACCGATTGACATTCGGCTCAATTTTCGTTTCTTAACATTCTGTGTAGCTGAGCTTAACTGACGAGGACGAGGTCAGACATCAAGTTCAATTCGATGACGCATTTCGAGGCAGTCGCGCGGCTCGGCGGCGTGGCAAAGGCCGCTCAGGAATTGCAGGTGACACCTTCGGCGGTTAGCCAGCAGCTGCGGCTGCTCGAACACCAACTCGGGGTGCGGCTTTTTCAGCGCGAAAAGCGCCATCTCTCGCTCACGATCGACGGTGAGCGGCTCTTCCAGACCACGACCCAGGCTTTCGAATCCATACGCGAGGTGCGTAATGCCATTGTGCGGCAGCGCGAAAGCTTCCAGCTTAGCCTGCGCGTCAGTCCTTCCTTCGGCGAGAAATGGCTGGCGCCGCGGTTGGCCGAGTTCAGCAAGGGCTATCCGAGCTGGAATTTGCGCGTCGACGCCACGCCCAATTTCTCGGATTTCGAAACGGAGGTCATCGATCTCGATCTTCGTTATGGCGACGGCGGCTGGGCCGGCCTTTATTCGGATTGCGTCGTCAACGATCTGATCCTGCCGATGTGCTCGCCTTCCTATCTTGCCGAACTGCGCGCGATCTCACCGGATCCGCGCGAGCAGCTTCGCCATGCGCGGTTGATCGACAGTGTGAAGGCCTATTTCCGGTGGGATTATTGGCTGCCGTGCAACGGTATCCAGGGCGCCCGCATGACGTATCCCTATCGTTTCGACCGTTCGTCAATGTCGGTTCAACTGGCGAAGGACGGTGCAGGTGTGGTCCTGGAAAGCACATCCATCGCATTCGAGGACCTGGTGTCGGGTTCTCTGGTTCCGGTCTCGATAGAGTTCGAGGTCATCGAGTTTCCGGGATACTGGCTGGTCTGTCCTTCGCGGCATATGAACCGGCGCGCGGTTCGCCTGTTTTCGGACTGGGTGTCACGCGTGGGTAAGCGCGACACCGATCTGGCTCGCCGGTTTCTGGCGGATAAGCAACTGCGCATATCGTTCGAACGACGGCCTCATTTCGGGGCACGGGATGACAAAGCGGCGCCAATGGCGTGAACAGTTCGGCGTTCAAGACATGGCAAGACGAAGATTGACAGCACGTTGCGGTTGAGGAGCTGGCAAAACGCAGGCTGTGTGCAAGCGAATGGGTTGGCCCCGCTTTTCATTTTCCGCGTAGCCTGTGCCTGTGGCTGCCCGCGCCACAAGGCGTTGGTGCACAAATGTGGCATTAGGCACAATCAGCTCTTTGATGCCGCCTGCTATGTCGGCCTTGCCGGGCAGCGAACGGACTCCGGGCGTGCGCACGCCGTCATGCGGTTGAGAACGGCGCAGCCGATGGCGACCTCGGTCTGCTGAGCCGAAAAGGAGCGGGCTCGCAGGCGACGTCCGATCAGCCCCTTGTGGCGCCCGATGGCGGTCTCGATCAGGGCGCGCTTGCCATAGCCGGTGGACGCCTGCCAATTCAGCCTTCCATCATTGGCGATCGCCGTGATGTGACCGTCCCGTTGACCGGGTGGTCCGGTGTCATCACTCTCCACGGCCGTTGAACGTGGCGGGATGACTATCCTTGCGGTGGCGCTGTGTTGCAGCACCGCGCAGTAGGTGGGGCCGCCATCATATGCTCCGTCGGCCGTGAATTGGTCGATCTCTGCGTCGATGCGGTCGAGCAGCGGCTTCACCTGCGAGGGATCGTCGCCGTCCTGGTCGGTCAGACAATGGGCGATGATCTCGCCGGTGTCGGCATTGAGAACCAAATGCAGCTTGCGCCAGGTCCGGCGTGATCTGGCACCGTGCTTGTCTTCCAGCCATTGGCCGGCGCCGTAGACTTTCAAATCCGGTGCTATCGATCAGCACATGCAGCGGACCGTCCTCGGGATGCCGCTGCCGCTTGGCCGATGGTTCCCCTATCTGCGCCCGGCGGCTTAGCGTCGTGTGATCGGGAACCGGTAGATCAAGCCCCATCAGATCGAGCAGCGAGGTCGCCAATCCCTCGCTCTGGCGCAGACGAAGCCCGAAGACGCATCCCAGTGTCAAGACCGCCTCGATGGCGAGATCGGAATAGCGGGGCTGGCCGCCGCGGGTCGTTCTTCGCGGCGCATGCCACCTGGCCAAGGCTTCTTCTGTCAACCACAGCGTCAGACTGCCGCGCCGCCGAAGGCCCGCCTCGTATTCCGGCCAGTTTGTCACCTTGAATTTCATCTTCGCGACTCGGTGACGGCGGCTGGCATTGTGTTTGCAGGGCATCGGGCGAAGATCATGTCGTTGGCGATCTCGCCTGCCCATCGGCAAACCCTTGAAAAATGTTCCACGCACCAACGCCTCGACAAGCACCTTTCTTCATACATTTCCCGAACGACCCGCAGCGCAAAGCCTCCCCATGAGAAAAGAGCTTCCCATGTCTTTCACGCCATTGATTGCCCCGAGATCAAGGCCCGCTACCCGGATTTTCATCTGATCAGCATTGTGGTGCGGAACGCTGAAATCGACGTGCCGGATGCACAGGCGTTGAACGACACGATTGCGGCGGCGGAACAGGCGGCGCTTCGCGATGACGCCCAAAGGGACGCGCGTCTTGCGGCGTGGGCCGTTGCCTACGAGGCTTTCGGCACAAAAGCCAATCGAACGCCGTGCTCGGCCGCCGCGCTTCTCAAGCGAGTCGCCTGTTCGACCGGCTGGTCGAGCTCGGCGCCGTCCGAGAGCTATCCGGCCGTCCGACCTTCCGCATCTACGGACTCTGAAGACCATGGTGGAAGCGGCGCGCAGACGAGGGAAGGGCCGGCCAGATGACGGTCGATCAGGCGACCGCCTGTTTGATAAGGAACTGGATCACCTACCGCCGGAGGCGCGCTGGCGAGAATGGATGCATCGCGTCGAAGCAACGATCTTCGCGGCCAGCGAACCGGTCGGCCGCGAGACGCTCGCCCGCGTCGTCGGCAAAAACTGTAGCATAGATCTGCTTATCGACGACATCCGCGAGGAGCTGCGCGGTCGGCCCTATGACCTCGTGGCCGTCGCCGGTGGCTGGAAGCACCTGACCCGGCCTGCCTATGCAGACGCCATCCGCAGTGCATTTGGCACGGCCGCCGGCGGGAACGGGCGTGTCGCAGACCTGACGCAGTCGGACGTGTTGGTGCTGATGTGCATCGCCTATTTCCAGCCGATCACGCGCGGAGAACTGTCGTCGTTTTTTGGCAAAGAGGTTTCCCGCGACCTGATCGGCCACCTGCGCGGCGCCGGCCTGATCTCGTCGGGTCCGCGCAGCCCGACGCCCGGCGCGCCCTACACTTACGTGACGGCCAAAGAATTCCTGCTGGAGTTCGGACTCGACACGCTACGCGACCTGCCGGATATCGAGGCGCTCGAGGACGCCGGCCTGCTGTCGAAGGCGAAGTTGCTGGCTGGTGACATCATGCCGGACTTTGCCGGTCTTCAAGAGGGCATCGAAGGAGAGGCGGACGAATAGCTCTGCGTTGACGCCAGGAGTAGTGCAGCGCCTTACCAGTGCTCGCACCTGATCAATAAAGTCGATCAGCTATAAACGCGAGATAGTGCCACCGGCGCCGCGTTGTTGTCCGAAATTTGTAAGCATATTTCGGACATGGATCGAAATCAGCCGGCCCTCGTTTGATCCGGCCTGATCCAGGACAGGTTGAAAGTGAAAAAACAGGAGACGCTCGATCTCGTTGACGAGCTTGGGCTGCGCGAGATGACGGGCAGGGGGATGTCTCGCACAAATTCAACCACCACGACTAAAATCCACCTTTGTTGAAAGCTGTCAGAAACAGGCTATGGTTCTGACACAAACGATGGCATTGGAAAGACTTGACCGGCACCATTTTGAAGCGATCGGCGGGATGCAGATTTCTGCGAAAAAATTGCTTCATCACGGGTCGTGTGCGGTCTCCACGGTTCCCACGAGCGGAACATGAACGAAATCGATCCAAACGATCACAGGGATGATCTCTTTTCAACTCCGTCGGATGTCGCACTTCTCCAACTACTACTGGCCGACCTGCACGATGACCTAGCAGGCCGACTCGGCCGGTATCACTATTTAATCGATCACGGACGCTCGTTGGGGAGTGGCGGAACGCTTCTCTTTGGAGGAACTGTAGCCCATACGGCGTTGACTGAGGCACGGTCGTCATTCGTCCACGGCAACTTCGCCGCGACCATTTTACTTTGCCAATCGCTTGCGGAAAATACTCTGGCCGGGTTTCTGCATGTGGCAGGAGAAGACCTTCCGCCGAAGGTGGGCTTTCATGACACCCTTAGGCGATGCTCAGCCAACGGCTTTCTCTCTTCGGGAGAGGTCACTGATCTCAAACGATTGGCGGACCTCCGCAACCCGCTCTCTCATTTCCGGAACATAAACGACCCGGACAATTTGGTGAGGCGTTCCGTCACCGGCGGAGAGCTCGCCGAAGATGTTCTTGCCCAGGCGAGTCGGATAAAATGGGTGCGGCGAAACGCAAAAGAGCACAGCGCGAGGAGACCATCTTCTCAGCAAGCGCATCTCGCGGACGCGCTTCGATCTCCACGTCCTTGGCATGCGCAGGTCCTTGGCTCGGGTTATGGCAGAGGAGCTTTCATGGTGGGCTGATCAAGACGAAAAGGTGCTCGGCTTTGTCTTTCGTGACATCACGGATGACGATTTTCGTTGGCAATTGCTGGGTCGTGATCAAGTCGAGCGCTTCCGCTCTAGGGCGAAAATGGCCGTCACTTGCCCTGAATCCAGCAGCTTTCGCGGTGCCGCGGAATCGTTCACGCGCGCCCTTCCAATCTAGCGGTTCTTGAGCTGACTTTCGTACATAATCTGTAACGGCCAAAAATTCCTCTTTCGCGCGTCCAGATTTGCCGTTGAGCGGCAGATATATGACGTCGAACAAGATCGGCACCGAATCAGCCGGTGACGTCGACCGGACGGTGAGAGGACTAGAATGTCGAAACAGAAAGAACTGCTGACGCTACACGGTCAGCTTTTGGCGGGTGATACGCGTGCCGCCTCGAAGATCGTTGAGTTGGTCATTGCGTCGCTGGTCGCCATCGTCAAGCGCGACATAGCTGGTCTCCATGACCACCAGGATGTCGAAGAGGCCTGCTTCGACGCCTTGTTCAAATATCTGGCTGCCCCGAAGAATTACAATCCTCAGCTCGCTGAGCTGACAACGTACCTCGCCGCTATCGCCAAAGGCAAGGCTATGACCCTTCGGCGCTCGCAGGCTCGCCGCACAAAACATGAGGGTACGTATTCGGCGATCGAAAATTCTTCTGATGATCCGTTAGCGGCAATCGACGACGAGGATTCAATGATCCGGCAGATCGACTGGGAGCGATTTGGCGACCAATTGGTGAAGGATCCTGGCGACGCAGTCATCGTCAACCTCATAAAGGTGGGAGCGAGTTCGGTGCCCGTAGTCGCTCAAGCTCTCGGCTTGGCCGCCGACGAATCTGGGCTGGAGGAAGCGGGAAGACGGTTGGAGCGTATCCGCGGCAGAGCTCGCCGCTTTGGGGAGGGGACGAAGGCATGAATAATACGGAGATTACAATGGACCGAAATTCAGCAGAGACCGAACGTCTGGGGCGCGCGATGGCCCAGGCGGCGCGTGATCGATCCGATTTCGTCGGTAGTGCTCTGGCGATTTGGGAACGTGCAAATCCAGGACGCTCGGCCGCCGTCGAGCTGCGTTGTGATGAGAACCAGCTGTGGCGGCTCGCGGTAACACCGCGGCCGGAAGGCGCTGCAATACCCCGAGCGGCAATGGAGTTGGCCACCTCGTTGGGCGTGAATCCACTGGCACTCGTCAATATGCTACGTTTCGCTGAAAGCGCGAAGGCCTTTGCGAATGCCAATGACGACGGCGAAATGCTGATGGCCGCACTCGACATGGACGAGGGAAAACAGGATGCCGATTAATGGCGTTTGACGCCGCCGCAGTTGCAGCGCGAATTACCGCCGGAGCCGACAAAGTCGGCTCCGGCTTTCCGCGTGATCTCGCCGAAAGCGCACCGCTGACCTTGCCTGTGTCGATCATTGTCCGCGCTGGCCTTACCACCGCGGACGTCGCACAGACGCTGTCTGTCGCGACCGGTCGCGCAACCGCTTCCCTACGGAAACGACGCCTGCGAGGCTGCTTGGTTGCCCACCGAGGCTTCGGTATGATTTTTCTCGACGAAGATGATGCAGCGCTCGTGCGGTTCGCTCTCGCGCATGAACTGGCCCATTTTGCAGGCCATTATTTAACACGGCGCGAACTCGCGATCGCTCGCCTTGGCCCAGCGATCATCGACGTACTCGATGGCCTTCGAGCGCCGACGGCACCGGAACGACTTGCGGGCATTTTGTCCGGATGCCCGCTCGGCGCGTTCGCGGACGTGATGGAGCGGGACGACGGTGTCCCACTGACAGCCGCCGCGGAAGTCATGGAATATGAAGCCGACGAGGCTGCCTTCCTCGCCCTCGCCCCTATAGGCATTGTCATTGCCCGCACGCTTGGTCGAAGTGGGCGCATCGATCGGGCAGCGGCCACCGCTTGCTTGATAGAAACTTTTGGACTGTCACCAGGCGACGCCGATCGTCACGCGCCGCGCATTGTGAACGCCGCAGGCCGCAATCGCCCCTCCTTAGTGGAACAACTTCGCAAGGCGGCGTCCGAAATAGAGCGCGAACGGCATATGTAGGATAAAAGGAACGGCGCATGGCTAATTCTGCTGTCGACCAAGATGAAGCTAAATCGGCGCCACGCGCAGCGGGATCGGCAGCTGGGCGGAGCTACGAGGACGCTACCGGCGAGCGTATTGAGGACACGCTCGACATCGACAACTGGGACCCCGCCCACCGGATGGCGGAGCAGTTTGATCGTCTGCAGAGGGAGATTATTGCGGCGCAAGTCCGGGAAATGGAAACCCGCCGCGACATTCGCGAGCAAGCCTTCCCTTTGATCGCCCGCCGCGAAGGTGCTCCCCGTGATGCCGGAGTTCACGAAGTCGAACTTGGCGAGTTGCGGACAGTTCAGCAGCACTTGCTATTCAGCGGGCATGTCCAAGCCGTTGATGGGGCGTCGGTCGTTCATCAGACGCTTCCGATGACGATCTTTCAGACGGCCATAGCACTTGCGACCTATCTGGGCGACCATGGGACCTGGGGCCACCGAGTGTTTCAGAAGGACGTCAAGGTCTCAGGACGCACTGCGCTTGATCGAACGCTCGCCTTGCTTGCCCAACGCAAAGCAGCCGAGGACGCCGAGGAAGCGGGCCTATCGGACATGCTGCGACGCGGATTGATGGCCAATGCCGAGTTGGCGGTCATGGCGCGCAAGGCAGAAGCGCCATGGCGGATGGGCCATGGCCATCCCCTGCCGAAGGAATTGCTCACGGGGGCTGGGATGCCCGAACTGATCGAGTTGTCCGTTCCGCTTTTTCGTGAGTTGCTGCTCGACCACCAGCGCTTCGTCTATGTTCCGCGCGGATCGAACGACCGCCTGCTGCGGACCATCGGCGATGCGTTACTCCCCCTTGAGTATGCGATCGTCGACGATCTGAACTCCTACATGCACGGCGTCATCACTCAAGGTCACTATGGAACGGGCCGATTCCAGAAAGCGCTGCGGATGCTTGAGGGCTTTCAGGCGGACGCCAGTGGGAAGCTCGTCGCCGGCGTCTTTCGCGTCTCGCCACACTCGTCAAGTCAAGTGTTCTATGCACATACCGCACATGCCAGCGAAGCCGCTATCGTCGCGATGGCGGATGCCGTGCTTGTTGAAGCGCGAGGCTACCCGATGCTGCTCGATCTCGCCGGCGGTATCTGCCGCGAGATGTTTCCATCAGACGCGATCTTCAAGCCGGCAGCGGCGGTCATGACCCAATATGGCGCGTGAAGCGCCTCGCCCATTCAGGAGAGTGAAATGCCCAAAGCGAACCGAGACGACGAAACGGCCAGCGATGCATCGGAGGTGACTGACCGCGGGTCAACGAGCCGCGCGGCCGTGAAGAATTTGATCGAGACGTCAGAAAAGGCCGGCGGTCAGAAGAAGCTGCCGGCTGTTTACGATGGATCTTTCGGGCGAACCCTGTACGACACCTCCGGCTCGTCCGATGGATCGGTGACGGTTGTGATGCCGCCGGACAAAATTCGGAACGTAACGTCGCAGGCGCTTCTTCGCATCGAAAGCCATCCCGACGGTCGCCGCTATGTCGGAACTGTGTCGGCCGGACCATTCTATGATCCGGATGGTATTAGCGCTGATTCGACCGCCATGGTGATCTCGGCGGTCAATGGCGCAATCGGCATGCCCGGGCACCACGGCCGTCTTCAGCTTCAGCTGCTCGGCGAGGAAAGAGGGGGTCGCATCGGGCCTGCCAATCGGCGACCGATTCCGAATTCGCCCGTCTTCCTGGTTGATGATGCAGAGATGTCTTCGATTCTGGGCTTGGAGGGCGATTTTGCCATCGGCCGCGTAATGGGCCACGAAACAGTCGACGTACCGGTGCCGGTTCACAAGAAGTCTGTACTCTATCGGCATACGGGGGTTCTGGGCACAACGGGCGGCGGCAAATCTACTACGATCACCAACTACGCCGCCGGGATCGCGGCAGAGGGGGCTGCGGTCATTCTGCTCGATACCGAAGGCGAGTACACCACCATGCACGAGGTGACCGCGGATGCCGATATGCTGGCGCTTGCCAAGGCGCAGGGTCTCCCCGTTAAGGGCGTACCCAACACACATGTTCTGACGCTCGTCGGCCGTGAGCCCAGCAATCCTGACCACCCGTCACATACCGAGTTCACGCTCGAATTCAGCGTGCTATCACCATGGACCGCGATAGAAATACTCGGGATGAACGATGCACAACAAGGTCGTTTCCTCGCCGCCTATGATATCGGTCGACGCCTGCTGGGCGACATCAACATTTTTCCGGTCAAGAAGGACGTCGAGTCAGAACGCCAGGCCCTAGATTGGGATGAAATGGAGTCAGGCTATCCACACCTGACCCTGGCGCTGCTAATCGACGTCGTTTCTGCATGCATCGCGCACCTCAAGAAAGGTGAAGTCACATTTTGGGCCAGCGACCTGATGCGCAAACGGTCGGACGCGCAGGCCAAGCTCAAAGAAATCATTGATCAGACTGAACTCGAGAAAGTCCCGTCGAGCTGGATGAAGGTTTCCGGCCTCCTCTGGCGCATGCACCGGTTGAAAATCTTCGATCGTGCCGATGCCGCCCACCTAGATGTCCCGGCGATGCTCAAACCAGGTCGGGTCAACATCATCGACCTTTCAGATCTCGACAGCCCGGTGCTGCGAAACTTGGCAATCGCGCAGGTTTTGCGGCAGCTGCAGACCGAGCAGGAGCGTGCGTACGAGTTGGCAAGCGTCAAGGGGCAGACGCCGACGCCAGTTAATCTCATTATCGAGGAGGCACACGAATTTCTGTCGACGGCGCGAATCCGACAGATGCCGACGTTGTATGAGCAGGTTGCCCGCATTGCTAAGCGCGGGCGTAAGCGTTGGCTGGGCTTGACCTTCGTCACGCAGCTGCCGCAGAATCTGCCCGATGAGGTGTTGGCCTTGATCAACAACTGGATCCTGCACAAGATTCAGGACGAAAGCGTCGTCGGCAGGTTACGGCGGACTATTCCCGCCATTGATCAGAGCATGTGGCGCTCGCTGGCGTCGCTGCAGCCGGGGCAGGCCGTTGTTAGCCTTGCGCACATGCGTCGCCCGATCATGACACAGATCCATCCCTCGACCGCGAAGTTGAGACTGGAAAGCTGACAGATGTTTGAGCTGTCAGACTGGTCTCGATTCGCGTGCACTATAAGTTGGCGTTAGGATACACCGGACGGGAAAGGAGTCTTGCCTGCTGTAAAAGCTGGATGCGAATTTTTCTGACCTGAAGAATTGCCAGAAGAATTAGTAAAATTAATTATCTATTCTATCTACAGGTTCGGCCGACAAATTGAAGGGTGATTTTCAGTGACAAACGTACTCGATCTTGCGAAATTCAAGGCAAAAGCAAAACTCAACGATCGGTATGCCAAACAACTAAAGCGATTGCAGACAGCCGACATTCCTACGACGAGCATCGAGGTGGCGGTCAACGGCGCGGTCTCCAACCTTGCAAAGGCCAGCACATCGGCGCTCGTGATCTATGGTGAGCCTCAGAGCGGCAAGACCGAGATGATGATCTGTCTGACGGCGAAGCTCCTCGATCAGGGGCACAAGGTCATCGTTCATCTCATGAATGACAGTGTCGATTTGCTCACGCAGAATTTGCGTCGCTTCAAGACATCCGGCCTAGCGCCAGGTCCTCGCAACTCCTCCGAGTCGCTTCAGACGTCGAACGGCCAAAAGCCCGCCGAGTTGGTTGTTTTCTGCAAAAAGAACGCGCGAGATCTCGAGAAGCTAATCGATCGACTCAAGGGCATAGGAAAGATCGCCGTGATCGATGACGAAGCGGATTATGCCACGCCAAACTCCAAGGTTAACAAGGGTACGAAGACGACCATTAACGACCTCGTCGGGCAGTTGATTGGCAGCGATGGCTTCTATATTGGCGTTACCGCGACACCCGCCCGGCTCGACCTCAATAACACCTTTAAGAACGACACTGAAAAGTGGGTGAGTTTCCCACCACACGCCAAATATACGGGCCAGGACGTGTTCTTTCCGCTCGACAAGAAAGTGTCTTATCGCCTGACCTATCTTCAGCAGGGCGGCAATCCGCAGGAAGCGCGGGACGCGCTCGTTCGATTTCTTGTTACGGTCGCCTACCTCAATAAGGTTGTGAACGACGAAGAGAAAAACTACACTATGCTCGTGCACACGAGCGGCAAGAAGCTCGACCATGAGGCCGACCGCATCACGATCGAAGAGGCCGTGCATGCATTGACGGAGGCCGACAGCACGGACTTCGATACGCTTGTCACCAGCGTCTATGCGACGGCGCAGCAGCTATATCCAGCGGCTGATCCCGATGAACTCACCAGCTATGTCGTAGAAAACGCTTCGCGCACGAGCCTCGTGGTGCTGAACAGCGAACGAGACCGAATAGCAGCAGGGGATAGTGCCACCGAGCCCTCCTCTCCGTTCACCATTATCATCGGCGGGAATATTGTTTCGCGCGGCGTCACCTTCCCAAACCTTCTGTCGATGTTTTTCACGCGTAACGTGCAGCACAAGTTGCAGCAGGATACTTACATCCAGCGGGCACGCATGTTCGGCGCGCGCGGCGCATATCTTGAACATTTCGAACTGACAATCCCAACCCAACTCTATGCCGATTGGCATCGTTGCTTCGTGTTTCATCGGCTGGCGCTCGCGACAGTTCGGAGCGAGCTGGGGTCGCCAGTCTGGATTGGAGATAGTCGCGTGTCTGTGGCGTCGGACCCCAGCATTGATAAGGCAACCGTCGCGCTCGACAAGGGCGAGATGTCGTTCGGCATGTTCGATTACACGGTAGAACTCGATCAGATCGTGCTTGGTGATCCATCGAGCATCGTCACGCTAGATGCGCTTCGCGCCAAACTCGGCAACGACGCGCTGCCGCAATTTCTGATCGACTACATCAAGGCAGTGATGGCCGGAGGGGGCGGCACGCTAGCCATTCACGGAGCCTCGACGATCGCTAATTACGGCAGTACCGCCAATCAGGCAGCGATCTCACGCGACAAGGGATTCATGGGCAAAAGTCAGCTTGAGCCCAAGAAATTTCCAACAGCCGTCCATCATGTGAAGATTTTCTACAATGCGAACGGACGAGCAAAGCTGTTCTACAAGTACAAGGGTAGCTTGCAGTTCATCCAGAATCTCGCATGACGTCAGGTGCGAGCGAATGTGAGGATCGTCTCGGTGCGCATTCGCTTGCCGAGCGGCTCGCTCGTCATTGGCAGATAGCGGCTGCGCAATGGTAAAGGCCGCTCGGTTTCGCTAACCAATGTCAGCCCAGCGAGGCGGGCAGCGGCAGCGACCGCTTCAGAATTCCTGATGAACACGTCGCGCAGACAGGAATTGCCTACGACGAATGTCGCGCGTGCTCCAGTCTTTAGCACGCGCGCGATTTCGCTGACCATAAGACGGATGTCCTGGACATAGCGGGCGATCATCGACGCGAATTTCGTGGGAAGCTGATCGATCTCGCCCATGGCAGCTTGTATCGTTGCTAGCTCGATGGCCTCATCAACCTTATCGGGCGCCCGCTCGGCACCAATGCTGTTGGAGCGGATCGCACGAAGGTCTCTAAGACGATGGCCCAGCCAGATAAGAGACAGACGATGTCCGCGCATGTAGTCAATAGCATTGAGATAGGGTGGCGACGTCAGAACCACGTCGACGCTGGCGTCCGCGACGGACGTCAGGGTTCTCGCATCGCCGAGCGTAATGGCGGCGCCGCCGGCAGGTGGGGCTTCGCTCAGGCGCTTCCTTACAGCATTAATTGAGCGATCGAACATTGGTCTGACCTCGAAGTCGTTGGCGTCCGCGACCTTGTGCGGTCGACTGTGCGAGACGTCGCGGGCCAGCGAAGCTCCTTTGTCCTTAGTGATGATGAGGCGGCTGAGCGCGATCTTCAACAGGTCGATCGCCAAGTGTTCATCCGGGCTGGAGAGTTCCCCGCTAAGCTGATCCAAGGCACAAGCGATTCGGCGCAACTCGGCTTTCTGCGGATCAGCGAACCAGAAGTCGGCAAACACCGCTGTCTCGGGATCATTGTCCATCCATGGTAGGATGGCTTCTTCAACAGACATCGCATCGATTCGTTTGTTTACGCGCTCAACGAGATCGAGGACCAACGCATCGTTGACTGCGGCCGTCAACACGCGGGTCATGAGAACTGCGAGAGGATCCATATCGAAGCCAATCGCCTGATGACCGAGATCGGTCGCCTGACGAAGAACGGTTCCGGAACCTGCCATCGGGTCGAGCACTAGGCCTGCGGAGGATAGCTCGTTTAGTTTTTCGAGAGCTAGTTCCGGTGCCATGCGTGCCGGGAAGGGATGAATGGAGCGGATCACGTTCGGCCTCCCGGGTATATCTTTGTCCGAAATTTACCGCCTTTTTCGGACAACGTAAAGCCCGGAGTTGCCTTTGTCCGAAAAATACCGCATTTTTCGGACAAAGAGGTGAGTCATGCGCGGCCCTTCGCTCGATCTCAAGCCACAGATTCTCGACCGCATTGCAGCGGCTCCAAGTGCTGTCTGGACACCCGTGGACTTTCTCGACATTGGACCTCGCGCTGCCATAGACAAGGCACTCCAACGCCTCGTGAAAACACAAGAGCTGCAGCGTCTTGATCGGGGCTTGTACCACATGCCGCGCAAAAATAGCCTGACTGGTCGTTCGAGCGCCCCGGAGACACGCGCCGTAATTGACGCTGTAAGTCGACGCGATCAGGCCCGCCTTGTCGTCGATGGTGTCACTGCGGCGAATGATCTAGGTCTCACAACCGCCGTTCCCTCACAAGTAGTTGTACACAGTGATGCGCGTCTGCGTCCAATAAAACTGGGCAACCAAACTATCAAGTTTAGGCAGGCTGCGCCAAGTCGGCTTTTCTGGGCCGGACGACCTGCGATGCGGGTGGTCCAAGCCTTATACTGGCTTCAAGACGTTATAACGTCAGGGAATGAAGCGGACAGCACGGCACGGCTTCGGAATTTGCTCAGTGATCCGGCAAGAGGACAAGCGGTCCGCGACGATCTCCGCGACGGCCTACCGACCTTGCCAATATGGATGCAATCTTATCTCCGGGAGGTGTTGCAGGATGCCGATCCATCTCCTGAACTGCCTCTTGGAAGGGCGATGAGACACACGGTTTCGTCCAAGTCTCCTCGCGTTAAGCGCGAAAGCTTGCGGTCGATCGAAAAGACCGCAGGGTCCGATAATTTGGCAGAGACCCGGAGAAAACCGAACAACAGAGCTTCGACGAAGACCTCATGATGAACCCCGCATTCGCACGTGTATTAGCGGCCCCAATTGAGGATCGCCGCGGATTGTTCGCGGAAACCGGACGACGCCTGGGTACAAGTGAACGAAATGTCGAGAAGGATTTCTGGGTCTGCCGGGTACTCGACGCTCTGTTCAACGAATTGCCGGCCGGTCAACCACGTCTGCTATTCAAAGGCGGCACTTCCTTGTCGAAGGCGCATGGCCTCATCGAACGCTTTTCGGAAGACATCGACATTACGGTGTTTCGCGACGATCTGGGGGAGGCGGCTTCCGTCGAGGAGCTCGAAGCCATGGGTCGCAAGGCTCGAACCCGTCAACTCAACGCGATCCGCGACAGCTGCAGTGAGTATATCAACGGATCGTTCGCCCATGACCTCGCGAAAATTTTCAAGCGCACATTGGGTGCTGCTAACGTTTCGGACAGCGGACTGGGAGTTGTGTCTGATAGGGATGATCCGGATGGCCAAACCCTTCTGCTCTGGTATCCAAGCGCCACGGTAACAGCCGACGAGTATATACGACCGGCAGTTCGCATCGAATCTGGCGCCAAATCCGCTCTAGACCCAAATGCGTCCGCAAGCGTCATCCCTTATGTCGCCGCCGAACTGGACGACACGAATTTCGTAGTCTCGAATGTAACCACAGTTGCCGCCGGCCGCACTTTTTGGGACAAGATAGTCATTCTACATGGTTTGCGCCGGTGGTTTGACCGCAGAGGAATTGTCCGTCAAGAAGGTCAACGCGTGACGCGTCACTACTACGACGTTTACCGCTTGCTCGCAGCTCAAATTGGGCAGGATGCGCTAGCGAATCGAGCGTTGGGTCTAGATAGCGCACGTCACGCCCGCATGTTTTTCAATCGACCCGATCTCGATCTCGACGCAGCGGTAGCAGGGGACTTCTCACTGACCCCCGCAGCCGGAATGATGGACGCGCTCAAGCGAGACTACGACAGTATGGGCGGAATGATCTTCGGCTCGCTCCCTTCATTCGAGGACATCATCGCCGCTATAAGGGCGATCGAGGACACGCTAAAACCACTTCGGTGACGAATCCCGATTATTCGTCACCGTCGAAATAATATACCGGGTGCTCATTCGCGATTTCTGCAATACCGCCTCGGAGTGCCGAGTTGAGCGTGAGCATTGCACGCTGAAGGTGGGGGACACTTACGTACACAGCTTCAGGTACCGGCGGCAGCGCCTGCTTCGAGGCAACGTCAAATTTTTCCCCATAGCGAAACGCAGTGGAAGTGGGGTCTATTGCTGCAATCTCTTTAAGCCGCTTGATGATCCAAGTCGGAGCCGAAAATCCAGACGAGGCAATGACCGTTGCCTCAAGTTCGCCGGCGAGTTCCGAGAGATCGTGCGTCCTACGCGACGATCGTGTGATGTCCTTCACCAACAATTCGAGTGAATGGCGATAGAGGTAAAGGGCCGGATTGACCAGTTTGTAGTCCTCCCAATCGCCACGCTTTATCGTTTCCAAAAGCATGTGTGCGGCGTCAAAGTACTGTTGCGCCATCTCAAAGCGGGTCGGGATGAACTCATCCCCCACCATGAATCCTTGGGGACCGGAGAATGGATCTTCGCGATGGATGTGGTCACCTGGTTCTTCGAACAACGGCCGATTCATCGCCTCATGGGTGAATATACGTTCCGTTTGCCTCCTCATTTAAGCTTCTCCGAGTTCAAAGCCCATTTCGATGTCAGCGCGGCCTAACGCATGAAGGGGTGTCAAGGGTTGCTCACAGCCAACTGGAACGGTGAGATACCTGGTAAATTGATTCGTATCATTTTTTGGAGACTCAAGATGGGCGAGGCTAGAAGAAGGCGAGAAGAGATTAGGGGGCACTTGTTGGCGCAAGTTAATGAATGGTTTTTTCCACCAACGCCCTGGGAAGCTGCCGTGGTTGCAGAATTGCTCGATCGAGAGTTCCGTCACGTCGAACGCCTTTCTGATCAAGAGTTACAATATATGCGCATGCCATCGAACGAATGCCACGCCAATGCCCGTTGGTTCGAGAAGAACGATCCAACGCGGCAGGCTAAGTCCGTCACGGGATGGTGGGTTCAAGGTCTGAATTTTGTTCTACACAGCGTACTGAGTAATGGAAAGGACTATAGATGCATAACCCCATCAATAGACGACGAAAGAAATATCCCGTTTATCCCGGATATCGCAATTACATGGATCGAGACCGGAGAAGTCTACTCAGCCACCCGAAATGGCCAGCTCATTGGAGTTGGTGTGCGTCGCTTCCCCGCTTTGACCATCGCGCAGAATGCAATTATTCGTTCGCGACTTTTGGCCGGATACGATCCTTATCGTGCTGGCGAATTCACGGCTCAGGAGATGAGGATACTAAGAGACGCTCACTTGACAGTGTCTGAAATTCAGGAGCTGGAACGTCCGAAGGCGGATCATATCGATCTCCTATCCTGAACGGGCCATTCGATGTTGGGTGAAGCCCTCGTATGCTGCGATGCAGCATCATTGTCCGCGCCATGGCGGGCCGCTAGCGCCATTGGCCCTAAACCGGCGGCGATTGGGGTGGGAAGGCGCTTGTGAAAAACATAGTTTGAAAGAGTCACCATTTTTGCGGCTCCAGCGTCCGACTGTGAAGACCAAACAACTAATCCGATGTTCTTGGATCAGGAAATGTGGTCGTGACGGCCTCTACATAATCCCGCACTTGTCCGCGAAGGACATGATCCGTCATGGCCAGAAAGGTTTTGAGCTTTTCGCCATATCTGGCGTCTGGACCTCGATTGCCGCCAGCCACGACCGTTCGAATAAGAATGGCACGCATGCGTCCTTCTAGCCCATCCCGCGAAAGTGCAGAGATATGGTGCAGGACACAGTCGTGTATGTAGGCAGCGAATGTGTCGCCGATCCGAGGAGACAGGACCACTGTCACCATGGCGTTGCCCAGAACGACGCCTGCATCAACTGGAATGGCACAAGACGAGAATTCTCCCATTGGGGCGATCGCCGCATGCGGCGATGCCGCGTCCAGATATTCTATGGCCCGCACCCAGTTGCCCATGACATGGAAGGCTTCATAGATCAGCCGGGCATTGCGAGTCGGAAATTCGGCCGTGGTGTCGATTTCCGGACCGGACGAATCGTAAACTTCTTCGAGTTCCTTCACGAAAAGCGGAAGATAGAAGAGCCACATATGGTCAGGTACGCCCTGTCGCATGGCGGCATGAACCATGATGTCGAAATAGCGAATGCCGACGAAAGTACTGTCGCGCCACCGTTCCTCGTCGAAATTGTCCGAGCGGTCGTTGAGGTACTCAGTGTAGCCGTTCTTAGCGCCGGCGCGAATGCTGTTGATCACGTAGTCGCCAACCGGTTTCCAGGCTCCGAGCCTGCGAGCGACATTGGCATCGTCAAAAAGAAAATGCAGCAGCTTGTTCTGCTCGGGGATGACATAGCCCCCATCTCCCGCGAGATTCTGGTTCTGCTCGATTTCTTGATAGAGCCTGCTTCCACTATCGGCGATCAGATCCCGAAAGACTTTGTCGGCAAAGTCGTAGCGGAGATGTAGGTTGATCGCCATCAGATCAGCTGCCATGTCCGGTCTCATCGTTACGACGAAGCGTCGGAACTCCTCGGACCGCAGCAGCATACGAGCGATGTTTTCCGCGCCTGCCTGTACCTTTCGTTGGGCAGGAATAAAGACCGCGAACCAACGTATGTTTCGCCGAAACCCCTCGTAGCCACGGGTCGCAAAGGTAGATTTCGCCTCTGCCGCTACTTCCTCTTCCACTGGTCCGATCGCCGGGTATTTTTGACGACGGAACCGGTCCGCATTTGCCAGCCAATCGTGGACTTTCTGAAGCAGGCGTTGCCGTCGCGCCGTTTCATCAATCAATCTCAGATGGGGTCGGATAAAGTCGAGCAACTCGGCAAACCGATGGTCATATAATAGCGTCTGAACGATCTTGCCGATGGTCGGCAATGCGCGAGGTCCTGACTTTAAGAGATGGTTGAGCGTCAGAGCCAAGCTCATCCAGGCGAACACGACGAGGAAGGCTGCTTGCTGAGGGGTAAAGCTGTTGTCGGCCGGGAAGGTGAGCCAATAGCAGAGCTGTTTGCTGGCTGGCCAGCAAGGCTGCCCCAACAGAGAGAAGAATTCGAAGTAGAGAACAAGCGTGACCGATAGAAATGCCAACGGCATCTGTATCGCAAGATGTAACTGCACACGCAGACGTGTAACCGGTGATACGATCGCGTAGAAGGCGATGAAGAGGGCAATAAGGCCTAAAAACCCGTCGAGTGTCACGTTGTCATTTCCTTGTGCTCTCCCCGCATTTTAGGTCTGTTTCCCGATTGTCTCATGGAATCTGACTTCGAAGTCGACGTACTCTTCAAAGATCGGGATTAGAGCATCCGCCTCGGTCGGGGTGTAGCCAGGAGACTGGCATAGTATGACGTAATCGAATGGGGCTAGGGCGCGATAGTCTTCCACCGCGACTTTGCGAAAGAGGATCGGTGGCTCAAGCACATGCGGTAGCGCAATAAGCTTGTCCTTTGAGCCTGCGGTCACGGCATCGAAGAGGCCATGCGGGATGTGTCGCAACTCCACCATCTCGCATTCGGTATCAAAACTCCGAAAAAAAAAGGGCATCAGATCATGGCCACTCTGTGCATGGTGCACATAGGTGAGCGACGCGATCCAGCGACAAGCGAGTGCAAACGACAGGTAGTTCGCGGGAGAGATGCGCTCTGGTCCGCTTCGTGGAATAGCTTTAACGCGGCGTTCAGGATCGAAACCGAGTACCCGCTGGCCGATGTCAATCCATGACTGGTCGCCGAACCCCGTTCCAAAGTCGGAATGGGCGTCGATATGTGCTACGGTCAGCGGCGTCGCGCCGTTGCGCGATAGTGCTTCGAATATGGGGAACGCTTCATCATGATGGACAATGAAATATCCCTTCGGACGCTTGGAAGTGCGATCACGCGACAGTTGGCACTGCTCTTCAAGGAAATGCCTGACCTGGGCTTCGCTCCAAGGGTGGACAGAGGATGGCGCCCGAGGTCGGTGATCGAAGGAAGAAACTTCAGAGAGGAATATGTCGAGGTCGATATCGGCAACGATCAAAATGCGGTTCCTCTCACGGAATAGTATAAATGCAATCATTACTGTTACGAGATATCTCTACGTTTGGCCTGTTCACCCAGCTCGGCGCCCATGTTTCGAACCATGCTAAGTTGGTGCCCGCTGTGCGTTTGGCTTCGCGGTCCCCAAACGATTGGCATGGAATTCCTAAGGCTCCTGCTTAAATATCTCCACTCAGACTGAGGATCCAAAGTTCGTTTTGGCCATGTATACACCACAGGATGAAAGCCAATAGGCTCGAACTTGATCCGCCGCAGCATCGAGCGGGCCTCTCGTTTGTGCAGACGTCCAGTCGCGTTACTGCGGCGGATGCTCGCACGACCGATATCAGTTCGTTGTCCGCTTCGTAGAAGCGGACAATCAGCACGGACTTCGTGACTATCCAGCGACCAGAATTTCCAACCTCATCTCCCCATGATGCGGCCGCACCAGAATTGGTACGTGCTGGTGCGTCGGTCGTCGACGACATGGCCGTGAATCCCTCGGGCTTCCACGGCAGCCAGGGTGTCGCGCATCCCCGCGACCCGTTCCCGGCGCTCGATCGTGGTGGCCAGAGCAATCCTCAGGCCTTCAAATGCCAGGATTTCGTCATGAAAATTATGGGCGGAGCCGTGGTGTGGCAGCGTCAATACGCCGAGATTGGGGGAGTAGGGCTGATAGAAATTCAGCCAGGGATCGCGTCGCAGCTTTTGCTTCAGCGCTGAATCCCCTGTTCCGAGCCAGCCCACTGGTTCAGCGAAACCGACGTAGTGATGGGGAAAGTCCTCGTAGCGCCATCCGTATTGATGCCACCGATTTTCATCATCGACTATTCCTATGCTTCGGCAATATGGTCCCGAATAGAGCGACATCGATAAGGCGTTGTGACCGTGTCCGAAGTGCTCACTGTAGAGATCAAGTAGCACCTTGGTCTTCTCGCGGGAGCCAAGAAATTCGATTAGCTTCGCAGCGAGTTTTCCCTCATTGCGGCCCCTGATCCTGAGGGCCTTTATGACCGCGCGCTGGAACCGGGAGCGAACGGCCTTGTCGACAGGATGCACATAAGGAAGCAGGATCCAGTCGCCCACCTGCCAACCCGCATGTTCGTGATAGCGCCATTCGAGCCGCATCAAAGAGCCCGCTCCCGCAAGAATGGCGCCCTCGACCGCATCTCGCTTCGCTTCGTCCGCAGGTGTCAAACCCTCCGGCACCGTTGCTCTTGGCTTGCGGAGGTGATGGGCAAGCCGGGCACCAGGATTTTTCTTTTCCGGCCATGTCGCCGGCTCTCGCCGATCGTCGCGATCGTCGTCATCGATTGGACTATCTGGCTCCATCGGTCCGCCCGGCCGTGGAGCATCACCGTCATCCGCCTCGAGAAAGATGAGATATCTCGCACCGCGGTTCAGCCACCACCTCGCTGGATTGGCGAAATATTCGCGTGCCGAGGTTGAAAGGGCGCCGGACTCCGTGTCGGCCAGAATAAAGATCAATCGCTCGATGGCATCGAGATACGGTACGACCACTGTCTCAGCTGGTGCCATGGCCTGCAAGCGTTCGATGCCGTTGATGTGATCCGAATGGAGATGGGACACGAACAAAATGTCTGTGCGTCCGCCGCAACTCAGTCGGTGCGCGTTCAATGCGCTTTTGAACGCCTTGCTTTGCTCGGACCCGCAATCATAAACGTACCGCGAGCTCTCGATCTCCGTGTAGCCGACGGACACTGTGCCGGTCGCCAGGGGCTCGAAGACCTGAATGTGGCCTGTATGAAATCCGCCGTGTCCGACGGCGTGTTGCACGCGATTGATGCAAGCCCTGAGCATGATTCCCCCCAATAAACTATATTGTCCTCAAGCTTATAGCAGCAATGCTCGTCAATTTATTCTATTGCCGTGGCCCCTATCGCGCGACATCACGGTTCACTATTTGTGCTGAAATGTTGCATAATTTGCAGTGTGGAACTCAACGGCGGCTCATTGGTTTTGCGGGTTCAGCTCGTGGAAAAGGTCCGTCGGCCTTCCATGAATGCGGGTTTCCGCATCGCCTACCTCGATTTGGTCGATGACCGCCGGACAGGCGAGGCGGAACCGTATCTCGCCCGAGAGCACATTCGCGCGCATGATTTCGACGAACGCGGCTATCTTTTCATCCGCAGTGAGAAACCTGCGTTTGACGGATGCAGTGGTGCTACGCTTGTGGAGCCCCGGGGCGTCTCTATGCGGCAATCCTTCATCGTGAGCCGATGCTATTGTGCAAGTTTCGCAGCACTGCGGGTGGCGATATCGGCCAAGACAGCATGAAGAAGCGTTCCAACTTCCTGTTCGGCGACGCCGGGTGCAATTCCTGATTCGGACAGTTGAACGAGAATTGCCTTGGCGGTGTTGCGCCAGAAGGCGTTCGCGTCCTTCCCGTTCTTGGATTCCAGGACCCGGGCGATCCCTTCGACCAACTTCCGCCGCCGATGCAGCGGAAACGCGCTTATGTTTGAATCACACATCGATCACCTCACCCCTTCAGTCGCGCGAATAAGCATTGGCGGGTGAGAAAATTTGGTTAACAGCGCTTTTGGACAATGGTCAGCAATGGAATAAAGCGTCTACCCAACAAGCCAAGAGGTGTGCCACGTGTTGATGATCGGCGCGTGCTGAACGGCATCTTCTGGGTGCTGCGCTCCGGTGCTCCATGGCGCGACCTGCCTCAGCGCTATGGCCCGCGCACCACCTGTTGCAACCGCTTCGTCCGATGGCGAAAAGCAGGTGTGTGGCTGCGCAGTAACGAGTCTACGGCCTAAGGTTTGCGGAGCCTCACGCCGGCGCGGCTGCCGTTCTCCGGGATGAACTCGACGCCGGCGGCCTAGAGGGCGATGCGCAAGGCAGCAACGGTTCGCTCTTGTGTGGAGCCCTGTCGGGCCGCGACATCTACTTAATGTCTATTTTTAGACAGTCGCCGCGACCATAAGTTTTGATAACAGGTCAGGGTCGCGGGATGCCGAGCCGCTTGAAATACCGAGTTGTGGGGTGCTCGCGATCGTCCCGCCTCAACCGCGCAAGTGCGTCATCATCGCCGGCGAGCGCCATAGCCAAACCGGGAGCGCTTATTCTCCACGGAGCACCGGGCATTGTCTGATTGTGATGACGGTCCTTGATCACCACCGCCTGAGTGTGTCGTCGCTTGCGTTGTAGTCGTGCCTGAACAGATCAATGACCCTCTGGACCGTGATCGCCTCTGCCCGTGGCAGGTAGAGCGGCCGAAGCCGTTCGCCTGTTTCTGGCGCTGTTTTGACAGGGAGTGCATTTGGTCATTCGGCCCATCGCGCTATTCTGCGGCCCGCGGTTTCGCCCGACACCAGGGAACGATATCGCCCCCCATGTATTAGAAACCCATGGACACTATGGAACCCCACGGCCACGGGATGGCGGTCGATATTTTGACATCGGAAGTTGCCAATGCCAGGCAGCGCATCCACCGGACCGAGCTCGCGCTTCAACGCACTGAAGAAATGCTGGCCGAAAATCTCGCGCTGTGCAGCAGGATACGAACTGCCGTCGAGGCCGCAGACCGCTTGGTGAAGATCGATCCCCCCAGCTTTGAAGGACGTCGCGCGGGTTGAACTGGGCCGGCGTTTCGTTCGTCGCGATCTTGCGGCACCCTGCCACAAGAGCCTGCCCTATTGGCATCACAGCGTGAGCAAACATTGGACAGAAGCATTTCAACGGTCGCTATGTGCAACACCGACGCTAGATCGACACGATCTTCTGTTCAAACAGCGGGGATTAATGCTCGGCGGATCGAAGGGGGCACGGGGGTCTTCGCGCGAGCCAGTTATCCGATCTCCCGCTCAGAAATTTCTACCAAATATTCCGACCTCCTGATGGAACCCATTCGTTGCGGGCGAGTTGCGGCTCATTGGGACGGACTTCCCGAACATGACAACGAGCAACAAAGCAGACCATCAGTCTGTCTCCGAAGCGTTTCGGAAACTGATCCGTTCCGAAGGCTATCGTCATCACGTACAAACGTTCTTAAATCTGGAGGTCGAACCAGAACTGCCGCCAACCCTACAGTCATTACTTGCGGCTATTGATCGGGCCAAACAGGGCCCGACGGAAGAAGGTCCCTAGCCGGCTGGCTGAGCGTCAGGTCAAAGAGTATAGAAGCTCGCTTCGTGGCTTGTCCCCCTGATTCCCACTCAGAAGTTATCAAACATTCTTCTTGATTTTTCTCGACAGAGGATCATGAATGTTCCCTTGGGTTCTCGCTGAGGTGGGAGGCCTTGTATGAACGTTTGGGCGAACTGCCGACCCGACAAAGTGACTGCCAAACACCTTGTTCACGAGCTGATCCTACAAGCCCGTCGCGGCCAAATCATCTCCGTCAAAGAGACTATCGCAGCAGTGCGCCGAGACGGGCCACATCTGGCGGAAACTGACTGCGAGCTGGTGGAGCTTATTGTCAATGTTGCCCCAGCCTTTGGCCTGTTCGTCGGGTTCGATCTTCGCGAATAACCGCCTCCTCAACAGGGCGGACCGTCGCGACACGGTCTCGATCAAAGCGGCACTACGCGAAGCTCGGGAGACTGCGCCTTATTTGGTGGCCTCCAACGAAGAACTAACCGAGGCGATCGTCGAGGCAGCAACTGCCATGGGCCTCTGCGTGGCTATCGACGGTCGCGAGTAGCTGTCAGCCAACTTCAGCCGCTGTGGCATCGCAACGGAAGCGCGCCGTCCTGCGCCATTTGAATAGTCAGAGGTAATCCGTAATTACCTTCGCAACCTGCTCACTCTGCCTGTAGAACGGGAACTGGGCTGAGCAAAAGTATTTGCTGGAGGAACTTGATCGGGCCGACAAAGAGTGACCGCATGGCTCTCCACTGGTTCAACCCTCCGGTCCCGGTCAAGACCGAGCGTCCCGGGATCATCCGCAGCGTAAACAACGCCGAAGCAGCCGGCGAGGAGCTGATGAAGTGGACCAAGCGTGGCCCTTGGTGGGACCTCGCGGTGCGTGTTTGCATGGCCGTGATTTTCGACGAGATGGAAGCTGAGGAGGCCCGCAAGGCATTCCTGGCTGCTGCAAAAGAGGAGGGGACATTACTCCCCCCAATGACAACCAGCTAAATTGGATTGCGGTATAAGGTTCTAGGTGTCTCAGACCAACACCGCCTTCGCGAAAGGAGCCCGCCGCCAAGCATGGAGATGAGAGGCGACGGACCCCCCCACAGCGGCTGCACATCCACGAAGTAATCCCGCTGCCGCCTCTAAACCCGCGAGGGCCTACATCGTTCCCTTAGCTGCAGCTAAAGCGGGGTTGGTCGGCGGGCTCTTCCCGCTCTAAGTTCCCTCTTATGGGCCCCCTCTGGTTCGCTCCCCCGGTCTACGTGAAGACGAAACGTCCGGGCATTCGCAATGGGGTCAGCCACGTCGAGGGAGCCGCCGAGGAACTCCTGGCATGGGACACAAAGGGCCCGAGGTGGACGAAGGCGGTCCAATCCTGCGTCGACGCGTTCGAGGGCAAATCCTCCCCCCAAGAGGTGCGTGAAGCCTTTGAGGCGGCTGCCAAGGAGGCCAACGTGTATCTCTCCCCTGAGTAGGAGGTATCATGGCGCCCATCTGGTTCGTCCCTCCGGTGTTCGTGAAGACTGAAACCGGTGTCAGGCATGGCTGCAACAATGCGAAGGAAGCCCTTGAGCAGCTCAAGATGTGGACCCGGCGAGGGCCTCGCTGGCATAAGGCGGTGACCCTCTGCCTGTCAGCCTTGGAGGGCGATTCGATTGACCCCCACATAATACGAAAGGCCTTTGAGGCTGCCGCTAAGGAGGCCAACGTGTATCTCTCCCCTGAGTAGGAGTTGTCGTGGCAACCCATTGGTTCTCCCCTCCGGTGTACGTCAAGACCGACCGACCTGGGGTCACCTACGGGTGCAACAACGTCGAGGGTGCCGCCGAGGAACTCATGAAGTGGACCAAGATGGGACCTAAGTGGAGGAAGGCTGTGCAACTGTGCGCCGACGCCCTTCAGGACCGTGTGACTCCGGAAGAGGTCCGTCAGGCTTTCGAGGCTGCTGCCAAGGAGGAGAGGGTGCTGCGTGAGTAGCAGGCCGGTGCCCATGGCTATGTTGGGAAGGACCCGTTAGGCTGTCTAATGCTGACCAAGTCCGCGCTGCTCGAAATAGACCCGGATACGAGAGCATTCACTCTGGTCGGCGCATTTATGGCCATTTTGCACTTCTTGAAACTGGCATCGGAGCTGCTCTGGGCGAGGTAGTTGGCGTCAATGGGGCACGTCGAGTAATCATCAATCGAAACATGGGGTTCGACGAGAAGATCAAAACCGTACGCACAGGGGACCGGAACCGGAATGTCAGGCTTCTAAAGCCGATGGCAGAAAGTGGATATGCTGTGGCGGCATTTGAGGGCACGTTCCTGCTCTTGATTATTGCCAGTGAGCTGTGCGCGCAAATCGGGAAGATGGAAGGGCCGGAGGCAGGAAGCACGGCCTCAGGCCGAGGCGCTAATCAAGCGGGTCGGCAATGATCGCGAAAAGCTCAATGCGGCCTGCAGCGAAACTAAAGAAGTAGTCGCGCGTTGGACGCGGATAACGCTATTTCGTCTCTGAGTATGGTTTAGGTCAGAGTGGTCAAGCCGACGTCGCGTAAGGCAATCAATGGGTCGAGCGCTAGTCAAGCGAAGTCGCCCGCTCGTGACGAGGTCACTTTAGCGCCGCCCGCTTTCCGGCCGGTCCAGCTCGCGACGCTCGTGGACACGGTCCCTGCCGGCGATCGTTGGATCCATGAAATGAAATACGACGGCTATCGTATTCTCGTTGCCGTCGGCGGTGGCGAGGCGCGAGCCTACACACGATCTGGTCTGGACTGGTCTAGCCGTTTTCCCTCGGTCCTCTCCGAGGCTCGCAAGCTCAAGGTGCGCTCCGCCCTGATTGACGGCGAGGCCGTGGTTGTCGATGTCGAAGGAAGATCTAACTTCCAAGCGCTTCAAAATGCATTGAAGGGTGCCCCGGCGACTATCGACTTTTATGCGTTCGATCTGCTGCAGCTCGACGGCGAAGACTTGACAAGGCTGCCTCTTGTTGAGCGCAAGGCGAAGCTGGAGGCGATCTTGCCTGCGAAAAATTCGGTCCTTCGTTACTCCGACCATATCCTCGGCCGCGGAGAAGAGCTGCTCGATCGCTTCTGCGCAGCCGGCCTTGAGGGCGTCATCTCAAAGCTCGCGGATTCGAGTTATGTGGCGGCCCGCGGCGCAAGCTGGCTGAAGATCAAATGCATCAGGCGGCAGGAATTTGTGATTGTCGGCTGGACGCCGTCCGACAAGGTCCGCGCGTTTCGGTCCTTGATCCTTGGCGTTCATGACGGCGGCAAGCTGCGTTACGCCGGGAAAGTCGGCACCGGCTTCGATACCGCTGAACTTCTTCGTCTCTTGAAGATCATGGCGCCGCTAGAGCAGAAGGCCGCGACCGTCGACGCACCACGCGCCGAAGTGCGCGGCGCACACTGGCTCCGTCCGAAACTGGTCGCTGAGATTGCCTTCACCGAAATGACAAATGAAGGGACGTTACGACATCCGAGCTATCTTGGTCTCCGTGAAGACAAGAAGCCGGAGGCGGTCGTGCTCGAGACGGAACGTCATGCAGCCGATCTCGCCGCGTCTGCGACAACCGCCATCGCGATAAGTAACCGTGACCGCGTCATCTATCCGGAGTCCAACATCACCAAGGGACAGCTTGCCGACTATTACGCAGCGGTCGCGGCGATCATGCTTCCTTGGGTTGGCAGCCGGCCGATCAGTCTGGTTCGATGCCCACAGGGCCGCGCGAAGAAGTGCTTCTTCCAAAAACACGACGCCGGCAGCTTTGGCGACAAAGTCCACCACGTCGGCATCACGGAGAAGGACGGGCACGAGGAACCATATCTCTATGTCGACGATGCCGACGGACTGATGACTTGCGTCCAGATGGGAACGATCGAGCTGCATGGATGGGGGGCTCGGATCGAGGATGTCGAAAAGGCCGACCGCCTCGTGTTCGACCTCGACCCCGATGAAGGTCTCGATTTTGAGGCCGTCCGCGCCGCTGCCTTTCAGTTCCGCGCTATCCTTAAATCGCTGGGACTTACGACTTTCCCGATGCTGACGGGAGGCAAAGGAGTGCACGTCATCGCGCCGCTCACCCCTGGCGCCGAGTGGCCACAGGTGAAGGACTTCGCGTCTCGCCTGGCGCAGGCGGTCGCCCGGAGCGATCCGGCCCATTTCACGGCCGTGTTGTCAAAGGCGCGCCGCAAGGGTCGCATCTTTGTGGACTATCTACGCAATCAGCGCGGGGCGACCGCGATCATGCCTTACAGCGCGAGATCACGTCCGGGCGCTCCTGTCGCGGCACCGATCACGTGGGCGGAGATGAAGACAATAGACGCGCCCTCTCATTTCCACGTGGGCGATGCTCCTGAATTAAAGAAACGCGCAGCCTCCAAAACTCTGGCTGGATGGGGTCGCGCTGACCAATCCTTGCCCAATCTGTAGCGTCCGACGCGGGAAGAGGCAGTAAAGCCGGGATTCAAAGGGCAACGCGGCGCTCACGGCCTTGCCTCATTGGAACCTGCGGAGATCGGTCTCGTTTGGCTGAAGCCATGGCAAAAATCGATCCTAGGACCGTCGCCAGTCTTTTGAGGGAATACGCGCAACGGGCGTCTATGCGCGGCGACAATCCCTATCGCACAAAGGCATACTTGCGCGCGGCAGACAGTCTGATGGCGCTGTCGCAGCCGCTTGATCGGATCATCGCCGCCGGCGCCCTCACCAAAATCCCGGGGATCGGTGACGCGATCGCAGACATCGTGACCAAGCTTTACCAAACCGGCACGCACCCAAGCCTTGAGAAGCTGCGCGAGGATGTTCCAGCGGGCGTGATGGAGCTGTTTGCCATACCCGGGCTTCGTCCCGATAAGATACTGAAGCTTCATCAGGCGCTCGGCGTGAACTCGGTGGCGGAGCTCGAGGCCGCAGCGAGAGAAGACCGCATCCGCCCAGTCAAAGGCCTCGGCGCCGCGCTTCAGACAAAGCTGCTGCAGAACCTGGCCATCGTGCGAAGCGGCGAAACGCAACTTCACCTGCACAAGGCCGCCGCTCTTCTCCATCATGCGGTCATATCGGTAAAGCAACAGCATCCAGAGTTTTCGCGCGTGGAAATTGCAGGTGACTTCCGACGCGGTTGCGAGCTCGTTTCCGACTTCGCCCTGGTAGCGCAGGCCAGAAAGTCGACTGGAATCGAGGATATGACCCTCAGGCTTGTTGTCACGGACAGGAAGCACTTTGGCGCGAGCCTGCTCGAAGCAACCGGTTCGACAGACCACCTTGAGCAACTGAAGACGTTCGCGGCCAATAAGGGGTTCACCCTAAACGCCGACGGGCTTCATCGCGGGAGAAAACTGATCGCGTCAGCGACAGAAGAAGAAATCTACCAAGCTCTAGACTTGCAGTTTATCGAGCCGGAATTGCGCGAAGGCAGGGACGAGATTGAGCGAGCCGCAAAGCGGAAGCTACCCGTTCTCGTTCGGGATGAAGATCTGCATGGCATCCTGCATTCTCACACGACCGCATCCGATGGAACCGAAACGCTTGAGGCAATGGCTGAAGCCACGCACAAGCGCGGATTCGAATACTATGGTGTCGCCGATCATTCGCAGTCCGCTCACTACGCCGGCGGCCTTTCGGTGCAGGAGATTGCTGAACAGCACCGCGAAGCTGACCGGCTGAACAAGGCATACAATGGAAAATTTCGCATATTGAAGGGCATCGAGGCTCGCTCGATTACCCGGACGATATCTTGGAGACGTTCGATTTCGTCGTCGCGAGCGTGCACAGCCGCTTCAATTGCCAAAGAAGGAACAGACGGAGCGTATCATTGAGGCGATCGGAAATCCTCGGACGACAATCATCGGGCACATGACCGGTCGCCAGCTGTTGCGCCGGCCCGGTTATGATCTCGACGTCGACAAAGTCCTCAAAGCGTGTGCGAAACACGGCGTCGCTGTCGAAATCAACGCACATCCGTGGCGACGCGACCTCGATTGGCGCTGGCATCAAAAGGCACTCGATCAGGGCTGCATCTTCAGCATCAATCCGGACGCTCATTCGATCCGCGAGCTCGACCACATGCATTGGGGTGTCGAGATGGCGCGCAAGGGCGGTGTTCCTGCGAAGCGGGTCCTGAACGCGATGCGTTTGACGGCTCTCCTTGCGCATCTCGCACGGCGCAGCCAAACGGCCTAACCTGCTTGTGCGCCCGGCCTATCAGTGCAGGAGTCCGTCCTTCTCAAAATCTTCCCAGCCGCGCAAATTGGAGTGCGAGTTCTCATCGTGGCCATAGCCACCTGAAGCTGCAGTTTCGCGACCGCTTCTTTGAGCACGTTTCATAGCGGCCTTCCCCGCGGCTCGCCGCCTATTCTCTGCAGCTGTCGCTGCGTCCTGTTCGCGCCAGACCGTTACCAGGTCGCGGTCAAGCACATCCTCCACGTGCTGCGGGTCGAACACGTGAAAGGTGATGTTCCTTGCCCGCCCGCGGAGTTTCACCGTTTTCGTCCCGGCGCTCTGCAAGCGACCATCTTTCAGCCAGCGGTGCCGTTCGGCCGTCGAGATCGTCAGAATGTCCTCGATTTCACGGGGGATTACGGGCAGTTCTTCGATATTCTGCAGTGCTTTGGATACGATCCCGAATACCACCTGCACATCATTCTCGGCGCCCTCAGACAGGCGCAGGGTAAGCACGCGGGACTCGATATTGAGCAATTTCCTGAACTCCGTTGGAAGGCGGGCGCGTATTTCGAGAAAAATACCCGTCGCTCTGACGGACGATCCAAGCGTTGCAGCCGGGGTCAAAGGCCATTCTCCAATCAGCTTCGCTGTTGCATTGGTTTTTCGGCGCGTGGACATGCCCCTTTATATAGGTCACTGATTTTCGGCAGCGATGAGCCGATCGCAACGCCAACAGAGTTCTAATCCGCCAGCGGTCTGAACCACGATGCCCAAAGGCGCAACCACGATTGTTAGCGGGGCCGCTTGCAACTTCGGCTAACAGGAAGCGGCAGAGTTAATCTCAAAGTGCGATATCAGGCGCGTTGCCGCCTGGCGGCTTTTTGGGGGCCGTTTGCTGTCCGTCCGGTTATTGCCGAGGGACCAGTTAAAGCCGCCGTTCGGCTCACGACCTCTTCGCGGAATACAAGGCAAGTTCAGATCCCGCGGAAGCCGACATTGAACTGCCTCTCCGTTTACACGTTTGGCAAATGTTGCGAATGGAGGGAGTTGCATGTTTGAAGGTTTCTCGCTGGAGCAGATCAAACTTCCGGAAGCGACGCTCAGAGTGCGGGTTGGTGGAAGGGGCCACCGCTTCCTGATGCTGCACGGTCATCCTCGCACCCATGCCACTTGGCATCGCGTGGCGCCGATTTTGGCTGAGGAATACACCGTAATTTGCCCTGGTCTTCGGTGCTCGCCCTTGCGGTGTGTCGCAACACAATCAGCGCGTCCGGTTTGCCGTGAACAGATCTTGCTGATGCACCAGTTCGTCCGCGACGGGCTGACGGAGGCGGCGTGTGCCATTCGGGTGGATGGCCGAAAATAACCCCACCTCTGCATGACGCGAATTGTCCCAGCCCGGGTAGGCCGTTATCGGGTACAGGCAAATACCCTCGAATCGATGCTCCGACACCCATAGCGGCACGCACCTCGTCGCGGCATACATAGTGGAGCCAAGCCGGCCCGCCGGATCCCTCTGAGCCGGTCTGGGCAATGAACATCGGCTTACCGTACCGATGAGCAACCTCGAGCAACATTTCCGACAAAGCGCGGTACTCATGGTGTCCCATCGATATCGTCGGCCCGTTTATTTACCATTGATTGTGCGGCTAGAAATTCAGGCCCACGACATCGACAACATCTTCGCTCCCGCCCAACTCAGGTTCGACGCGGCCCAGCAACATGTCGTAAGCTTCGAACTGCCCCTGACGGGCGTTTTCGGCCCGACCCCGTTCGCTGCGGGTCCGGTCACGAGGAGCGATTTGGATAAGGGGCTCGGCCCAGACAAATCTGCAGGCGGGGTCGATCTCCCGCATTGCACGAACACCCGCGATGGCAGCCTTCACGAGATGCCGCTTGAACCATCCACGTTTGTTCGGCCCCACGCGGGAAATAGCCGATCTCAACAGCCCATGCGAAAAAGGAGATCTAGTCGATGGGACACAACAGAGGCGGTGTTCCGGCGATCGAACGCTGTACGCTCACGGCTTCTGCCGCGAACGAGGCATAGGCATCGATGAAATGCAGCGATCGCTGATCGACATGGTCTGGAGATCCGCAATGGAAGATGTCCCAGATAACCTGGACACCTGCCGATCGGGCCGCCTCGACCATTGGCGCCCAACTTGACCAGTCATAGGCGAAGCTTGCGGAACCGGAGCCTCCACCTGGTGCTCGTCCATACGCCCCACTTCGCTCATTCGAAGTCTTCTTTCAGCAGTCGGCTCCGAACTCGGCCGCCTTGTTAGGACCGGGAACCGCGTTGGCGAAATACCGCATCCAATGGGGCGCGCGCCATCTTCGTTGCTCAGTCCAGCTCGTCCTGGCGCGACCGGGTAATGCCGAACCGATTTGGTCGAGCCTTTGTTCCTGTGGTGGACCGTCCGGAGCTGGGTGGCGAAGGAGGAACAAGGAGGGCCGTGCCAAGTTCGGGGCGATATACCACCGCCGCCGATCGACTCGAGCGGCTGCTCAGCAACAAGAGAGGCACGGGATCACATGACCGTTCAGATTCGACTTTCCGAGATCGACCACGCCAGGCGCGAGGATCGTGGCGACGGCGCTTGGAGCATCGCACCGGACTTGGGCTATTTGCGCCTAGCAATCGTCAATGTCGTGTTCTTCGGCGCACCGGGCAGCGGAGATCGGAACTGGATGCTGATCGATACCGGGTTGCCGACGTCCCGCGGCAGCATTCTTGCGGTCGCGGAAAAGCGGTTTGGCACGAACGCACGGCCGGCCGCGATCATCCTGACCCACGGCCATTTCGACCATGTGGGAACGGTTCTAGACCTCGCGAATAGGTGGGACGTGCCTGTCTTCGCGCATGCACTCGAGCGCCCCTATCTGGACGGAACCGCGTCCTATCCGCCACCGGATCCCTGGGTCGGGGGTGGACTGATGGCGCTGCTTTCGCCGCTTTTTCCACGGGGGCCAATTGATCTTGGCAACCGTTTGGAACTCTTACCTGCCGACGGATCGATCCCCGGAATGCCCGGATGGCGATGGGTACACACACCCGGGCACGCTCCTGGGCATATCTCGCTCTGGCGCGAGGAGGACCGCTCGCTGATCGTAGGGGACGCTTTCATCACCACCGGTCAGGAGTCAGTCTACGAGGTCGCCGTTCAGGATCTTGAGATGCACGGTCCGCCGCGCTACTTCACGCCGGACTGGGATGCGGCGGAAAGATCCGTGAAGCACCTGGCAGCCCTGAACCCGCAGATGGTCATCAGTGGACACGGTGCGGCTGCTGCGGGAGTGGGCATGCGTCAAGCTCTTGATAGCCTGGCTGAGCGGTTCACGGTGTTCGCCGTCCCGCCGAAATTGAAATTCGTGCGCGAGCCGGCGGCAGTCCTAGGTAGCTGAGGCTAACTGAGCCGCCGTCGTTCTGAAGTATGATCAAGTTGGGCAGACTCTATCTCTCGAGCCGGTAGAGTTACCCGTCGGGTCGCGCTCTCCATCGTCGCCGACAAACTCTGACAAGCGGAACAAACCCGGGAGGCGCCGGGTTAGGGTCGCTCGATCGGTGCAGGGCGACTGCGGCCAAGCGCCCCGAAGTTCTGCGTCAGGAGAAGACGTCAGATGGAAAACGAGTACCCCGAAGGACGCGTCCTCTCCGCCGGTGAGCCGACCGGCAAGAAGTTGTTCGAGCACACACGCGTCGGCATCCGCCAAGACTTGGCTTCGTTTCGCTCATCGGCCAAACCGTGGAGGAGACCAAATGGCAAATCTGGGAAGATTGGCGATCGCGATGCTTGGCGTTCTGGCATACCAAAATCGCGACAAGCTCTGTGAATTGATTCCGGGAGCGGGGTATCTTAACCCAAACGACCCGCAACGCAGAATTCTGGCTCAGATAACGAATGGCGTGTCGAGGGCTGACCTTGGTGAGATCCTCGACCGGTTCAGGGAGGTGGGGGCAGGATCGAAGGTCGACTCGTGGGTTGGCAGCGGGCCAAACCAACCGATCGAGCCAAGGGACGTCGAAGCGGCAATGGACGAAGGTACACTCACGTCCATTTCGATGCAGACGGGCCTTTCGCGCGAGGAGCTAATCAGAAGGATTGCGCGGGATCTACCCGAGGCAGTCAACGAGATGACGCCGAATGGTGAATGGCCGCCTGAGCCGAGACAAGGCTTGGATGAGTCGACCCTGCTCGACAATGTATCCTAGGAGACACAGCCAGGAATGCAGCCGGCCAAGGCGAGATCCGGGGTGGCAACTCTACACTCGGGGACGCTCCTGCGCGATCGCCTTCATCCGCTCGGGAACCAAGGATCTGGTTCGAGCGCGCCGAACGCGCAACTGGCCGCCATCCTGAAAATGCGGCACCGCTGCATCGCGGCGCCCTCGCGCTCGCGTATATCGGTGAGCGGAAGAAGGGCGCGTTCCTGGCTGGCCAGAGCGCTGGCGATCGATCCGGACGACTTCGTGACGCAGTACAACGCCGCTTGCATGTATTCCGTGCTCGGGGAAGTGGAGCAGCGGTGCGGTACCTGGAAAGAGCCGTCGGAGGAAGCATGAGTCAGAACGTATTGGAACGAATCCGTCACGAAGTCGATTTCGACGCCATTCGCGATCACCCGCGGTTCGTGCAGCTTCTTGGTTCACTTGGCTTGTGACGCACAGCTGTACTTGCACAGGCTTCGGCCTGCCTAGCAGCCGCGTTCGCGGCGCGTCCGCTTTGGGTGGCGGATTCAACGGATCGCAGCAACACACGCTCTTTTCTGAAAGTGGAGTGTGAGCCATGAAGCAGCGAAGTCGCATCTACTACTCGGCCGCTCAGCGGCCTGAGTTTGGGTTCGATGGCAGGCGGGCGAGTCGATGAGCTCGATCGGACGACGATTCGATCGGAAGTCTTCATCGGTGCCGCCGCGCCTGGGCCTTGCACTGGCGGGCTGCCACCCTTGCCTGTCGCCGGTGGTGTTTTCCCCCACATTTTGCTGCCGCTGCTTGTGCTGCTCACCTGGCCGCTCGCCATGGGCAAGTATTTCGCCCCGGCATCGTCTCTGCGGGGTTTGCTTCGTCGGCAAAGGACATCGCCAGCTGGCCTCACAGCTGCGGTCGATCGCGGCCGAATCGGGATTGATGCTGGCCGACGCGCTGGCCGGCGGCCGCTTCACCCGCTACAATGATCTGTTGATGCCTGCCGGCATTATTGCCGGGGCCGGCGACCGGTTGTTCGATGCGAAAGCCGAGGCTCTTAGACTACAATCGGAGATTCCTGGTTCCTTTGTCGATATCATCCCGCAGGCCGGCCACATGGTCCACCACACCGCACCGCTAGCTGTTCTCGCCATGGTGGACAGGGTCGCTGCCGCGGCCAGCAGTGAAGTAGGCCGGCACTGGCGCGATCCCGAAGAAGTGGAATCGCGATTTTCGGAAAAGATCATGCTCAAAAGCAATAGGTAGAACCCCGTCCCGACTCTATCGGGTGGCGAATCCGATGATTTACTTCACGGCGGCACGCACTTCAGCGAACCGCATCCTGTGCATCCATCCGCGCCGGTTCGGCTAACATCGACGTCGAGGTCCCGTATCTTGGGGATTTGGCCAGGGGAACGGCCCCAATTCCGTGTTCGGCTTCTGCCTCTCTTTGTGGCTGCCAGTATCTAGTCGTCTGCAAATCGAGGCCACGGACTGACAAGCACCCCCGCACTACAAGGAGCTGGCGGTCGGAGAACAAATGTAGACATGTCGCACCATCCTTGCGGGTACGGCTTGCGATGCATACTGACGGTCGAGGGCTTAATGTAACCAAATCAACGGCTCGGCGTTTCGGTCAGCGCCGTTGCAATGAGCGAAGCCATAAACTCTGTCACGAGCATAGACTGGCGATTTCATGAGTCGCAATTTTCTGGTGATTGAACCTGAGGAAGGCATTGCCGTGCTCAAGGGGCTTGCCTCCTCGGCGCGGATCTCGATGCTGAAACTGCTGCATGAGAAGGGGCCGATGAATGTCAACGAAATCGCCGCCGTGCTGTCGCTACCGCAGTCGACCGTCTCGACCAACATCCAGGTGCTGGAGGATGCGGGGCTGATCCGCACCGAGAGAGCGAAGAAAGGCAACCGGAAAATCTGCTATCCGACCGCCGAAAAAGTGCTCGTCGTGTTCAAGAGCGAATATCGTGCGGTCAAGAACGACGCGATCGAAGTGTCGATGCCGATCGGGCTTTATACCGGCTTCGAGGTTACCGCGCCCTGCGGCCTTTGTTCGCCGGACGGCATAATCGGTCTGCTCGATGTGCCGAACACTTTCCTCGATCCGGACCGCATGAAAGCCGGGCTTCTATGGTTCACCCGCGGTTTTGTCGAATACCAGTTTCCCAATAATGCCAAGCTCGCTAATGCCGAGATCACCGAGCTCGAAGTGGCGATAGAGCTGTCTTCGGAAGTGCCGGGCACCAGCGCCGATTGGCCGTCGGACATCACGCTGACGATCAATGGCGTCGATGTCGGCACCTGGACGTCGCCGGGGGATTTCGGTGACAAACGCGGCGTCTTCACGCCCTCCTGGTGGAAGCTCAAGGGCTCGCAATACGGTAAGCTGAAGAACTGGCGAATTGCCAATGACGGCACCCATGTCGACGGCCTCAGGATTTCCAAAACCGGCCTCGCCGCACTCGATCTGAAGAGCCATCATTCAATCCGCGTCCGTATCGGCGTCAAGGACGACGCCAAGCGCCCCGGCGGGATCAATATTTTCGGCAAGGGCTTTGGAAATTACGATCAGGACATTGTGCTCAGGATCAAAACCGCGTGAATCGACTGGCCGCGTTGCTGCGCTCAGTTACAGTTCATTGCTAGGCTAGGCTTGCAGCTGGCACCGCCGTCCATGAGGCGACCGGCTTGCCTGACGTGTATAGATCTCTCGTCGCAAGCTTTGCCCACTGGCTGCGAATCCCCTGCTACCCTCAATCACCAGTACAAAGGGATCCGTCCCACCAACCAACAGCCAGAGCATCCTCCGTTCCGGCAAAATGCCGGAACTTACCATCTAGGCAACTCTCGAAAGTATATGCCGATCCAGGTCACACTTAGCCAACCCGAACCGCCAGCGATGGTTCGTAGCCTCACGCCTGCTCTGGTAGAACAAGGTCAGTTGCCGGCCGTCGATCATCACCGTCGAATGGCCATTCTCGCCGGGCTCACCAGGGTCGAGAACGGGGCCAACGGAAACGTAGGGACCCTTGACGTCATCGGCGATGGCGAAGAAGACGCGCTGCCGGCTGCCGCGCGGACCTTCGGGGAGGAAGCAGGTGGCGTTGAGAAGCACACGACCGTCCGGCAGCGCGACGAGCTGCGCGCCTTCTATCCCCCATTCGTAATCGGGGTGCTCGCGCGCATTGTGATGTGGCACGTCGAGATGATCGAGTATCTTGCCGAGACGTTTCCATGGCCCGAACCAGGAATCGGATTGGCTGCGCGCCAGATAGACATCAGGCTGGGGCACCCTGGTGAATTTGGGCATGCCTGAATAGACGATATAGCGCTTGCCTCCGACGATTGCGGGGTGGGGATCGTAGATGCCGTCCTCATCGGTGTCGGGCAGCGACAATATCGCCGGATTGAGCACCACCCAATGAAAGCCGTCATTGGACACCGCGTGCTCGCAACGTCCGCCGGACTTCATGAATTCGGTCTGGATAAACATGTGGAAGACGCCGCACTCATGAATGACGCCGGGCGCCGCAATGCCAGATCCGGTTACCGGCAAAACGATCGCCTCGTGCTCTGTCCAGGGTCCATAAAGATCCGGCGCTGTGGCGTGGAGGATTTTCCAGCTCTCTGTTGTGACGGTGCCGCTGGAGCCGAAGACGTGCCAGAGCGTGCCGTCGAACACCGGACAAGGGTCCTTCAGATCATCCACAACCTGCGGGTGAAACAATGGAAAGACGTTGGTTTCAAAGTCGATCTTCATTCGCCAGCCATCCCTCGATTCGTCTCGGTCTCCATTCAAATGAACCACCGGCGCGACTCAGATGAATCGATTCCAAGCGTATTTATAGCTCCGCTGATGAACGGTTGTTGAACGATTGAAGGATTTGAACCGCTCTGTGGCAAAGGGCCACATTTGGGGAGCCCGACCTGACGCGAGGGGCTTCATCATGTGGATCGAATGGGGGCGGCCGGCTCGCCCCTTCTCTGTCGAGCCGTCGCAAGTGGAGCGGACGGCTGGTCTCGCCCGAGACAGTTTGGAGCTATGGAACAACTTATCGGGATGGAAGTTATATAGAAGGCTGCGAACTTCATGTCAAAGCTGCCTCGATTGACTTTTGTTAGTCGAGGCATTTTGTAACTATATCGAAGGATAATCTACATGGAAATGGCGGCGGGCCGGGCCAAAACACCAAAAAACCCTGTACAACCGTCAATTTTACTTTGCTTTTCCCACCTCCGATGGAACTTCGTATATCAGAGACCACAACACATTCTGACCCTGGCGTCAAAACAGCAACAGCTAATTTACTTCGAAGAGCCGATCTTCGATGAGAGGCGCCACCCTTCGATGCGGGTGCACAATATTACCCCCAAGATCAGAATAGTGACGCCGCTGATCCCAGTTGGTACTTCCGCGACCAGGGCGGACGCAATCCAGCGCAGGTTCGTCGATCAGATCCTCGCCTCCACGCCGCATGACCGATTGACGACCTGGTATTACACGCCCATGGCGCTACGCTTCAGCGATCATCTCGCCTGTGACGTCTGCGTCTACGACTGCATGGATGAACTCTCCGCGTTCAAAGACGCTCCCGCAGAGTTGACGCAGTTGGAAAAGGCGCTGTTGCAACGTGCCGATGTCGTCTTCACGGGCGGGCAGAGCCTCTACGAGGCCAAGCGCAGCTTGCATCGGGCGATCTTTCCCTTCCCGAGCAGCATCGACGTTACCCATTTCCATCAGGCTAGGGCGCCAGGTGAAGACCCGTTCGATCAGGCCGACATACCTCACCCGAGGGTGGGGTACTTCGGGGTCATCGACGAACGGCTCGACCTTGAACTTATCGCGCATGCGGCTGCGGCAATGCCAGACGTGCATTTTGTCATGCTCGGCCCTGTCGTCAAGATCGATCGGGCGAGCCTTCCCACGGCAGGCAACCTGCATTGGCTGGGCGGCAAGTCCTATGCAGACCTGCCGAACTATCTCAGGCATTGGAGTGCCGGCTGGATGCCGTTCGCGCTCAACGATGCGACCCGCTACATCAGCCCGACCAAGACTCCCGAGTTTCTTGCGGCAGGACTGCCGGTGTTGTCCACGGCGATCGTCGACGTTGTGCGTACCTACGGCGTCGAAGGCCTTGTCGAGATTGTCGAGGCGGAGGACATCGAGGCCAAGCTTCGCTCGATCCTGGCCCACCCCCGCGATTTCTTGGTGAAGAAGGCCGACGCCTACCTCGCCGACATGTCCTGGGAGAAGACCTGGAGCGCGATGGCTGCCCACATCGAGCGCGCCCATGCGATGAAGAGCGTCGTCCCATTCCTGAGGAGGGCGTGAGCGTGTTCGACTGGTTGATCGTAGGGGCCGGTTTCGCCGGCAGTGTGCTGGCCGAGCGTATCGCATCGCAACGGCAGGAAAGCGTCCTGATCATAGACCGACGAAATCACGTCGGCGGCAATGCCTATGACTGCTACGACGAGGCCGGAATCCTAATTCACCGTTACGGGCCTCACATCTTTCACACCAACGCCCAATCGATCGTCGACTATCTGTCGCAATTCACCGAATGGCGGCCTTACGAACATCGCGTGCTGTCGCTTGTCGATGGAAAGCTGCTGCCGATACCGATCAATCTCGACACCATAAACCGCCTCTACGGCCTTGAGTTAACGTCCGAGCAGCTGCAGGACTTCTTCGCTTCCCGGCGCGAAACGGTCAAAGAAGTCCGCACCGCTGAAGACGTCGTGGTCAGCACTGTCGGCAGAGAGCTCTACGAGAAATTCTTCCGCGGCTACACGAGGAAGCAGTGGGGTGTCGACCCTTCCCAGCTGAGCAAGTCGGTGACGGCGCGAGTCCCAACCCGGACCGATCGCGACGATCGCTATTTTGGCGACAGCTTCCAGAGAATGCCGGCAGGCGGGTATACGCGCATGTTCCAGCGCATGCTGGATAGTCCCAAGATCAAGATCATGCTGCAGACCGACTACCGCGAAATTCGCGACAAGATCCCCTTCCAGCGGATGATCTATACCGGTCCGATCGACGAGTATTTCGACTGGAAGCTTGGTCGCTTGCCCTACCGTTCGCTGCGCTTTGAGCACACGACGCTTGATTGCGAGCAGTTTCAACCGGTCGCCGTCGTCAACTATCCGCAGACGGAAAAATACACACGGATCACCGAGTACAAGCATCTGACCGCTCAACAGAGTCCGAAGACCAGCCTCACCTACGAATACCCCTCGGACATCGGAGATCCTTATTACCCGGTGCCGCGGGCCGAAAACGAGGCGTTATACAAGCGCTATGAAGCCTTGGCCGCGGCCTGCCCGGAGGTCTGGTTCGTCGGACGTCTTGCAACATATCGCTATTACAATATGGATCAGGTCGTCGGCCAGGCATTGGCTACGTTCGGGCGCATTCAGACACGCCTGCCGGCAAGCGGGATGCTCGTCACGTCGACGCAGCGCGAGGCGGCCGAGTGAATGATGCGCCGGCCTGACCGGCGTTCGGGCGACCCACGGCCAAAGGGGCCAACGATGTTTCTCGGCGAACAGCTCTAGAATATGCTGTGCTGTTGATGCAGCTGAAAAGCGCGCACTGTTGGTATCAGCGAGGCTATAGCGCGCTTGCTTGTTGTTTCTCAAACGCCAAGAACAATCGGCGCTGGCGTTCCAACTCGTCCGCAAGTGGCTTGCGAACAGTGCGCGAGCCGTCCGCATGAATGGTGGAGAACAAGCCGACTTCGGCGTGGCGCGAATTGTCCCAACCTGGGTAGGCCGTCACCGGGTACAGGCATATACCCTGAACAGGTGCACCGAGGCTGGTCGCATCGCGCACTTCGTCGCAAACGTAGTGAAGCCAGGCTGGCCGGCCTGAACCTTCGGCGCCGGTCTCGGCGATGAACATCGGCTTGTTGTATCGTTCGGCGACCTCGACCAGCATTTCCGACAGTGCACGGTATTCGTGGTGCCCCATCGGTATCGTTGGGCCATTCAAGTACCATTGGTTGTGCGGATAGAAGTTGAGGCCGATAACGTCCACAACGTCCTCGCTGCCGCCCAACTCCGGTTCCACGCGCCCGATCAGCATGTCACACGCCTCGAATTGGCCCTGGCGAGCATTTTCGGCGCGCCGCCGCTCGGGGTGAGTACGGTCACGAGGAGCAATATGGATCAGCGGTTCAGCCCAGATGAACCTGCAGCCGGGTTCGGCCTCCCGCATGGCCCTCACGCCGGCGACCGCTGCCCTGACAAGGTGTCGTTTGAACCATCCACGCTTGTTCGGCCCGACGCGGGGGAAATAGCCGACCTCCACAGCCCATGCAAAAAACGAAATCTCGTTGATCGGGCACACCAGGGGAGCCACCCCGGTAGCGGAGCGATGAACCCGAACAGCTTCCGCGGCGAAACGGACGTAGGCCTTGATAAACCCCGGGCCACCTTGGTCGATATGGTCTGGCGAGCCATAGTGGAAGATATCCCAGATAATCTGCACCCCGGCCGCCTGGGCTGCTTCGATCGCCGACGTCCAACTCGACCAGTCGAAGACTCCGGGCGCTGTTTCAATCAGGTGCCAGCGCAAGCCGTCGCGGATCGTGCGAAGCCCAAGCTCGGCACAACGGCGATAGTCGGCATGTGCATGGATGTCATGTGAGGTCGCGCGGATCAGATCAAGACGGGCCCCGTCGGCGCGCCTGTGGGAGGAACACTCGAAACCAGCCATGAAAAAGCTGTCGAACCCGGAAGAGCCTGCCGTGGGCCGACGAGCGGTATCCTCGTTCATACCAACATCCTGTCGCCCAAGGCGTGGGCAAGTAATCGCATTCGCAGTCCCCCATTGTCAGTTCCGGTGGCCTAGTCGAAACCGGTCGGCCACCACCACGTCGACGGCTCGGCGGCTGCGGTGTACACGTGTGCCTGGATTGGCGAATACAACCAAGCTCCAATCCAGTCTGCCGGGGGCCGCGGTCGCGTCGATTCGATCCGAAGTTATGCGGCCTGTTGCATCGCCCGTTCGTTGACGCCTGTTTCGCCTAGTCGGGTGAGCGCCTCATCGGTTGCTTTTTCTTCCTTGAGCGTCTGTTCGAGTAGCGGGACGGCGTCTTTCAAGCCAAGTAACCCGGCCCATGTGACAAGAGTCCCGTAGCGCGCTATTTCATAATGTTCGACGGACTGGGCTGCAGCCACGAGACCCGCGTCCAATGCCGGAGCCTCCTCGAATTCCTCCAAAATCTCCTGTCCTTCTTCGATGATGCCGTCGATCGCCGGGCACGTTTTCCCTTGGGCTCTCTTGCCAAAGGCGTCGAAAACTTGCTGCAGGCGCTCGATCTGCCCTTCCGTCTCGTCACGATGTTTTTCGAACGCCGCTTTCAACTCTTCGGACTCCGCGCCCTTTGCCATTTTCCGGAGCGCCGTCAGAATCTTGCGTTCGGCGTAGTAGATGTCTTTCAGACCATCATAGAAAAGGTCTTCCAAGCCCTTGGAGCTGCCCTGAGAGCTTTTTTTCGTCGCCATGGTCATCTCCTCTTTCATTTCTATCGACGCATGCATGGCTCTAACTGGACCAGTCTCTTGTTGTTCCTTCGGCGACGGCACACCGGTAGCCAACAGCGAGCGACGGTCGGGTTGACCGCTGATTTCAGTCCGCCGCGCCAGCAGCGGCTTGAGCATCTCGGCTGCGCTCCATTGCGGAAGTTCCGGAATGAGGATCGTCTGCCTGAAGGGTTTCCGCTGTCATCGAGTCCTTGCGGCCGCATTTTTCGCAACGGACCTTTGCCCGCACCTGATCAAGGTTCCCGATCTCTTCTCGGAGTTCGAGAGGGTTGGAGAAGCGCTTAAGGCGTTGGCGTCCCGGATCATTGCAAATTACATGGCCGGACTAGTGGACGAGGAAGAACTACTGTCGGCTTCCCGGCAGGCGCTTGGACGGCAAGTGCAGACCTGAGCGAATCCCCTGGCTAGAATTGGTCCGGAACCGTACAATAGCAAATCGTCAGCAATACAACATGGCCGCTGACGCTTGGGAGCGACTGTCGCACTCTTGGCCCAATACGAGGCATTGGTGTAATGGCGGAAGAACAAGGGCGGCTCGGCCCGAAATCTGAAATCGTCAGCGAGCTCGCGCGAGAGTCAGGCGTATCCGAACACCACATACGCGAGATAATGTCGCTGGTCGGCTTCGATCGCGGCTCAATCCTGAGGGAAGCTCGTCTCCTCAAAAAGAACAAGTAGGGCCGGCGGTTTTGCACGGCGTCGGCGGCATCTGGTCCACCGGAAATGCATTCTGGGCCGAAGCATCCTTCTGGTTGCTCGGCTTTGTCCTGTTGATGAGCGCTGCCGCGGCGCTGGCCGGCTTTACCGATTTTCTTGGAAATTCAAGGGTGCGGTCCATCAATGCAGCGAGGCACCATATGGTCGGCAATGTCGTGGCCATGGTGCTGGCGCTGGCCAGCTTCATGCTGCGCCTAAGCGCCGGTGCCGCCGAGGGCGCCTTGCCCTGGGGCCTGGCGCTATCAACGATTGTCGTTCTGCTGCTCGTCTACACCGGCTGGAAAGGCGGAACGCTTGTCTACGAACACAGGGTAGGCCTCCATCCCGAAGAGGGTGAGGATCTCAACTCCCGCCCGGAATTATCCCGATAGGTTGACGAATGGCCGAACTGCGGGGAGCCGTCGTCGTGGTCGCCGGCGCCTCGAGCGGCATCGGCAGAGCGACTGCTCTAGGTTTGGCGCGCAAAGGCGCACGGCTAGTGCTGGTCTCAAGAAACGCGGACGCACTCGACAAGGTCGCCAAGGAGTGCGCCGGCTTGGGCGGTGAGGCGCTGACCTTTGCCACCGACATGGCGGACGATGCGGCCGGTGGAGAATGCGCAGCTTTGCCGTGTCGCGTTTCGGCAGGATCGACGTGTGGGTGAATTGCGCCGCAGTCCTGCTTTTCGGCCGCTTCGAGGAAATCCCGCCGCATGTGTGATCAGGACGTTTCTGGTGGATGGCGCCGGTACTGAACAAAGCTTGTGACCAGTCGGATGCGGTGAGTGGAAGAGCCCGCCGGCTTCCCCAGCCCCCTTGGGGTGCAACCTGTAGTGAATGGACTGGAAGACAATCTTGCCGTCCTGAATGACGGAACTGTCGGCGCCCTCAATGGCGTCGGACCTGGACGAAGTTGCCGACCAGATCAGCAGTGCATAGGGGCCGCGGACCTGTTTTGCGATGTAGTTGAACTCACCTTGAGGCAGCTGCTCGCGCAGGCGTTTGGACGACAGGCGGACGGCATCATGGCCTCTAAATTCGAATTCGCGGTCAAGAGGACCACGTCCACAGCATAGTTGCGCCTAAGATCCTCCTCGATGTCGCCAGCGGCGCGAAGCCTCAGATGGTCTTCGAAAACCCCCTCTGCGGCCGAGCACGTCATGTCTCCTTTGCAGTACCGGAAAGGCCGTGGACAGCCGTCTCGTCCTTCGCGATGCTGAACGGATGCGACCGCGGTTTGTTCCTGAGGCCAACATGCGCTGGAGCCGGATTGCCTTGCACCCCCGATCACAAACGAATGAGAACATTCAATCGGGGTCCTCATGGCTTCCGCCATCGACATTCTGGCATGCTGACCAGCGACGAGGTCGGCAATTGTCCAGGACTAGAGCGGCCGGCCAGGTGCGCTTGCAGCGGTGCCGGGGGGACCTCACGCTCCAAGGCCGTCCTGGCCTTCGCCAGCGACAACCACAAGGCCTGCAAAAAAGCTTCATCTGCTTGCGGTGTTAATCCGACCTCCTTGCAATGTTCAACGATCCTGTCCTGAATCGACACTGCGGTTTCATACCGTTGGACAACCCTTGCCAGAACGTCCTGACAGGTGCCAATCGCCACCTCCCGAATGTGGTCAGCGACGGGAGAGAGGGCAGCACGGGTGACATCATGAGCAACGGGGCGTCCCGATCAGTCGGATGTATTCCGCCTCGGGCTGCCCATAAGAACGATCCGCCAACGCGCGTCTATAGCAATAGCTTCAGCCTTCAATTGAACAAGCAATCGTGCGGGGACTGGTCCTCACCCATGACCAGGGCTGATCCGGTCATACCGTCAAAGCCAATAATGCCAACCTCGGCCTCGACCTCAGCCCGAAGCTTCGCCACCATTGACCCGAGACCGCTCTCGAAGAAATCGAGGTGTCAATCGGGACCGAGGCCTGCTCCAGGTGCGTCGTCAGTCCCAAGTGACGGCCTTCGAGGTGAGGCTGCAGCAATGTCAGATCCGGCGCGCTCAGGCGCCGCAACAGTTCGTTCTTGAACGAGGTTTCCATCTGCGCTGTCTCCCGATCGGGGCGGAAGCGCGATGGTCGCTCACAGCTGACGACGCCCTAACAATTGTCGACAGTCAGGGGAAAGTATACCTAAAAGGGCCGGGAGTCTCAAAAAGCTACTATGCTGACCAGAGAAGCTCGTCACTTTGGCGATCATCAAGATGCTGCTAACAAGCAGTGTCCACCTCTACTGGTCGAAGGTTGCCTTCGCAATCTGGTGTGCGTCTTTTTTCGAAGCATACGGCCCCAAACTGATTCATCCTGTGGGGAAGCCAAGCGGTATCGACGCTGCCTGAAAACTTACGCGCAAGCGCTCCACACTTTCGGGGCGGCGCTTTGTCGATCGCCCAGAGTAGCCAAGCACCCCTTCTTTATCCCATAGTATTCGTCTTCGCCTATTGCTCCGGAACGGCAGAGGTTTGCGGACGATTTCGTGCTGCTTCGGCAATTTCCGGGATGTATTTCGTCGCGGTGCAGCTTCGGTTCACATTGGCGCGTGCGTCGAATACCTCTTTCTCGCAGACCCGCTTGGCGAGCTCGATAGGCACATGAACTGCCAGAGGCACTTCCACCTCGGAGATTCCAAGCTCCCGTGCGATCTGCTGTTTCACTTCGTGCCTGCCAAGCGAAACGTCGACGCCGACATCCTCGGCATCTTCGGTTGTCGATGATGCGCCTTGCCCCGGAAGATCTTGCTGCTCGGTCTGAGCAAATGACTGCACGGCAAAGAGTTGCAACGCGAACACGGCGAGCGGCAAAATTCGTTGGAATACTCTCATGCCTGGCTCCTGCAGGTGCCTTTAACAACGGCAAAGTGTTTGAAGCGTTCCAGAGGCGGGGATGCGCGCGCTTAGCGGCAGTCGAGGCGGGTTTTTTCTGTTGGCGTGGAATACGATATGGCGACCATGGTTGGGTGCCGACAGCCGACTGTGCTGGCACATCGGAGTGTAGGAAGTTGCCTACCGAGAAAGAAAGACAAGCCAGGAGACGAGCGCGCCTCGGATGCTGCACGAGGATTGACCGACATTGAGCCTGCGGCACGAGACGCAAAGACCGCGGCTTCGGGAGCAGCGCCTGAAGGCCGCACTTGCTGTGACGTCGGCCCGCGGCATCTAAACCGAAGAGGACACCAAAACCGCGAAAGCCTAGCAGTCACTTGCACCACACGGGAGCTTGCATTCAACCCCACGGTGCTCAAGATCCAAGTAGGCTCTGCAGCTCTCTAGGCTCAGAACGTCGTGCACCCAAGTTAGATCCTGCTGCAGCAGTCAGGACTACCCCAGAACGAATATGGCCAGCAGGGCAACAAAGAGAACAAGGGCGATCGCGGCGCCCCAGATGAGGACCTTTCCGGTGCCGCGTTGCTCTTCCTCGCGAGAAACGTCTTTCGCCATTCCATGCATCCTTTGCGAAGGTCCAAACTGAGCAACGTGCCGTGCCAGGCTGTTCCCAACGCTCTCGGAGCTGCGTATTCCGACGAAGCCGGCCATCGATTCCGATTTGAAGCCGGCCGGTCATTCCGATTTCAATCCGGCCGGTGTTCCGATTTGAAGCCGGCCATTTTTCGGACTGATCCTGGGTCTCGTTGATGTTTGGATTGGGTTTCGTTTCAGGTCAAGCTTGAGCTGTTTCAGACGCTCTTGGCGAGCGCTGTTTTCGCATGCTTTCACCGGTGAGATCGATGCGATAGGCGTTGTGAACGAGGCGGTCCAGGATGGCATCGGCCAGAGTTGGGTTTGCAATGATCTCGTACCAGCGATCCAGAGGCAGCTGACTGGTGACGATTGTCGATCGGCGTTCGTAGCGGTCTTCAATGATCTCAAGCACATCACGCCGCTGGTCATCATTGAGTTTTTCCGGTCCCCAGTCATCGAGAATGAGAAGGTCGGTTTTGGCAAGTTGCTTGAGGATCCGGCCATAACGTCCGTCGCCTCTGGCAAGGGCAAGAGTTGCAAACAGCCTGGGAACGCGGTGATAGGCGACGGAGAAGTCTTCGCGGCAGGCCTTGTGGCCGAGAGCGCAGGCCAGCCAGCTCTTGCCCACGCCCGCCGGCCCGGTGATGAGAAGACTGTGATGCTTTCTGATCCAGTCGCAGCCGGCGAGCGCCATGAACAGATTGCGGTCAAGACCGCGTGCGGCACGGAAGTCGGCATTCTCGATCTGTGCGTCATGGCGCAGCTTTGCAGCCCTGGCGCGGGCTTCGAAACGCTTCTGGCGGCGCATGGTAGCCTCGCGCTCAAGCAGCATGGCAAGCCATTCGCCATGCTCGAGGCCGCGTGCTTCGGATTGTGCGTCGAGCTCCTGGAAGGCGGTGGCCATGCCATGAAGGCCGAGTTCGCGCAGCATGTCGATGGTGGGATGGATAAGCATTGGTGTGTCTCCTCAATGAAAGTAATCAGGGCCACGCAGATTGGCGTGATCGACGATGGCGGTCGGTTCGGTGGAATGCCTTGCGGCCTTGTGATTGGCGATAAGCGAGGCAATGCTCTTGCAGTTCAGGCCACCGATCTCGACAGCGCGGGCTGACACAGCTTCGGCGCGATCGCGTGTGACATCGCGAAACAGGCGCAGGACACCCAGGCATGTTCGAAAGCCTTGTTCAGGATGTGGGCGGCTGGCGAGGATTGCGACAATCAAGCCTTCCGTCTCGGGGCCGACGGATGCGGCCCAGCGACGGAAGCGATCTGGCGTCCACTCGGCATAGCGCCGGTGGGAGCTGGGCATGTGATCCGGATCGGTTCCATGGCGAGGACCGCCATAGCGGCGCTGATGCACCGCGACGCGCTTGCCGCGGTGGAAGATCTCGATGGTGCGTGCCGTTGCTCTCAGATCGACCTGCTGGCGAATGAGGCTGTGCGGCACGGAATAAAAGAAGGTCTTGAACTCGACGTGGTAATCCGTCGAGACGCGGGCCAAACGCCATTCGGCAAACTCGTAATCCTCCAGTGGAAGACTGGCCAAAGCCGGGCGCTCGACACTCTCGAACAGCTGCCGGCGACTGACGCCCAGCCGGCGCATGACGTGATCATTGATGCGATCGAGTGCCTGGCGAATGGCGGCATTGGCCTCGGCCAGCGAGAAGAAGGTCTGATTGCGCATCCGCCCCAGAATGCATGATTGGGCGAAGCGGACGCCGTTCTCGACTTTGGATTTGTCCTTCGGCCGTCGCGGCCGTGCCGGCAGGACACCGACACCATAGTGGGATGCCATCATGCCGTAGCTGCGGTTGATCTCGGGATCGTAGAAACTGGCGCGGCTGACGCCAGACTTCAAATTGTCGGGAACGACCAACCGGGGAACGCCTCCGAAGAAACGAAACATCCGAACATGCGAGCCGATCCAGTCGGGAAGTGTTTGTGTCCATGTTGCTTCAGCATAGGTGAAGCTGGATGCGCCGAGCACTGCCACGAAGATCTCTGCCTCGCGGATCTCACCGGTCTTGCGATCAACAATCGGGATCTTCTTGCCGGAATAGTCGACGAAGACCTTGTCGCCGGCCGCATGCTCCTGGCGCATCGTCGGCGAAAGCCGCTGCTCGAAACTGCGAAAGAGTTCGCAGAAGCGACTGTAGCCGTATCCTTCGGGATGCGACCCACGATACTCCTCCCAGAGGATGAGCAAGGTGACACCGGGCTTCTTGAGCTCGACGGCAAGATCGGCCCAGTTTGGTTCTGTGCGTCTTCTCGTGCCCTGTTTGACGCCGTTGCGAGTGAAGAGTTTGTTCTCGAGCGCATCGTCGGTCAGTTCGCCCGGCAAGGGCCAGCTCAATCCAACCGCCGCTGCGCGCTGCAGATTATCCTGCACCGTGCTGCGCGCTATTCCCAAGACGACGGCAATCTCGCGGGAGCTGGTCCCGCTTCCGGCAAGCCGCAGCATTTGTCGTAACTGTCTCATGGTCAGCCTTCTCTTTGCCGGCATCAAAATCTCCCCGTTCATCGCGGGGCATTTGATGCCAAAGTTGCTGACCCAGGAGGTAATGTTCAGTGCCGAAAACTGGCCGACTTTTGATTGGAATGGTGGCCGGCTTCAAATCGGAATGGTGGCCGGTCTTTGATCGGAATGGCGGCCGGCTTCACGTCGGAATCCGCACTCGGAGCCAACTTGGTGTCAGTCCAACTGCCGGTTGCCGTAGGGCTTCTTCGCTCCAGCGCTATCGGCAATACAGCGCGGCTCTCCTCTGAGCGCGACCGCAGCTCCCTTCAGGCAAGATGCGCGAGCAGACGGATATCTATCTGACCGAAAGCAAAAGAAACCACGCGTGCCCCACTGAAAGCACAAGCAAGCGCAAAGGTTCCTGAACTGATGCTCGGCTGGCGGGAACTTGCTCGCCAGCCGAGTTGAGTTCAGGCGGTGGTCGGGGGAGATCAGCCAGCCACACGCTGGTGATTCCAACCTGAGCCGATGTGCCTATCAGCAACCTTCGTCGGTCTTTTTCACCTGGCCCGGCGCGGCGGTGTTGGCTGCCGTGTCCTGCTGACCAGGCGCCGCCTGCTGAGCGCTGCCAGTCTGCTGGCCGGGCGCGCAGTCCCTGGCCGAGTTCGGATTCGTGGTGCCGCTGGTGGTCGTCGTGTCGGTGCCTTGATCGCCGGACATGTTGGTCCCGCTGCTCGTCGTGCCGGTGCCCTGATCCGTCGTGCTGGGCATGGTCGTCGTGGTCGAGGTTCCGCTCGTCGAGGTTCCGCTCGAAGTTCCGCTGGTCGTCTGGGCAAAGGAAAGCCCGGCCGACACCGCCAGCACGGCCGAAGCCAAAAGGATGCGTTTCATCTTCTTTCTCCTGTCTGAATGCGCGGGATGCGCCTGGCAAATTGAACAGGCAGACAGAAGGAGTGTTCCCCGATGACGTTCAACTTTTGTAACTCTGGTCGTAGGTCAGCCTTAGGATGGCCGGCGTATATTAGAACCTCATGACGGCGGCTCGAGTCGAAAAGCAATCAACGAGCGGAGAGGCCGTCGCGTTCCTTGTGACTGCGGTGGCGCGGTGAGGCACAAGGCTCAATGCGGAGCGCCAGCGGCCGCGATCAGCGCCTCGTCGAGAATCCACTTCAGCTTCGCCGAGCGCTGGTAGCTTCATCTGCTTGCCGTTCTTACTTGCCGGGAACGACATGCAGCGGTCGCAGTATGCCATGCGGGACCTTCAATATGTCGCCGTATGTCGCCGCGTCGGATGGCCAGGAAGCGGCCAGTGCCAGTTGGACTTTGTGATGGAGCGGCGCAGCGGCGAGCGTCCACGGGCCGTTTTCCTTGCGCCGATCTTCCGCGATCTTGGCCTTTTCCACGCATCGCTGCAGGATTTTTCGCGAGGTGAATTGAGACCCGCCACGACGCTGATCTCTGCGACGGTCAAGGCCCGTTCGGCGGGCTCTACTCCGGAACAATGTCCTCTTCTGAAAGTTTCCTTAGATCGCAAAGGAGATTCGAGATGTCAGAAAGCCGCGAATGGTTTGTCCAATGGCTTAGAGATGCCCATGCCATGGAAGAGCAGGCCGAAACGATGTTGAACGGGCAGTTGGGTCGCATCGAGAACTATCCCGAGCTGAGCGACCGGATCCGACAGCACCTCGACGAGACGAAGCAGCAGGCTGCCCGGCTGAAGACTTGTCTCGATCAGATGGACGAGGGTTCATCCACGATGAAGGACGCTGGCGGTAAGCTGACGGCGATGGCGCAATCGCTGAGCGGCGTCTTCGCTGGAGACGAGGTGATGAAAGGATCGCTCGCGAGCTACACGTTCGAGCACATGGAAATCGCCTCCTACACGATCCTGATTGCCGCTGCTCGATCGCTCGGCGAAACGGAGGCTCTTCGGGTTTGCGAAGAGAATCTGCGAGAGGAAGTCGCGATGGCGGATTGGCTGAAAACCCGTCTTCCCTCGACGACCGAGCAGTTCCTTGCGCGGGCCGAAGCGGACAGCGACAGCGCCAAGCGGTGATCGGGTAGGAACGTAGTGACCGTGAACTGGGTGATCGGGATTCGTCCGCTAGCGCGTCCCCTTCGTGAACGCTGGGCAACGAACACGCCTAGCAGGCGGTCCCGAGCTGCGCATTTCGAGAAATTGCAACGACGAGCGATGCTAATATTGCGGCGTCGTCACTTAGAGAGTTGAAGCGTTCGTCTGCGCAAGCCTGGTCGAATACGCATTGGCACTAGCCAAGATCGGAAGGGCTAGCGCAGCGCTCGGCGAGATCAAGCTTGAGGGGGCGTGTTAAAACGTTCGAAACGAGGTCGCGATAGCGGAATGCCCGAGAACACTCGTCCCTGATCACTGAGCAGTGCGTGCGCGGGCACCGGCAGCGCCAAGCCGGATCGAAGAAAGTTCGTCCTGACAGCGGACAGAGCGCGCCGTTGCGGTCACGTTATGGGGGTCGGCAGCACTTGCACGGTTCGGGGTGAATTCCGCTTCAGCCGGTCGCTGGCGGTTTCGCTGAAGGCCGTGACCGACCGGCCGACGATCATCATGCTCGAAGGGGTTGACCGCTTTGTCCGATCTTCTCCGCCGTGCGCATCGTCATCGCGCCGTCCGTGGTTCCAGAATATGCAATCCGATGGCTGAACTCGTCGGGACTCGATAAATGTGAGCGCGGCATCATACTTTGCCTTCAGGACGACTGTTTCTCTGCAATGACCTCTGTCTACGCTCATCCAGTTCGGTCGGTGTCCATCCGGTCATTCAGACGTCGTTGATAGGCAAAGCCGACAGCCGCGGCGACTGCCAAACCCGCCGCCGCCAGAAGGAGTTTGTCCTCGGTATGCTCATTGCCCGATGCGTCTTGAACAGCTAACGAAGCTTCATCGAAGGGTGCGGATGCTTTTGCGACAGTCTCGCCCTGGTGCGGCCCAACGCCGCTATGGCGGATACCCGCAGCCAGACGTTCTGTCTTCTCTTTAACAGTTTCCTCGGCCACGCCGGTCAACTCGGCAGCTTCGCGTTTTATTTTGCCAGCCGTTTCAAGAGCGAAATCACTGACGCTTTCCGCCAAATCGCTAGATTGCTCCTTCAGGCGCTCCTTGGCGTACGATAGGTGATCAATCTGCTGCTCGCCGGGTGGCCGGGCTGAATTGGTCCGCAATAAGCTGATCAATCCCGCTCCGACGAGTGCGGTTGCGATCGGCGGATGGCGGAGGAAACGCCACCCCAAACCGGCCCCTATCGCCAAAGCAGCGCTCGGATTGGCAGCCGCCTTGGCCTTGAGATCGTCAATAATCGCCTGCGCCACCGATTGCATTGAGGATCTTGCTTTCTCCACCAGCGCATCCTTTGTCTCAAGCGCTTCGTGTTTCAAATCATCGGTAAACTCGGACAGCATGTTTGGCGACCGAAGTGTCGACAAGTCGTCGGCGAGCTTAGCCCGGGCAGCCTCAACTTCGTATTCAAGATGCTCAAGTTGCGGATCCGCCATCATAAATCTCTCTTGCCACCGGGGCGGGCAGGTTTGCTCGACCGAGCGTTGCCCGCCCGCTGCGATTTGGCCGTTACTCCTTCCGAAGGGGTGGCGCTGCCCGGGTGCAGCTTGGCGGCCGGACTGGATGGACCGCTAGATCCACGTGGGCTTGGCGAAGACGGCTGCACGGATTCACTTGATTGCTGTTCTGATAAGGCGCTTCCAAAGGTGCCCGCAACGTCCTTTGCGACCTCCTTGAGGCCGTCCGAATTCAGCCCATGTTCCTCGGCGGCGCTTTTGAGCCGTTCGCCCGCCTTTGCTGTCGAGGACTTCAAGCGTTCCCCAGCTTTTTCAGCAGCATCCGTCAATCGCTCTCCTGCTGGGCCGAGCGTGCGCCTCTCGACATCGCTGGCCGGCAAAGCAGCAGCTATAGCGGCACCAGCTGCGAAGCCGGCCAGAACAAAAGCCAATGGCTGTTCTTCCACCATGCGGCCAATCGTGTCTTGCAACGTTGATTGGGCTTGCTGCACCACGCGCCCTGACTTCTCGGATACGGAGCGACCGGCCTGTTCTGCGTATGACGCGGCGGATGATGCGTACTGACTTGCGGTTTCACTCACCTTCTCCCCAATGCCGGCTAAATTGTCGCGCATGGCCTCTGCTGTCTCGCTAGCCTCTTCCTGCGCTTTGGACGTCCCGCCGCTGGCGGTGCGTACGTGCGGAGCATTTTGGCGCCCGTCGGTTGCACGGGATTGCTCGCGATGCCCGGCACTTGAACTGCGGCTGCGCATTAGCAGCGCGCACCCTGCTGCGACGAGCAGAAGGCCTTCGGGATTGTTCCTAGCGGAGCTGAGAAGCCATTCTTTCGTTCCAAAATCCTGGACCTGTGAATTGCGGCTCATGTTAATTGCTCCTTGGTTGTCGCAATATCCTGCTTTATTTGGCTTATGGAGTGTGTCGGCAGAAGTTCTTTTTGCGCATCAGCGCGGCCCCGATAGTAGGCGAAAGCAGCGGCGAGGGCCGTTGCGGCCGCGACGATCAGACACGACCAGTGCAGGGCCATCCCTAAGCTGGCTATTCCAAGTACGAGGGCTTGCACTAGAAGCAGAGCGGCGACCACTCCCAGCACGCCAGCAGCAGACATCCACACACCTGCTTGGAGCTTCGTTGAGACGTTGGCGGACAGCTCCGCATGCGCCAGGCGCAACTCTTTTTGAAAGAGGTCCGCGACGTCCGCCAACACTGCCGACAGTGCTTGAGGGAGAGGCGAATTCTTCAGTTGTTCCTGTGCCATCAGATCAGTTCGCTCCCTGCCGCCTTCCCTTGTTGGACTCTGGTGCGGGAGGCGCGCTCTTCAGTGTGCGGAACGTCAAAAAGCCCGCTACGGCGGCCAGCCCAAACACCAAACCCGGCTTGCGCCTCGCCAAATCGGACGCTGCAAGAACCAGCTGATCGACGGACCTGTCTCGCAGGTCGTCTGCGTATCCATCAAGCCTATTCGCGAAGGTGCGCACGACCCCAGCGACTATCGGTGCGTTTGCGTCGAGGTCCTCGGCCGCACGCTTGGTCGAACTCGCCAGTTGGCCCATCACCTCGGCGCCGCTGCCGACCTGACGGTCCAACATCTCCTTCACCTGATTGGTCACGGTGGACGCGCCACCAACGGCCGCCCGTTTGGCGGTTTCCGCTGCCCCTTGCGCTATGTCGGACGCTTTGGATAACGTGCCGCTTACGGTCGCTCCTATGTCTTCCGAGGTACCGTCACCAGCTCTTACCGCAGTCGGGGGACGCCGTTCAGAATTCCGGTTGTTCATGGTTTCCTCCATTCGAGGAGCAAACGGAGGTAAGGCCCGTTGGTTCCCAATGAGTGACTATCTGGGGTGTCAAGTTGCGTTTGCGAACTCGTGGCGCGCATCGCGTGCTTTTGCATTGGGAATGATGGGTAGCTTGCGGGCGGGCGCAATGCGAATAGTCATCTTTTCCTTTCCTGTCTGAAGGCGCGGGGGGATCATATCTGGCGACGGTGAGCGCGATGAGGAAGAGGCTGGAGCGCGGACCTTTACGGCCGCCGCGCACCGGTCTTCGACCGCTGCGTCTGCCGCTGTCATTGGCGATCGGCGCCAAGCCCACGAGTTTGGCGATGGCCTTATTGGAAAGGTGTCAATCTCGGACAACTCGGCCATCAGGAGTACGCGGGGCCCTTGACCGAACCGAAGGCCTGATCGAGACAGGCCCACAGCGGATCGTCGTCGAGTAGCGAGGCGATCTCGCCCTTCAAGTCGGCGGCTCTGACGCTTGAGCAGAACAATGAACCTCGTCGAGGCTGGCGAGGTTTCGGCATCGGCGACGATGCTTTTGCGTTGCTTCTGGATGGTGAGATCGCCAGTCACCTGGGCAAGCCGGGCGACCAGCGCCTTGAGCCGTTGCTCACGCTCGGCTGCAGCCGCTCGACGATGGCGTGCAAATTGATCTGCGCGCTACGCGTTGCGCTCGTCCAAACGCGACTGCTGGTCGGCGGCATCGGCCGGTCCGCCCAGTGTGTCGGCGACCGTGGCACCTCGCGCACCCATCGGCTGCTGCGCACCTGTGGTGGTGTCCATCGCTGTCTGATGCTCCATCTCGGAATTCAGCTCCGCACCTACAACCAGGATAATCACAGAAATCCAAGTCCACATCATCAAGCCGATGACTGCCCCAAGAGCTCCATACGTGGCGTTGTAGTTGGCGAAGTTTTCAAGATAATAGGAGAAGCCTATCGAGACTGCGATCCAGACCACAGCGGCGAGGAAGGCGCCCCATGTCGCCCATTGCCACTTTGCCCTTTCCCGGCTGGGTCCGTAGCGGTAAATCAGCGTGATCCCGACGCCCACCATGATCAGCATCATCGGCCACCGAAAGATCCGCACAAGGGCTTCGGTCCAGCCGCCGAGGTTCAGCAGCACAAGCATGGCCGGCACAATCCCCACCGAGATGATAAAGCCGATACCAATGAGGATGGCGCCAAGTGTGAAGCCCAAGGCCAGGAGATTCAGGTGGATGAAGCCGCGCTTTTCACTCTCCTCGTAGGCGATGTTCATGGCTTCGAATAGCGTCTTTATGCCGTTACTGGCGCTCCACAGTGCGACGGCAAGGCCGAAGATGAAGCCGAAGCTGAGCGCGCCAGCCTTCTGAGCGGCCAAGGACGCAAGCTGAGATCTGATAATATCCAGACCTCCCGAAGGCAGTACGCCGCCAAGGAACGCAATGTGCTCAGCGATGGTCTGAGGGTCGGCGACGAAACCATAGATGGACACGAACGCGGCAAGCGCTGGAAAGAGGGCAAGAAGCAGATAGAATGCAGCCCCCGCCGCGATCAGCATAACACGGTCCTCGGTTATCTCAGCAAAGACCCGCCACAGCACGTCCTTCCAGCCGCGGCTGGGAATCTCTGACGGCCATTCGGCATTGCGTCCGCGGCTCTCCCGTTCGGCCCGCCGCTCAAGTTGCACTTGACCTTCGTAAGCGTCCTCGGTTGGTTTCTTCGACATGGCCGCCGGTCCGGAGCATCTTCTTCGCGGGGCAAACGTATAATAGCGCCAAAGGATGCAGGTGCAGACCTGCGCTTACAAATAAACATCCGCCGCCTGCAGCAACACCTGCGCCATCCCCACTTGGCCCTTCGGCTCCCATGCCCATCGGCTGAGCGTGCATGTTGTCGGGACGACGCAGCCTGATCTAAATCCTCATTGCGCTGGATCACTTTAACGACACCCACGTTACCAGCCATGATCTCACTCGCGCCTGAACATCAGTTCGTCAACGCCGGAAGTATTCGGCTTCATGTCGTTCAGGCCGGGCCTGCCGAGGGTAAGCCGGTCATGCTCCTGCACGGCTTCCCGGACTTCTGGATCGGCTGGAGACGGCAGATCGGTACGCTCGCTTCCGCCGGATATCGGGTCATCGTTCCCGACCAGAGGGGCTACAACACCAGTGACAAGCCAGAGGGCATCCGCGAGTACACCCTCCCCAAGCTCCTCGGCGATGTCGTCGCCCTGGCCGACGCGCTCGGCATCGGAAGGTTTCACCTCGCCGGCCATGACTGGGGCGGCATCGTCGCTTGGGCCGCCGGGGCAAAGTTGCCTCATCGCCTGGACAAGCTCGTCATCCTGAATGCGCCCCATCCCGAGGTGCTGTTTACCCATGCCCTGCGATCTCCGACGCAGTTTCTGCGGAGCAGCTACGCGGTTTTCTTCCAGAGCCCCTTGCTGCCCGAAGCCGTTTTGGGTGCGCGCCGCTCGGCCTTGCTCGCACGAGCACTCAGGACATCCAGCCGGGAAGGCGCCTTCGAAGAAGAGGAGATTGCAGAATATCGGCAGGCTTGGGAGCGGCCGGGGGCGCTGACCAGCATGCTCAACTGGTATCGCGCCTTGCGCTTTCGCCCGAGCCTGAAGGAGCGGATCACGACGCCTACTCTTGTTATGTGGGGGATGCAGGACCAGGCTCTGGAATCCGGGCTGGCCAAGCGCAGTCTCGCCCTTTGCGACGATGGCCGCCTGCAGACTTTCGAGGAGGGGACGCATTGGGTTCAACGCGAAGAGAGCAACGCGGTGAATGCGGCGCTTCTGGCGTTCCTGGAGGGCTGAGGAACTCAAAAATGGATAGAAACTGGGGGCAGCGTCAGATGGAGCCGGAGGAGGCCTGCAGGGCATTCCTGGCTGCTGCAAAAGAGGAGGGGACATTACAACTAGCTAAGTTGGATTGCGGTATAAGGTTCTATTATCTCCGACCAACACCGCCTTCGCGGAGCCCGCCGCCAGCAAGGAGAGGCGACGGACCCCCGCCACAGCGGCTGCACATCCGAAGAACGACCGCTGCAACCTCTAAACCCGCGAGGGGCCTACATCGTTCCCCTATCCGCGCCTACAGCTGGGTTGGTCAACGGGCTCTTCCCGCCTAAGTTCCCCCTCATGGCACTCCACTGGTTATCCCCTCCGGTCTACGTCAGGGCCAACCGACCTGGGCTCACCTACGGGGTGAGCCACGTCAAGGGAGCCGCCGAGGAACATGAAGTGGCCGAAGAGGGGACCGAAGTGGAAGCTGGCGATCCAGTCCTGCGCCGACGCATTTTAGGGGCGGCTGACCCCGGTGGAGGTCCGTCAGGCCTTCGAGGCTGCTGCCAAAGAGGCCAAGACGTTCCTTCCTGCTGATTAGCCATCGAGAACGATGCAGAGTGCCCCTCTTTGCGAATGCCGACGCCGGCACAGTCCCGGTTATCTTCGGTTCTCGTGCCGACCTGGCTGAACCATCTGACGGCCACCACCAGATTAGTTGCCACCGCCGCGACTTGGGTCCTGGCTGTCCCGGACGAAGCCAGGGCCTTCTCACGTCCAGGCTAATAGCCCGTTTGAGGCGTTTCGGCTGCCGCGGGAGAAGGCAGTATTTCGGGCTTCAAGTGGGGCGGCTCTTCAGTGTTAGCGAGGCCGGCATGACCTCACATCAGATCTTCAACCATCCGCGCAATTTTCCCCAGACCTGCGGTGGTCCCTCTTGTTCTAAGGAGTCCCTGTTCAGCCGCCGCCGCCTTGAAGGCCTCGAGCGCAGCTTGCTGGCTGCAATGCCCGGCCAGGGACTCCTCGACCATTCGGATCGCGTTGAGCCGCCCCGGCTTTCCCATTCTAGGCCATGGTTGCTGAAGCACCTTCATTGCGTCGGCTATGGACGCGACCACCGTCAGGTTGCGATTGAGGCAGATTGTAATTGGACTGAAGGCCCGCATTCTTGTCGCTCCCCACGATTGAACGCAGCTAAACGCGAAGACAAGGGCAGTGGTTGCATGAATGTGGATTACCGCGAATTCAAAGAACCGCTGGCCGATGCGATTGAGGCTGAGCAGGCTCTCCTTGGGCCCGGCTCTTTGCCTCGCCGGACCATCCTTCTCGTCGAACAACAGGACCCGACCGGCAAAAAGCATCTGTGCACCGTCCGACGCCGCGAACTATTTTTCGAGCTCGTCACGCCGCTTGCCCGACGGCTTCTCAAGCACACCGCGACGAATTCGACGGCTGTGAGGGAGGAGATGAAAAGATTATGGTCGTTTCGTTGGGCCGTCCTTTAGAGCAGGGGCTCCGAGGCGGTTTGTATCGAGCAGATGTCGCATCAGATCTTGACCTGGAGATCGGCTCCGGCAGCGGGATCGGCGCAGCGCGGCAAGGATGCCACGTTCCTTCGGCGGCTCACCGGCGATGGTCTGGCTGACGGCCCCGCGAAGGCGCGAAGCATCGAGGCCTTCTTCTGCCAGTCGGGCGAGCCAACTTTCTTTGGCTGGGAGGGCGGTGCAGTGCTTCGGCTCGGAACTGTTGACACATGCGCCAGACTGGCAGACCGGAAGCGGCGGCGTGCCCTGACGTCATGGAGACTAGCCTCGCTTCCGAAGCCGCAGATTGTGATCTCGTTGACTATGCAGAGCATCCAGCCGTCGTTTTGATCCGTTTCCGTCATCCAGAGCCAGCGACCATCCATGATCCGTCTCAACCGCTTAAAAGCCGGTCTTGCCCCGCCGCGACTGTGTGGAAATCAGCCATGTTTCAAAGTCGGAATGCTGGACGAACTCGCCAAGGAACTGGAGCGACGCAAGCACTGCTTCGTTCGCTACGCCGACGACTGCCCTCTATGTTCGCAGCGAGCGTGCGGGCGCACGGGTGATGGCCAGCGTCGAACACTTCCTCGACAGGCGTCTGAAGCTGAGGGTCAAGATGCGGACGAGCGCGGGTCAGCTTAGGCGAGGAGCGTTTCATAGTCTGGTGGGGCCTAATTCGCCTCGTAGTCCTAGTGGTCACCTATAGGCGCTCACCGGTCCCCTGAAGCGCCGGATAAACGCTCCGCTCACTGACCCCCAGTTCCTTTGGCTATCGCTGTTCTGGTCATGCCCTCGGCATCCAACTTCACGATCTTGTCGCGCTTCCCCATCGCTGCTGGCTTCCGTCCTGGGTACTTGGTCTTGTCGCCTTTGACGGCATCGATCCCGATCCGTTGGCGCTCCAGCATGACGCTACGCTAAAGGCCATCCGCCAGTATCTGGCGCCCTTCTACAAGTGGCGGCAGGCCGAGATCGTGGCGACGGCCGAGCCGCTGATGCCTGGCCCCCAGGCCTTTATGCGCATCATCAGCCGGCGCGATCAGGCCAGACCTTTGATACGCCTGTTCGTGGCCTCCACGCTCATATCGGCGCAGCGGGCGCTCGACATCACTAGAGCTCATTGGCAAGCAGCCCGCCGATATACACTGGCCGTGTCCAGGCGTGGGCGTGGCCTTTCCGCTTGGGTATAGGGTGCGGCCTGCCCGGTCGGCCGTCCCTCGATCGACCCTGAGTTGCTGATCCGCATGCGGATCGTCGGCAGCTCGTCCTCGACTCGATGCGCGAAGTCGTCGACGCCGTGCGCACCGGGAAGACAAGCCTGGAGCTGTAGCGGCCCCGCCTGTCCCGCCCCGGTGTCGTCGCTTCGCTGGCGCTAACGGTGAGACCGCATAGATCTGGTCCAGTATTTTCAGCATCAGAACGTTGAGCTGGCGGGAACTTGCTCGCCAGCCGAGTTGAGTTCAGGCGGTGGTCGGGGGAGATCAGCCAGCCACACGCTGGTGATTCCCAACCTGAGCCGATGTGCCAATCAGCAACCTTCGTCGGTCTTTTTCACCTGGCCCGGCGCGGCGGTGTTGGCTGTCGTGTCCTGCTGACCAGGCGCCGCCTGCTGAGCGCTGCCAGTCTGCTGGCCGGGCGCGCAGTCTCTGGCCGAGTTCGGATTTGTGGTGCCGCTGGTGGTGGTCGTGTCGGTGCCCTGATCGCCGGACATGTTGGTCCCGCTGCTCGTCGTGCCGGTGCCCTGATCCGTCGTGCTGGGCATGGTTGTGGTGGTCGAGGTTCCGCTCGAAGTTCCGCTCGTCGTCTGGGCAAAGGAAAGCCCGGCCGACACCGCCAGCACGGCCGAAGCCAAAAGGATGCGTTTCATCTTCTTTCTCCTGTCTGAATGCGCGGGATGCGCCTGGCAAATTGAACAGGCAGACAGAAGGAGTGTTCCCCGGTGAAGTTCAACTTTTGTAACTCTGGTCGTAGGTCAGCCTTAGGATGGCCGGCGTATATTAGAGGCCTCTTGAAGAAGACACTGCCCGCACCAGAATCCATGGCATGGCTCGGAGAATAGGCATTGGTGACCAGGTGGCGATTACGGCCAGGGTTCTGACGCGGGTAACAGAGGACCGCGTAAGGGTCTCGATCCCAGGTTACGACTTCCCACATTCCATCATCGACCACACCAAGGTGAACCGAGGCCAGCAAATCGACCTGAAAGGCGAGGTCACGCGCATCGACGAGGACACCGTGACGATCGGCCTCGGGCCGCTGGTCACGGTCGACCGTGACAAGGTCCGGCTAATCGAGAAATATCGGCCGCCAAAACGACGAAAGGCACTGTCGTTGCCCCGGATTAGAACCGACAACATCGCGACAGGCTATGAGGGCAGGCCGCATGACGGGCCGGTAGAGGACGAGTCGAAGCACTTGGTCTACTGCCCAGTCTGCGGCCAAACGTTCGACGCGCGCGATCTTGGACAGGTCTTCCACCACGCTGAGCCGCAGCACGAGCCGCTTCCGGTCGAGCAATAGTCCAGCTAGTTGAGTTCCGGCGGCAGACCGTCATTGAGACCCTTCAGCGCGCCACCGACGTACGTTGGATGAGAAAAGGGTGCTGCGTGCACCGCGCCTTCCCCGCGCGCCGATGCTCCACCTGGACCGCAAAAAAGTCCCGCCGCACTGCCAGAACGGCGGGACCGATCAAACGCTTTGCACCAGGCGGGGGGATGCGGGGGGTGGGCTTGCCAAGTGAGCGCGGACCGTAACCAACCCTAAGCGCCACAGCGGCAACGCGTCCACCAACCGCCGGTTGGAGCGACAGGACGATTGAGCCGCCGGCAGGTCAGGTCATCCCGGGTCGCTATCGCTCGCAACCAGACGGTAGCGGAAATTGTTGCGGATGTGGTCGTTGAAATAGCGGCCCTTGGCGAACGCGGCCCGGAACGCGGCAAAGGTTTCCGGCGGTACCCCCTCAAACTCGTACCGCTTGCCGCTGGCGACGAACCACACCGAGAGGGTCCTTCTATCCAGATCATATTCCATCTTGCGGATCGAAGTAGATGGCATGAGCACCACAGGCCGAGGCCCGCGCCCTTGCGGGGAGCGCGGGCCGATCGGGATACCGATCTGCAGCAATACCTGGAGGGGAGGAATGGCTGCGTGCACCGAACTTGCGCGGCGGTCCCGTGTTCCAACCAGGATACACAAAAAGCTAGCCGCACCTTTCGGCATCATGCGGACGTTGGATTTCTGAGAAAGCGGGAGCGTCAATACCAACTTCTGGCGATGGAATTTTCCCGTGAGATAGGCACGCTCCACGGCGAAAGGAGTGCCCCGCCATGGCCGTCCTCGCCTATAACCTTGCCAATGACATCAAAGGATCGTGGAGGGTCGTCTTCGTGCCGGACGAACTGCATCTGTATGTGGAATTCAGCCAGCCAGACGCCGACACAAACCCGGCTGATTGGATGAGCGTTGATGATTTCCTTGCATGGCGGCCGAAAGGCGCACTCCACGAGCGAGCGCGCGACAGCTTGGTTTCGCTCATTTGCAAGGCGCTGACAGGGCGATGAGACACGGCAAACCCGCACCGAGATCGAGTGCGAGCGCCGCGAGTGGGCCTAGGGCCCCACCCGGCAAACCGCGGCGGGCGAGTGCCTCGGGGACACGATGGTAGATTGCTAATGCGTCCGCGTGTGGCCTTAAGTCGCAAACTATTGGCTTCAGAAGCAGGGCGTAGGGCTTCATTGATGGTGCTACCAACACCATATGGTGACCCATAGCCCTCCAAAACGAGAGAAGCTCGTCCCGACGGGTCGCACTGCGGCCGTCAGCTGGTAATTGCTACGAACTAGGAAACCATCATGCCTGAAAATCCTGAAAATATCAGACCAACTTCGAGAGATGTCCCCCTCATTCAGCTAGGCCTCTATCAATGCCGCTTCCCGGTGAGCGAAGACCCGTCAGTACCCGGTGGTTATCGTTTTTGTGCTGGGCCAACTTCGCCGGATCGCGTCTACTGCGATCACCACCACAACATTGTGACCGCCGTGGACCCTCGTCGAGCCCGTTCGGGTCTTCACCTCGCTCAACGACGCGCCGCGTAAGCCTGACTGGCGGCGGCCTCCCGGCCAGGCGCTATGCGCTCCAAGGCCTTGGCTACGACCTTGCCGTCGGCTCGGTCTGGCCCATCCTGCCTTATGCCGTCTTCGCCGATGTATCCCCGTCGCCCGATTGAGAACGACGACTTCTCGCCGAGCCCTTCAGCTCGCTAATCGCACAAACGCGTCGGCTCCAAAGGTTTGTCTGTCAGCACATCTTCAATGTGCCCGCGCCTGAAGCCCCAACATCTTCTGCGACCAAACCGCGTACCTGGCACCGCCGATCGGTTGCTGCGGCGGATTTTTGCTGTTCGCAGCTGAACAATGCCTATCAACCTTGTCATCGCACCTAGTCGCACGTAGCGGCCGTTCGAATTCTCATCGCTCGGCGCGATGTTTGGTCCGTCTGCCCAGAAGAGCGGAGCAAGCCATTGACACCCACGAAGTTGCTGATTGGGCAGATCGCTGTCGTATTCGCAATTGTCATTCTTGGCGTGTGGACTGCAACCCAATGGTGCGCCCACATGCTCTCCTATCAGCCGCCACTGGGCGCGCCATGGTTTGTGACAGTCGGCTGGCCGATCTACCAGCCGTGGAAACTGTTCGAATGGTGGTTCCAATTTGACGCCTATGCGCCTGAAGTCTTCGACAAGGCTGGCATACTTGCCGGAGCCAGCGGGTTCCTGGGCTGTGCCGCCGCGATAGCTGGGTCCCTCTGGCGCGCACGGCAGCGGGGGTTGGTCACCACCTATGGGTCCTCACGATGGGCCATGAAGCTGGAAATCGAGAAGGCGGGGCTGTTTCAGCCGGCCGGCGTTTTCCTTGGCGGACTGAATTATCGCTATCTGCGCCATGACGGACCAGAACACGTCATGGCCTTTGCGCCGACACGTTCGGGCAAGGGCGTCGGACTCGTTGTTCCAACCCTTCTTTCCTGGACCGGCTCGGCCGTCATTCACGACATCAAAGGCGAGAACTGGCAGCTGACCTCTGGCTGGAGGTCGAAGTTCTCGCACTGTCTCTTGTTCAATCCGACCGATCCGAGATCGGCGCGGTACAACCCGCTGCTGGAAGTGCGCAAAGGTCCAGATGAGGTCCGCGACGTTCAGAATATCGCCGACATTCTCGTCGATCCGGAAGGCGCGCTGGAGCGGCGGAACCATTGGGAGAAGACCAGTCATTCACTCCTAGTTGGCGCCATCTTGCACGTGCTCTACGCCGAAGAGGAAAAGACACTCGCCCGTGTCGCCACCTTCCTGTCGGACCCGCAACGCTCATTCGCTGCGACACTGCAGCGGATGATGACCACAAACCACCTCGGCACGGTGGACAAGCCCCAGGTCCATCCGGTCGTGGCCTCGGCGGCTCGTGAGGTGCTGAACAAGTCAGAGAACGAGCGCTCAGGCGTTCTCTCGACCGCCATGTCGTTTCTCGGGCTCTATCGTGATCCAACGGTGGCCGCGGCAACATCGGCCTGCGACTGGCGCATTGCCGACCTTGTGGATGCCGAGCGACCGATGTCGCTGTATCTGGTCGTGCCGCCGTCGGATATCTCGCGCACTAAGCCCCTGGTGCGATTGGTGCTCAATCAAATCGGCCGGCGGCTGACCGAGCGCCTGGAGGGCGATCCAAAGAAGAGCCGCAAGCATCAGCTCCTGATGATGCTGGATGAATTTCCGGCGCTCGGTCGGCTCGACTTCTTCGAGACTGCGCTCGCCTTCATGGCAGGCTACGGCATCCGCGCTTATCTGATAGCGCAATCGTTGAACCAAATCTCCAAGGCCTATGGCGAGAACAACGCCATTCTCGACAATTGCCATGTGCGGATTGCCTTTTCCTCAAATGACGAGCGCACGGCCAAACGCATCTCGGACGCGCTCGGTACCGCGACGGAACTCAGATCGATGCGCAACTATGCCGGCCATCGGTTGGCGCCCTGGTTGTCCCACGTCATGGTAAGCCGCCAAGAGACCGCTCGCCCCCTGCTGACGCCGGGTGAGGTGATGCAGTTGCCGCAGGCTGACGAACTAATCCTGGTTTCGGGATTGCCGCCGATTCGCGCCAAGAAGTTGCGTTATTACCAGGATCCGAATTTCACGGAGCGAGTGCTGCCTTCGCCGGTGCTGCGCGACGGTGCCTACGCGGATCGGCCCACGTCGCGCCCGGACGATTGGAGCGGACAGGTGCGCGGCGTGGATCGGCGTCTTGCTGGCGATGACGACAGTGCCGGCGCGGCAATCGAAGACGGAGGTGTCCAGCAGCAGCGCCATCCGGGCCTGCGCGAAGAACGGACCCTCGTCGTCCAGGAGCCTGATCAGGGCGATCTGTTCACGCCCGCAGACGATGACTGCGAGACGCTCGCCGACAAGCGCGTCATGGATCGGATTTCCACCGCCGCACGTGCGTACGGCCTCAACGAGGGAATGGGCGACGACAAGGACATCGTGCCCGGCTTCTGAACGGCGCGCCATACGCGGGCGCATCTCAGCGTAGATAACGGCCGTAAGCGATTTCGAGGATCTCGACGATGCTCGTTCCCGTCGCCGGTGCATCAGCGCCGGTCAGAGGGAACGAGCAGCATGAAGCCCCACCGCATTCGTCACCAGTTTTTGCTTGAACCCGAGTTGAGCGAGAAGCTGGAGAACCTCAGCCGCAATCCATCGACCACCAAATCGGCCATTGTGGCGCACGCGGTCGAGACCTTTATCGAGCGGCGTGGGGAGAATGAACTCGACCAGCGCTACGGCAAGAGGCTCGACCGTCTTTCCCGCGACCTCGGACATGTCAGGCGCGATGTCGAGATGATTCTGGAGAGCCTGGCGCTCTTCATCCGCTTTTCGATCACGCTTCATGCTCACACGCCGGTGCCGGACAGGGCCACGCAAGCGATTGCCCAGGAGCGCTTCGACAAATTCGTCGAACAGGTCGGCCGCCAAATCGCTTCCGGGAAACGGTCACTTGGCACCGACGATCGCAGGGGAGGGGAAGGATGAGTTCTCATCCGGAAGCCGACCATCGCCGCCGCGTCATGCTGCGCACCGCCATGGGTCCGGCGATCACCGAAGCCCTTGCCGATCCGACCGTCATTGAGGTGATGGTCAATCCCGACGGTGCGCTGCGGCTCGACCGGTTGGGTGAAGGCCGGGTCGACACCGGCGTGCACATGCATCCTTCTGAGGCCGAACGCATCATCCGCCTGGTCGCCTCCCACGTGCGCGCCGAGGCGCATGCTGACAATCCGATTGTCAGCGCCGAATTGCCATCGGGCGAGCGCTTCGAGGGTCTGCTGCCGCCTGTCGTGCTGGGGCCTTGCTTCGCCATCCGAAAGCCTGCGGCGAAACTCTACACGTTGGCCGACTATGTCGCCGACCGGGTCATGCTGCCGCTGCAGGCCGATGCGCTGAAGAAGGCGGTCCGCGAGCGGCGCAACATCCTGGTCGCCGGCGGCACGTCGTCGGGCAAGACAACACTTGCCAATGCGCTGCTGGCACAAGCCGCCGATTGCGACGAGCGGGTGATCCTGATCGAGGACACGCGCGAACTGCAATGCGCGGCGAAGGATTGCGTTGCCTTGAGGACGAGGCGGGGGGCGGTCACGCTCGCCGATCTCGTGCGCTCGACCCTGCGGCTCAGACCCGACCGCATCATCGTGGGCGAAGTCAGGGGCGCGGAAGCCCTGGACATGCTGAAGGCATGGAACACCGGGCATCCCGGCGGCATCGCGACGGTTCACGCCAATTCGGCGCGCTCCGCTCTCTACCGTATCGAGCAGCTCGCCCAGGAAGCCGTCGTCACCGTTCCCCGCCGCCTCATCGCTGATGCGGTAGATCTGATCGTCTTCATCGCTGGGCGCGGATCCTCGCGCCGCATTGACGCGATCGCTGAGGTCACCGGTCTCGACAGCAGCGGTGATTACGCCGTCACCCCGCTCACGCTTCCGCAACTCCAGCAGTTTTGAAAGGTCACCTCATGCTCAAGAAGCTTCGCTTCCTTTCGTCCACCGCGCTCGCGTTTCTTCTCACCGTCCCGGCCCACGCAGCGGGCTCCGGCATGCCTTGGGAACAGCCGCTGCAGCAGATCCTTGAGTCGGTGCAGGGACCGGTCGCCAAGATCGTCGCGGTGATCATCATCATCACTACCGGCCTGACTCTTGCCTTCGGCGACACGGCAGGCGGTTTTCGCCGGCTGATCCAGATTGTCTTCGGCCTGTCGATCGCCTTCGCGGCATCGAGCTTCTTTCTCTCCTTCTTCTCCTTCGGCGGCGGGGCACTCGTTTGATGGCCACCGGAGAGCAGCATATCGAGGGTTTCGAAGTCCCCGTTCACAGGGCATTGACTGAGCCGATCCTGCTGGGCGGCGCGCCGCGAGCGGTGGCGATCCTCAACGGCACGGTGGCCGCCGCCATCGGACTTGGCCTGCAGCAGTGGATCGCCGGACTGGCGCTCTGGATCGCCGGCCACACGCTCGCGGTCTTTGCCGCTCGCCGCGATCCGGACTTCGCCAGCGTGCTTGTCCGTCATCTTCGCCTGAAGGGGTGGCTTGCATGCTGAACCTTTCGGAGTATCGCGGCAAAGCCGATCGGCTTGCCGATCATCTGCCCTGGGCCGCTTTGGTCGCGCCCGGCATCGTGCTCAATAAAGACGGTAGCTTCCAGCGAACCTTCCGGTTCCGTGGCCCCGACCTTGAAAGCGCGACCGAAGCCGAATTGGTCGGCATCTGCGCACGAGCCAACAATGCGCTACGAAGGTTGGGCTCCGGATGGGGGTTGTTTTTCGAGGCCGAGCGCGTTGAAGCGCTGGGCTATCCGAGCTCGGCTTTTCCCGATGCTGCCTCATGGCTGGTCGATGAGGAACGGCGCGCGGCCTTCGAGGGCAAGGTCGCGCACTTCGAGAGTCGCTATCATCTGACCTTGGTCTTCATGCCGGCGCCAGATGGCCAGGCGCGGGCGGAAAGCGCACTGGTCGACTCGCATCACTCGGGAGGGGCTAGAGACTGGCGCCAGGAGCTGGCGTGGTTTCGCGACGGGACCGACCGCGTCCTGGATTTGCTGTCCGGCTTCATGCCGGAAGTGCGCGCCCTCGATGATGCCGAGACGCTAACCTATCTGCACGGCACAATCTCGACCCGCCGCCAGCCAGTGGCCATGCCGGAAACGCCAATGTATCTCGACGGTGTTCTGGTTGACGCGCCGCTTACCGGCGGCCTGGAGCCGATGCTGGGTGAGCAGCATCTGTGCACCCTCACCATCCTTGGTTTCCCGAACGTCACCCGGCCAGGGATCCTCGACGCGCTCAACCATCAGGATTTCGCCTACCGCTGGATGACGCGCTTCATCCCGCTCGACACGACGGAAGCCACAAAGACACTGACCCGGTTGCGCCGTCAGTGGTTTGCCAAGCGCAAATCGGTCGCAGCCATCCTGCGCGAGGTCGTGACCAACGAACCCGTCCCTCTCGTCGATAGTGACGCCGACAACAAGGCGCTCGATGCGGATGCCGCCCTTCAGGCATTGGGCGGCGATCACGTCGGCTTCGGCTATCTCACCACAACGGTGACGGTATGGGACCAGGACCGGCAGGCCGCCGCGGAAAAGCTCCGAGCGGTTGAGCGCATAGTCAATGGGCTCGGCTTCACCACGATCCGTGAAAGCATCAATGCGGTCGAGGCGTGGCTCGGCTCGTTGCCCGGTCATGTCTACGCTAACGTTCGCCAGCCGCTCGTTCACACGCTGAACCTTGCCCATGTCATGCCGCTGTCGTCGGCGTGGGCCGGTCCGGTGGATAACGAGCATCTCGCCAACGTGACTGGGACCGAATCCCCGCCGCTTCTCTTCGCAGAGACCAACGGGTCGACACCGTTTCGGCTTTCCACCCACGTTGGCGATGTCGGCCACATGCTGGTCGTTGGGCCGACCGGTGCCGGCAAGTCGGTTCTGCTTGGGCTAGTCGCTCTGCAGTTTCGACGCTATGCCGGGGCGCAGGTCTATGTCTTCGACAAGGGCAATTCGGCTCGTGCGGCAACACTGGCCATGGGCGGAGAACACCACGCGCTGGGCGCGGATGGTGCGCTTGCCTTCCAGCCACTGCGCAATATCGGCGACCAGGCTACTCGCAGCTGGGCGGCGAAATGGATCGCCGGTCTCGTTGCCCATGAGAATGTCACCGTAACGCCGGAGGTGAAGGAGGCGATCTGGTCGGCCCTGACCAGCCTTGCCACCGCGCCGGCGCAGGAACGCACGCTCACTGGATTGTCGGTCCTGCTTCAGTCCAATGCGCTGAAATCCGCGTTGATGCCGTACACGCTCGATGGCCCGTTCGGGCGTCTGCTCGACGCCGATGACGATCGGCTGGCCTTGTCGGATGTGCAGTGCTTCGAGACCGAAGAGCTGATGCACAGCCAAGGCGCTGTGCTCCCGGTGCTCACCTATCTGTTCCATCGTCTCGAGGAGCGGTTCGACGGACGGCCGACGCTGCTGATGCTCGACGAGGCCTGGGTCTATCTCGATAACCCTCTCTTTGCCGCCCGCATCCGTGAATGGCTGAAGGTGCTGCGAAAGAAGAACGTGTCGGTGATCTTTGCCACGCAGTCGCTTGCCGACATCGCTGGCTCTTCCATCGCGCCGGCGATCATCGAGAGCTGCCCACAGCGCATTTTTCTCCCCAATGACCGTGCCGTGGAACCGCAGGCGCGGGTGGCTTATGAGCGATTTGGTCTGAACGAGCGGCAGATCGAATTGGTCGCCCGTGCCACACCGAAGCGCCAGTATTATGTGCAGTCGCGCCGCGGCAACCGCCTCTTCGAGCTCGGGCTCGGCCCGATCGCTCTTGCGCTCTGCGGCGCCTCTGATCCGGCCACGCAAGCTTTGATCGACAGCGTCCTGTCAGAGCACGGGCAGGACAGCTTTACCTCCCGGTTCCTGAGTGCACGCGGCCTCGATTGGGCTGTCGAGCTTCTCCAGCAATTCCCTCAACCAGACAAGGAGCAATCGTCATGATGCGGCGCCGCCTTCTCACCAGCCTGATCACCGTTTCCCTAATCGCAAAACCGATGGCCGACTACGTCCAGCCGGCCCACGCCCTGATCGTGTTCGATCCGTCGAATTATGCGCAGAACGTGCTGACAGCGGCACGTTCTCTGGAGCAGATAAACAACCAGATCCAGTCGCTTCAGAACCAGGCGACCATGCTGCAGAACATGGCGCGGAATCTTCAGCGCTTGGATTTTTCTTCCGTCGGCCAGCTCACAGGTTCGCTCCAACGGATCGACGGCCTGATGACCCAGGCCAGCGGCCTGAGCTTCGATCTCGACAAGCTTCAAAACCAGTGGCGTGTGCAATATCCGGAAAGCTACGACGCCACAATCAAGGTCAGCGATGTGGCGAGCGCCGCGCGCGAGCGCTGGCAAAACGCCATGCAGGCGTTCCGCCAAACCATGAGCGCGCAGTCGCAGATCGTGGAGAACGTGCAGGCCGACGGCGACCTGCTTACCGATCTCGTCAACCGCAGTCAGGGCGCGGCAGGTGCCCTTGAGGCAAGCCAGGCCACCAATCAGCTGATCGCGCTTTCGACCAAGCAGCAGATGCAGATCCAGACGCTGCTCGCGACCCAGTTCCGGGCTGAAGCCGAAGATGCTGCCCGCAAGGCGCAGTCCGAGGAAGCCGCCCGCGAGACGACGAAGCGTTTCCTGGGCACCGGTACGGCCTATCCCGGCAACTGATCAGCAGTTCTTCAAGACAACGAGGAAGGCGGCGACATGAATGACCTCGGCGTCATTGATCGCTTCATGGAGACTTTTACCCGCCATATTGATAGCGGGTTCGGTCTGCTTTCGGGCGACGTCGCCTTTCTCACCACCATCCTGATCGGCATCGACATCACGCTGGCCGGCCTGGTCTGGGCGTTCGGCGGCGAGCCCAATGTTCTTGGCCGGCTTGTCCGAAAAGTGCTCTATGTCGGCGCCTTCGCCTTCATCCTGAACAATTTTAAGAACCTCGCCGACATCATCTACCATTCCTTTGCCGGGCTCGGCATCAACGCATCGACCGGCAATCTGTCCGCCGACAGTCTCCTGCGGCCAGGCCGCATTGCCGCGGCCGGCTTCGAGGGCGCCTGGCCGCTGCTCAATCAAGCGAGCCAGCTAGTCGGCTTCCCCGAGATCTTTGGCAACGCGCTGACCATCTTCGTGCTGCTTCTCGCCTGGTTCCTGGTCCTCATCGCCTTCTTCATTCTTTCAATTCAACTCTTCATCACCATCCTGGAGTTCAAACTCACCACATTGGCCGGTTTTGTTCTGGTGCCCTTCGCGCTCTGGAACCGCTCGGCGTTTCTGGCCGAGCGCGTGCTCGGCAATGTGATCTCGTCGGGCATTAAGGTGATGGTGCTTGCTGTCATCGTCGGCATCGGCTCCACGCTCTTCGGTGAGTTCGCTTCCGCGCTGCAAGGCAAGGAGCCGGACTTGGCCGCGGCCATGTCACAGGTACTGGGCGCGTTGGCGCTGCTTGGGCTCGGCATTTTCGGGCCGGGAATTGCCTCGGGTCTTGTCTCGGGCGCGCCGCAGCTTGGCGCGGGAGCCGCACTCGGAACCACCGCGGCGGCCGCCGGATCAACGCTCGTTGCCGGAGGTGCGGCGCTTGCCGGCGCGCGCATGGCAACCGGCGGCGGTCTCGCCGCCGTTCGAGCCGGCACGGCCATGGGATCGGCTGCTTCCACAGCTTGGCAGATGGGGCGTGCAACATCGCCCGAGTCCGGCCTCTCCGGCGTAGCTGCTGGACTGCAGGGCGCTGCCGGCGCAGCTGGCGGCGCCGCGATGCGGGGAATGCGATCTGCAACAGAACCATTCCGGCGCAGCGCCGATGCCGGCCGCGATGCCGCCTGGACCGCGACGGGCGGCACGCCGACCGCATCAATGAGCGGAAACCCTGCCGCGTCAGGTGCCAATGCCGCGCCGGCGTGGGCGAGGCGCTTGCGTTCCCAACAGACCGCGCGCGCCCATCGCCACGCCGCCACGCAGGCCGTCCGCGATGGCGATCGGGGTGGAAGCGGGGCCAACCCCTCTCTCAACGATAAGGAAGACTAGATGCTCTTCAAGCGACCTGTTCAGCGTTACGGGAAGACGCCCCACCCCGTCACACCATACCAGAATGCCGCCCAACTTTGGGACGAGCGCATCGGCACTGCGCGCGTGCAGGCAAGGAATTGGCGCCTGATGGCCTTTGGCTGCCTCGCTCTGGCCATCGGGCTCTCTGGTGGACTCTTGTGGCAGTCGATGCAGGGCCGCGTCGTGCCTTATGTTGTCGAGGTCGACCGCTTCGGTGAAACACGGGCTGTCGCGCCGGCAATCCAAACCTACGAGCCCGACGATGCCCAGATTGCCTGGCATCTCGGCCATTTCATCCAGAATGTCCGCTCCGTCTCCACCGATGCGGTGCTGGTGCGGCAGAATTGGCTCTCGGCCTACGACTTCGCCACCGACCGTGCAGCCCTCTTTCTCAATGAGTACGCTAAGGCCAATGACCCGTTCGGCAAGATCGGCACGCGCAGCGTCTCGGTGCAGGTGACGAGCGTGGTTAGAGCGTCCGACAGCTCCTTTCAAGTCAAATGGACCGAGCAGGTCTTTGAGCGTGGCAGCCTCGCCAGCACAACGCGTTGGACCGGAATCCTCACCATTGTGATCCGGCAGCCGAACAATACCGATCAGCTGCGCAAAAACCCGCTCGGCGTCTTCATCAATGCCATCGACTGGTCGCGCGAGCTCGACAGTGCCGCGCAGACTTCCGTTCCCCCAAAGGAGCCCGCCAATGATAAATAGACTCTCGTCGCTCCGCACTGCGCTGGTCCTGTCGACGTCGGCTGCGGTCATCTCCGCCTGTGCCTCGAAGCCGGTGCCGCCACCTCAGATTTCCTATGATGCTGCCAAGTTCCAACCGGCGGCAATCGAGAAGGCGCCGGAGAAGCCCGTCAAAGTCGTGGAAGTGCCGAAACCGCTGCCGCTGCCCGGCCAGTTGCAGCCCGAGCCGGGCAAGGCTGCTGAAGACAAGCGCTCGCCTGAAGAACGTGTCGCCGATGCCAACAAGGCGGCGACGCAGCAACCCACCAAATATGGCTATGTGAATGCGGTGCAGGTTTACCCTTTTGCCGAAGGCGCGCTCTACCAGCTCTATGCCGCACCGGAGCGCGTCAGCGATATCGCTCTGCAGTCAGGCGAGAAACTCCAATCCGTGTCGGCCGGCGATACAGTGCGCTGGGTAATTGGCGACACCGTCAGTGGCTCCGGCGATGACCAGCGCACCCATGTGCTGGTGAAGCCCTTCGCGCCAGGACTTGCCACCAATCTGGTGATCACCACGGACCGGCGAAGCTATCACCTGCAGCTTCAAAGCACGGATAAGACCGCCATGGCGGCCATCTCCTGGACTTACAGCGAGGACCAGATCATCGCGCTACGCCGGCGCAATTCGCAGGCCGAGGCTGCTATGCCAGTGGCGTCGAATGTGGCTCTCGAAAATATTCGCTTCCGCTATGCAATCACCGGCGATACGCCACCCTGGAGGCCGACGCGTGCCTTCGACGATGGCAGCAAGGTCTATATCGAATTTCCTGGCCGCATCGATCAGGGCGAGGCCCCGCCACTCTTCATCGTCGGTGCTGACGGGGACAACCAGCTCGTCAACTACCGCATACGTGGCAACTATTACATCGTCGATCGCCTCTTCGCCGCGGCCGAACTGCGCCTCGGCGCCAAGCAGCAGCAGGTGGTGCGCATCACGAGGACCGACGGCAGGCAAGCGCCGCGGCGGATATCGCTCTTTTCGCGTTCCAGCAGGTGAGGGGACGACCCATGACGGATACTTCCCGCTCCGATGCTCCACCGAAACTCGATCCAGAACAGCTGCAGCTGCGGGCCTCGCCCCGCCGCGCTGTGCGCTTCAAGCGCAGCATTATTGTCGCCATTGCAGCTGTTGGTTCCGGCACCATTCTAGGCGTCACCATGATGGCGCTGCAGGGACCGGCACTGCGCATCAAAGAGCAGGCTGAAGAGCTTTACAACACTGAGCGGAAGCCAACCGCGGAGGCAATTGAAAGGCTGCCTAAGGACTATTCCGGGATCAAGCCCAAGCCTCCGGTGCTTGGACCACCGCTGCCCGGCGATCTCGGCCGCCCCATCCTTGAGCACCAACGCCAGCTGGGCATCGCACCGGGCCAGGAGGTTTCGGCGGAGGAGCAGCGCCTTGCACAGCAGGCGATCGAGGCGCGCGAATCGCAAGTCTTCTTCCGGATCGAAAATCGACCCCGGCTAACGGATGCCGCCGGCAACGGGCAGGGCGGGCGTCCACCCTTTGAGGCAACGGCTCCACAATCGGACGCCGCACGCGATTCAGCTTCCGTAGCACCGGCCGAGGGCGACCAAAACAATCAACAGCGAAAGCTCGATTTTGTCAGCCAGCGGAACACAAGTGGAATCTACAATCTGCATGCACTGCAGACGCCGGCTTCGCCGTATCAGCTGATGGCCGGCAGCGTCATTGCAGCGAGCCTGATCACTGGCATCAATTCCGACTTGCCCGGCCTCGTCGTCGCACAGGTCACCGAGAATGTGCAGGACACAGTCACCGGCAGCACCTTGCTCATTCCGCAAGGCTCTCGCCTGATTGGCACCTATGACAGCGTTGTTGCCTTTGGACAAAGGCGCGCGCTGCTGGTCTGGCAACGGATACTGCTGCCCGACGGCTCTTCGATCGAAATCGACAATCTGCCGGCGACGGACACCGCCGGCTATGCTGGGCTTGAGGACAAGGTGGATTTCCACACCTGGCAGCTGATGAAAGGCGTTGCGCTGGCCACGTTGCTGGGGGTCGGCACGGAGCTGAGCCTCGGGCAAGACGAAAGCGACCTGGTCAAAGCAATCCGCGAATCCGCTCAGCAGAACGTCAGTCAAGCTGGCCAGCGCATCACCGAGAAGAACCTCAATATTCAGCCCACGATCACCGTCCGCCCTGGTTGGCCACTGCGCGTCATCGTGCACAAGGATCTTGTGCTACGGCCGTACCCGAATTGACTGGAGTCATCATGACCAATCTGAAACTCGGCAAACTTCCGGATCGGACACCTTCGAAGATCACCATAAGCGTAAGTGCAGACCTGAACCAAGCACTGAAGGACTATGCGGCGCTTTATCGTCAGACCTATGGCGAGTCCGAATCGGTAGCGGAACTGATCCCGTTCATGCTGGCGGAGTTCCTGGAAAGCGATCGAGCGTTTGCCAAGGCCAGAAAGGAAGGGCTCCCTGTCGTCGACATGTCAGAGAAATCGCGGCGGCAGCCAATTTCAGGGTCCGAATAAGTCACAGCGACCAGTGAGTCCGAGGGGGCACCTTTCTAGGCGGGCGAATGCATTGAAGCAACTTGCCGGCGGCAAGCCGAAACATAGGGCACAATAGTCGAGCTGATCTGCCCCGAACCAATGCCGGCTCTGCGCCTCATGTCGGTCACCCCGTCGACGTCAGACGTGCACTGAAAGCAGACATGATGCCGCAGACACGACACGTGAGCTTGTGGCGTGATCGTGATGCCGATCAGGCCTAGGTAGATCATGATATTGCAACTTACTGGGCTTCGACGGGCGGGGCGTTGGGCCGATAACCTCGCGGCTCCGCTGCTCTCTCCCGACTAGATGAGGCAAGTCACAGCTATGAGCCGCAGCAGGCGAGAAGTTATTCTTCGAAGAAACTTTATGGTTGCTAGTTTCTCGCGATATTCACATGATCAGCCTTGGCTCTAAAAGGTAGAAAACGCTGCCCGCCGAGGAATCGTCTTTTAGCCTAAAATGAAGCCTGACGTGCCGACACCGAATCACTTGGAGTAGATCATGCGAAACGTCGCGCGGGCACCAAGTCCGCCAGCGGCCTTGGGGGGCTCGCTCGCTACGGAGAGACGTCAATCCTTTCTCCGTTATCTTCAGTTGGATCCGATGAAACGCGAACAGACCCGCGTTCCGATCATGCAGCTCGAGTCACGGGAGATCATGCGCGATCTCTCGCACATGTTCCTGGGAAAGTGCGCGTTCTGCGAACAGGCTTCGAAAAGCATGTTCCTGCACCGCTTCAGGCCGATGAACGATGCCGAGCCAACGATCGGCAGCGAGGAGGACGGGCGGGCACGCGATGCCCATCTCTACTACGGCTGGCTGTCGGATGCCTGGATCAATCTCTGTCCGAGCTGCGGGGACTGCAGGCCGAAACGAACCAATTACTTCCCGGTCGACGGACAGAGGACGCCTATCCCGACGCCGGAAGAATATGCCCGGTTTGTCGAGAAAGGCGACGGGACGTGGCCGGACATGGTCCTCAACGAGGCACCGCTCCTAGTCGATCCCTGTGCCGACGACATTGCCCGCCATCTCGTCCCGCGGAAAGACGGATCGATGGAAGCTGCAAGTCCACAGGGCGAGGAAACCATCAAGCATTTCCGGCTCAATCGGACGCGATTGAGAACCAGACGAAAGCAGGCCTTCGACGATTATGCAAAACTTGAAGGCGATGGGCCGAACGACACCAATGAATTCGTAGGCCTCTGGCGGATACTCAGGCGCCAGGTCGATGCCAGCGACGCGGAAATTGTGCGGATTGCCGCTTCTGCGAATATCGTCGAGGAAGACGACATAGCGGGAGCACCCCCCCGCCTCAAGGAAATCCGGCTGACGAACTTCAAGGCCATTGAGACGCTGTCGATCAAACTGCCTGCTGCACCAGACTCGACCGAACGCATGGCGCAGGCATTGTTGATCCTTGGCGAAAACGCTGCTGGCAAGAGCTCCATCCTAGAGGCGATCGCGCTTGCCCTCATCGGCACCGACGCGCGCCCCGACCTGGTGGAAGAACCGGGTAGCCTAAGGCTCAACCCCAGCTTCATGGGTGCCGAGGACCTGCCGCAAAGGCGATCGGCCAAGGTTCGCCTTCAGTTCGACAATGGACAGGTCTCGACACTCACGGTCGGTGTCAAGGGCTATTCTCAAATCGGCGAGAACCGATTGCCCTTGGTCTTCGGCTACGGCGCCTACCGTCATTATGTGCGCGACCTGCATGACTGGAAACCGTCACGACCGGTGCTCAGCCTGTTCCATACCGACAGCCTGCTCAGCAATCCGGAGCACTGGCTTCTCGGGTTGCCGCCGACCGAGTACCGGGCCGTCGTCCAGGCCTTGGGAGTGATCTTCGGGGCGGCCGAAGAGATCGAAGTCATCCATCGAGACGAGGCCAAGAGGCGATGCTTCGTTGAGATGCAGATTGATGCGTCCGGCAAGAAGAGCAGGACCCCGCTCTCAAACGTCTCGTCGGGCTTCCGTACCATTCTCGCATTGTCCTGCGACATCCTGCGATGGCTCATGGATCGCGACATCAATCCGAACTTCACAACGCTGACCTCGGCGGAAGGGATCGTGCTGATCGACGAGGTCGAGGCCCATCTCCATCCGCGCTGGAAGATCCACATCATGAAGGGCCTGCGCACTGCATTGCCGTCGATGACCTTCATCGTCACGACGCATGATCCGTTGTGCCTCAGGGGAATGCGCGACGGTGAAGTGGTGGTGTTGAGCAAGGTCGCCAGGCAGCTAGGCAGCGGCCAGATCCCGCTCATGGTCGACAGCCTCACCCAGTTGCCGAAGGTGTCGGCGCTGACCATCGAGCAGCTCCTGACCTCGGACCTGTTCAGCCTGTTTTCCACCGACGACCCCGAGATCGAGGCAAGCCTCGCAAGGCTTGGCGACTATCTCGCAAGAAAGGACGGGAGTGCGCCGGACCAGAACGTCAGAACTGCGATGGACGCGATCCGCAGGCAGGTAGTGGATGCCCTTCCGGTCGGCATGAGCGAGGCTGCCCGCCTCGTGCAGGAGGCCGTTGCCGACTACCTCGTCAAGCGGCGCAACCTTGCCGGCCGGCCACGCGAGGTCCTGCGCGATGAAACGAAGAGGCGGATCCTGGCCGTCCTGGAGGGCATCTGATGCGGCGCGTCGATCGGACCCTGGTTTCGGCGCCGGCTGTTCTTGTCGGTGAGAAAAGCCGCGGCGGCAAGGAACTGGCAAAGGCGAAGATCTTCTTCGCGGCGCAGGCAAAGGCACAAGCTGTGACAGCGGCCGCCGGCGCTGCGGCTCCAGGTGCGAAAACCAGGAAAAAGAAGGACAAGACGTTCAGTTTCAGCGCCTATTCCGACGAAGCAGTCAAATACGCGCTCGACAAGCTGTTCTTCGGCAAATGCGCTTATTGCGAAAGCCGGTATGCCAACCAAGCGCCGGTCGATGTCGAACATTACCGGCCAAAGGGACGCATCGCCCGAGTTGCCAATCATCCCGGCTACTGGTGGCTTGCCATGGTGTGGGACAACCTGCTGCCAAGTTGCATCGATTGCAATCGGCGGCGCTGGCAGGACTTGCCGAGATTCCCCGAGAGTCTCGCGCAACTGCTGGCGGCTCCTGAAATGCAAGGTGTCAAGGCATCGCTTGGCAAGCAGGATTTGTTTCCGATCGCCGGTGCAGCCAGGGCGACGGCGGACTTTCCCGGTATCGACGAGCAGCCCGACCTGATCAACCCCTGCGTTGACGTTCCGGAAGAGCACTTGGTGTTTCACATTGACCGTGGCGACCCTCTCGGCCTCGTCCTTCCGACCTTCAAGGACAACGTCCCTTCCAGGCGTGGCCTGACATCGATCCATGTCTACGGCCTGAACCGGCTCGGATTGGTTCAGGAGAGAACACGGGTCCTGCGCAAGCTAGATTTCCTGAGCCGGTTGATCGACGAGATCGGCAAGATTTCGGAGACGCTGCTTGCCAGCCTTGATCAGCAGACCAAGACCATGGGCGCGCGGCTCGACCTGCTGGTCAACCAAATCCTCGACGAAATCCGCACGATGGCGGAGCCGGGCCAACCCTATTCGAGCCTCGTGAAGGCCTGGTCGGACACGCTTAAAATCAATTGAGGTAGATGGGACATGAGCGCGCCTGAACTGAGCTGCGACCTCGTCATGAAGGGCGGGATCACAAGTGGGGTTGTCTACCCGAAGGCCGTCGTGAAACTTTCGCGCAAGTACCGCTTCCGCAATATCGGCGGTACGTCGGCCGGCGCGATTGCCGCGGTGGTCACTGCCGCCGCCGAATTCGGTCGCGCCGAAGGCGGATTTGAAAAGATCGAGGCGCTCCCAAAGCAGCTGTCAGCGACGCTCTTGGAGAAATTCCAGCCTCGCCAGGAGCTTCGCCCGGTCTTCAATCTAGTGCTGGCGGCGATGTCGAAAAGTATCGCGGGCACGGTCTTCGCGCTTTTGAAGGGCTACCCGGTGCCAGCCCTTTTTGGTGCCATCCCTGCGATCATAATCGCCATCATGATCCCGTTCACCTGGCATTCCCTGCCAGCGGCGCTGCTCGTTGTCTTGCTGTTCCTGTTTCTGCTCCTTCTTCTGCCGGCCGCCACAGCGGCTTTGGTCGCCGCCCGCGATGTCGCCCGCAGGCTCCCGCAGGCCGATTACGGCCTCTGCAACGGAATGACCCAACCTTATATGACGGCCGGCCATCCCGCCCTGACGGAGTGGCTAGCCGACACGATAGATCTCGTCGCCGGGCGTTCGGCCACCGGGGCACCGCTTGGGGTCAAGGATCTTCAATCCCGCCAGATCAAGGTGCAAACGGTAACCACCGATATCACCTCGCATCGCCCCTACGTGCTGCCGATGGAGAATAACCTTCATCTCTTTTCCGAGCGGGAGTTCCGTTCGCTTTTTCCTGCTCGCGTCGTCGACGCGATGCTGACGACGCCAAAGGAGGGGTCAAGCGACCTCTATCCGTTCAAGATCGACAATCTTCCGCTAGTGGTCCTCGCACGTATGAGCCTCAGCTTCCCGGCACTGATCTCGGCGGTGCCGCTCTACAGGATCGACTATACGCTGGTCGGCGTCCCCGAACAGGACAGGTTGGTGCGCTGCATGTTCTCCGACGGAGGGCTGTCGTCAAATTTTCCGGTACATTTCTTCGACCGCTTCCTGCCGTCGCGCCCGACCTTTGGCATCTCTCTCGGCGAATATGACCGCCGGCGGGAGAAGCCGGAAAGCACCGGGGAAACCCGCGTATTTCTTCCGACAAAGGCGGGACAGGGGCAACTCCTGCCAACGCAAGGCTTTTCCGGCCTGATCGCCTTCGTGTTCGCCCTGTTTGACAGCGCCAAGGACTGGCAGGATTCCCTCCAGTCGATCCTCGCCGGCTATCGCGAACGGATCGTGACGGTCGACCTCAAACCGGAGGAGGGCGGCCTCAACCTGGATATGCCACCCGCCCGCATAGACCAGCTCACCGGCTTCGGCGAACGTGCCGGCGACCTCATCACAAACGATTTCGAACTCAACGAGCACAAGTGGCGTCGGTATCTAGTCGAAGTCCGCGCGCTCGACGAGATGCTGCGCCAATTCGCCGATGCCTACGCAGAAGAACCCGAACCGGGCTCGCTTGGATACGCAGAGATCGCAACCAGCTACGAACCGTCATCCTACAAGGATCCCTCGGTAAGCGAACGGCAGATCTTGCGAGAACGAGCGGAGGCGATCGCCGCTCTTGGAAAAGCGTTTCAGAAGCAACAGCGTCTGGAAAGCTTCGACGATCATATGCCGAAGAGCCGCAGCCGGATCCGCTCTGTTGCCCGGATGGACTATTGACCGCGACAATCGCAGCCGGACCGCGAAGATGTCTGATCGACAAAGGTCAAGACGTCGCGGTTGTTTCAAACTCATCGATCCCCGTGCGGTATCTATGTTCATCATATCGAACCGCCATGTGCCGGGGGATACTTGTTTAGAGGTGCAGCGGTCCAAAATTTATTGGCATCGCATCCGGCAGAATGCGGCGAAAAAAGCATGATCTCGTGACGACAGGGTGGCAGGGAAAACCTCACAATCGACAAAATGCCTCCCGGCCGGTTGATACGGCATTTCGCTGGTTGTTGAAGGCGATATTGGTGAGACGATGATCGGAATATTCTTCTCGTGGCAGAGCGATGTCGCGCCAAACAAAGTTGATGGCGGGCACACCCACCACTATGACTGTCATCGACTTACGTGGCGACCATGACGTCGGGGGTTCATCAGGACTGCAGGTTTTGCTTCAACCAATCTTGGGGCACCAGGGATCCTCCCTCCCACCAGTCGTGCTTGAGGTGGTCTGTGAAACGCGAGTCGTTCTCGAATTTCGCGTGGTCGGTGACGATAATCTGCATCTGGCCATCAAGTTTCTCGACGACGTCGAAAAGCCACTCGTAGATTTTGCGGACCTCCATCCAGTCATTGTCCTCTGTCTCCCCGTTAGCTGAAGGGAAATAGACCTGTGACGGCTGATCGAGGATCAAAAAGTTAGGTACGGGCCGCTTGTTCGAGGCAAACCATTCGTGGAGAGCCAGATGGCCGAGCAAGTGATACCAGACCCAGTTCCGTCCGCTGCCAAAGCGCGAAAACGGAATCGTCTCGTCTGCAGTCTCGCTGACAAGCCTCGGCCCGCGGAGATCAAATGTCAGAAAACCGTTCGCGTATTCGAGACGTTGCTCGCGAGCCCAGCGGGTGATCTGCTGCCCGATACCGCCGAGGAAGGTCGCGGTCTTCGCACGTACGTCTGACAGGTTAGTCTCTGATTCGAGTTCTTCGATGTCCGTGACCAAGGAGGCCCTCTCAAGTTCCATCGCGACACGTGTCTCGTCGTCGTCGACCGATATGAGCCTGCGGAACATGTCGATCATGCCAGAAAGCCGGGCAACCTCGTGTTTCTGCTCCAATAGCGACTTGATGGAGTCTTCCTCGACCTTCAAGCGTTGAACCTCGCGCCTAAGCGAAGCGATTTCCGACGTGAGATTGGTAACGGCGGCACGGTGCTTTGAGAGTTGTTCCCGGACATCGATCTTGTCCGAATTCACCATCGCAAGTTCGACGGCAAGCGTTTCCAAAGATTGCTTCATATCCGCTACAGCCGGCGTGACACCCTCTAGCCAGCTTTCACAAACCGGGCATTGCTTGGAATCGTGGTCATCTGCGAGGAGATGCAACGCCGTCAAACGTCGCCGCTGCTCGTTGAGCGCGCTATCGACGACGTTTTGGTCGTTCTCAAAACGCTCCAGAGCGTCAATCTCTTTTTTGAGATCTGACCTTTCACGAGTCTTATTCAGTAGCTCAGTATTCATCTGCTTGAGGACGTCAACGTCCTGACCGTCCGCTAATTGGCTACCGGCGAAAAGAGTGGTTTGGAGGGCCGAAGAAACTCTCTCGAGTATCTGTGCCGTCGACCTCCTAGCTGGGATGTCGGATGTCGCAATCAAACCCAGCCGGGTGCTTTCCGCCACAATTGATACGAGTTCCGTGTCACGATTGGCGGCGATCGATACGCCGCGTTCAAGCGCACGCTCGACCTCTCGCAGTCTCTTCCGCTTATTGCGGAGTTCGGCTTGCTTTTCGATGATGGCAGGGGAGATTGCCCCGAGGTAGTATGGCAACGTATCTCTTATCGTCTGAGCGAGTTCGCTTTGACGATGGAAATACAGGTCCGGGTTGGCGATCTCATTCTGCTTTTGGAAGCTGTAGATAAGACCTGACCGGAAGGTAAGCTTTTGTCGGTCAGCCGTGCCGTCGGCCCGAGGAAGAAGCGTGACTCCCACGCCTAGAAGCGATCCGATCTTTTCTACAAGATCATCCCGACGAGCATTCGGCTTCAAATCACTCATAGGCGGCGTTTCGTGGTCCGGGTTTGGCCGCACGAAGAACTCATTGCTCGCCGTCCTCCCTACGGGGACGCTACGGCGGGCCACGAATAACCTTTCCGCACCAAAATCCAGTTTCAAGGCGAACCATGACACGGCATTCGAGATCACACCTGCCGGGATCTCGAAACGCGATGCTCCAAGACAGTAATCGACGACGCTTAGCATTGCAGACTTTCCCCGACCGCTTGGGCCAGTGAGGATGTTCACGCGACCTAGGTCGAACGAGATTTCGTTGATCCTGCCGTCAAGGGAGTAAAGGACCACGCTCTGGATTTGCATTATGGTTTTACTCCTACCTGTTGGTAGATTTCTCTGTCGTCTCCTACCTTCGCGAACCACTTCCCGACAAATGCGGCCGCCTTCTGGTCGTCATCAAGGGTTTTGTCCGACTTCAAGATCGGAGGCCCCTTGGTGGCCGCAATCAGGCGGCCGTTCTCAGTCGAGACCCAGTTCGAGCGGAGCGACGTCAAAACGGCCTCCTTGACCTGCGGAACAAGGGACTGCGTAGATGAGATCAGGTCGGTTCGAAGTTCTGGGTGATCCCTCAGCCACTTCGAAAATCGGGTAGCGATAGTGCGGGGAAGGGCATTCCGGATATCGGGATGCAAGGCTATGGCGATGCCGGGAAACGCAAGGGCCAGCGACATGCCCCCATTAGTAACGCTATAGCCTTTGGCCATGCTATACACGAGGACGCCGAGATAGCCCGGATTAAAATAGTTGGCGAAATCTGTCTGCCGATCGTTCCAGGGAGCAAACGCCATATTATTCGTCCGGCTTGAATTTCGCGGTCCAGTGAGGGTGCCAACCGATCACTGGTTCGTTCGCCATGAGGTGTAAGACGCCGCGCCGTAGATAATCGAGCTCGACGTCCTTGAGCTTTGCCTGACTTCCCGAGAGTGAGCCGCTTAGAGCGGTTCGGCCGAGCTTTTCTAGCTCAAATTCTACGCCGTCCCGGCCAAGGCAAGCGTCTGCGTCAGGTTCGATCGCACCGAATTTCGCTGCCCAGTGACCGTAAAGCTGATCCTTGAACTCTTGTAATTCCTTTGGCTGCAGCCGCAGGCTCTCAATCCAGCGCTTTATGTGCCCATCAGCCTTGTAGACATCAAGTAGCGCCCCGGCGACCGCCGTCTTGTCCGGAGCGTGCCCGATAGCCATCAATTGCCGAACGAACAGCCTCTGCAACAGGCGAGCCTTTTGGTCGGCGTTCGGGTCCGTGATGTCTTCGAATATAGGCAAGCTCGACACGACATACTGGGAAACCAAATCCGTAATTTTCTCTTGGAGCAGCTCTTTACTGATCGGCACTTTCTCTTTCGTTCTGAGGCGCTCGATCAAAACCCAGTACCACCAGCCAACCAGCGACTGCGCCAAGCGCTCCAGATTTCCGGTCGTAGCACCCGTCAGGCTTAATCGCTTGACGATCTTCTGGCGAAGGCTCTCGATAACCGCCACTCCCGGCACTATGGTCATGTTTCCAATCAGCACGTCGCGGGCGGCTTCTGGTAATGCCAAGAAAGGCTCGACGTTCTTCTTCATGCTACCCGTCGTTCCGGCCTCTATCTCCTTCGCGATCTGCATGAGAAGGCCTTTAGCAGCCTTTACGTGCCTCGTTCCTCCCGTGATTCCCTTGGGCGCTAGATAATCCACAAGCATCGCAGAGGACGAGGGCTGGGCAGTGGTGAGCAAAAAGAACGCGGTTTTGCTTGGATCGACAGCGTCGTCCCTGACGAGAGAGGACCAGATGCGGATCGTTTTCCACAAATCCGCACTTTTGTCGGTGAAGGCCTTTGCCTTGGCGGGGTCGTGGTGTTTCAGCTGCAAAAGCTCAAACGCCTCGTCCTTCCCTCCGACGACCACGTCGTCGAAGGTTTCCACCATGAAGCCTTCCGCGGGATCATCCGTATCCAGGGCTCGAAATAGCGCATACTCACATTGGTAGACATATCCCACCAAGGAGTCTGCTGCAGAAAAACTCTCTATCCCAGACAATCGCTACCTGCCACCCAAGTCGAATCGACCTTGTCATCAGCTTGGCGATCTCTCGCGGCAATTGCAATTTCAAGCCGATATTTCTGGAGTGTTTCCCATAGGAAAAACAGGTGGTTTCAATCCTATTTGAATTGCGCAGCAAAAGGTGCTCCGACAACCGGCTGCGCCACCCGCGAAATACATTACATTGACAGGCCACTGATTTCTCATCCGGAAGATGGGCACCTCCTCCCTGAAGGCGCTTTTGGTAAAATCTTCAGGAACACAGGGCCAAATTAGCTGGATTCCGACAACGGACGAACACTTAGGTCCGATCCAAGGTCTTGGCGGTGGGTAGCTATCGGTATCTTGGTGAGCTCCGCGATTGCCACCATGAGAAAGGGTGCACTGGCGAGCGTCAAATCCATTGCAGTGACAGACTCGCTTGCAGAAAACGCTTGTACGCCTAATGCTACACCTGTCGTAAGACCAATCGCTGCGGCCGCAATCTCTAGGCCCAGGCACCACGGTAGGTCCACTGGCCATAGCTTGCCAGCTTTTGACTCATCACAGTCTGCATTTTACTCGCCCCCCCGACAGGGCAACATCACGCCTTGATCGCCTGCCAGCATACACTTAACGGTTTTGAAAGTCTTAGTTAAGGCGTCTTCTCTCTATTGTCGCAATAACTTTTTCTGCCCTTCAGATATAGAATACCTCGTCAAAAAATGGGGTTAGCAGACCGCGTCGCCCATGCATGGTCTTCGTTGGATCGGTGTAAGCGGAAAGCCGAACAGGCCGTAGCGCGCTTACTCCGTTACATTTCAGCTAGCAGAGTGTTTCGCATGGGATCCCATCCTTGTCGCGATCGAGTTTTCCGCCCCATGAGCAGTTTTGCAGGTACCAGTTGGCTTCGTCGCAGGAACCGATCTGCTTGCACGTTCTCCGCGGCTCGCAAGAATAGCCGCTCTGCGCGACCAGCTTACGGCTGATGATGCCCAGCGGGCGACTCGACGGCGCCGCGCCGTCGGCGTGCGCAGCGCGCCATTCCCAGGGTGCCTGAAACGTCCCGGCCCACAGGCCGATCTTTGAGGCTTGGGCTTGCGCCTGCTGCCCCCCATAGGCGCCCTGGCTGTAGTGAGGCCAATCCAGCGCCTGGCCGTGCTTGACCATCCAGGCGGCCACGCCCGCGCCGTCGGCGCGCCGACAATTGCCGACAAAGCGGTGGTAGCGGTCCCACGTCGCGAATGTGCATTCGAGCGGCCTCGACGCGGCCAGGAAAGTGTCCAGCGCTTCGGCCGATCGCCGGCCGCAAGGATACTCGGCGCCATTCGCATCGCGGCACAGCTGCCGGCTCTCTGGCGCGTCGATGCCGTTGAAGCGGAGGCGCTGGCCGTGGATTTCGATCGTATCGCCGTCAATGACGGAAGCGACACCGGTAAGCGAGGCGGGCGCCGCCCTTCGTGGGCTGGCCTTTGATGCATCGTCGCTAAGTTGCGCGCCCGACGGCGCCAGGAAGGCGGTCACCGCCGCCGCTGCCGTAAGACCGAGCATTGCCGGCACGTTCGCAAGGTGGCGCCGCCACAGCTTGGCACCGGTGGGTCTCTGCCACCGATTGGATCGATATTTGCGGTATGGCCTGCTCATCCGCTACGCCGACCAGCCCGGCCATGCGCTGTCGACCATGGGCAGGCCGGCGCAATAGTAATCGTCAAGGAACCGCCCGGTGGACCGGTCGCGGCAGCGCCAGATAACGCTGTAGTTCTGGCCATAGAATTGGTCCCACGCGACGCCATAGGTTTGTGGTGGCGGTGGCCGGTAATATGTTCCGCCTCCATAGCCGTTGTTGGCAGCGACACCCACAGCTGCGCCGCCGACAGCCGCGATCGCTATGCCTGTCGCGACAGCATTGTCGGTTTGCACAAGCCTGGTGCACCTCTCTGCTGTTGCGCCCCTGCGCACTAGAAGGGCCGCTACCCTGCTACGATACTGTTCGTCCGTGCTGCTGGCGAGAACGTGACATAGCGCAACGGTATTCATTGCCGTGAGATCGCTGTCCGACACGACAGCGCTCGTAGAGCAGCCGCTGACGCACAGGGCTGCACTTGCGATGAGTGCTCCAATTTTCATGTGAATCCCCCAAACAAATATTGGGGCGAGTCCGACCTAGAAGTCCAGAGTTTTGTTTTTCACTTTGCTACGATTCACAGCATGCTGCGGCTAGCTGGCATCCACTGCAACCAACCCTTCCGCCGGTCGTTGACTGATGCTGGGTTGATCTCAGCCACTCCAGAACTTGCCCGCTGGCTCAAAACCGGCGGGCTTTTTTTCCGCGACGCCGGAAGGCTCTATCTCGCCGTATGTTGTGGTACATCGGCACGCCGTCATCGGGCCGTGCCGTTGACCGAGGTGGTCCCTCCGCCATGGTCGGCCGGCGCAGCCTTGACCGTCCGCGCGGGCCATCCCAATCAAGCCCGCTGGCTTCGGTCGGCGGCTTTTTATTTGATGCCCGGCGCCGTCGGCTTGGATCTAGATCCTCGCCAGTGCCGGATTGAAGGTAAGCTGCGGCGGTATGATCGCACTTCGCGCGGGACGGACCATTGGTGTGCAGCAAGAGCGCCGAGTTCATTCGGCCAAGATTCTGCACTAGGCCGAGGTAGGTGAAGGCAGATAGCTATCCGGTAATCGCTGAGATATTGGAGATAATGTTCCCCCATGGAGGTGTGTACCAGTATTATAAGTTTCCAAACTTCATGTACGAACGCCGTGGACGAGCTGCTGTGTGCGCTTGCCGTAAATCGCTTCCGCGAGTTCACAGTCGGAGGTTGGCTAGCACCCTAACGCGAGAGCTTCAACGGCCCCCTTCGCGATGAACTCCTCAACGAGACGCGGTTCACGTCCCTGGCCCAGGCCCGCGCGAGGCTCAATGTATGGCGCGCCGATTACAACGGCGCGCGTCCGCACTCGCACATCGGATGGCAGACACCCAACGAATGTGCATCGACCTTCAACCCGCGACGGTCGCTCGCGCTGCGCAACGTGAAACGCTCCGCGCCAGCACCCGTCGCGTCCACCGGCCATCAGGGCAAATCCACCCCCGGAAACGAACTCACGACTGGATAGAATTGGGGGAAACGTCAGGGCGGCCATAACTTTGCAGTCTTCAGACGCGAGGCGGCCTACAACAGCGCTGCCCACCATGCTTGTGGCCCGCGACCCACACGGCTTTTCCCTTCAGATCGTACATTATGCTTCCTTCATGATTACCGATGTCTGCATGACCTTGAGGTCTTCCCGCACCATTTCCGCGGCGAGCTCGCGCACGGATGTCTCATGCACCCAGCCGAGCTTCTCCTTCGCCTTGGTGGCATCGCCCAGGAGAAGATCGACTTCCGTGGGGCGGAAGTAGCGTGGGTCTACCTGGACTAGGCATCTGCCGGTCTCGACATCATAGCCCTTTTCGTCGACTCCCTCACCACGCCATTCGAGCGCGACGCCGACATCTTCGAAAACCCATTCGACGAATTGGCGGACAGGGGTCGTCTTGCCCGTCGCCAGCACGTAATCATCCGGTTGATCCTGCTGCATCATCATCCACATACCACGCACGTACTCACGCGCATGGCCCCAATCGCGTTGAGCATCGAGATTGCCGAGATAAAGCTTGTCCTGCTTGCCGAGGTAGATAGCAGCGGCGGCGCGGGTGATCTTGCGCGTCACAAAAGTTTCGCCGCGCAGTGGGCTTTCATGATTGAAGAGAATGCCGTTGGAAGCATGGATACCATAGGCCTCGCGATAGTTGACCACGATCCAGTAGGCGTAGAGCTTGGCGGCGGCGTAAGGGCTGCGCGGATAAAAGGGCGTTGTTTCGTTCTGCGGTACGGATTGCACGAGGCCGTAGAGCTCTGAAGTCGAGGCCTGATAGAAGCGGGTCTTGTCCTTCAGACCGAGGAGGCGGATCGCCTCAAGAAGTCGCAATGTTCCGATACCGTCGGCGTTTGCTGTGTATTCCGGCGTTTCGAACGACACCTGGACATGGCTCTGAGCGGCCAAGTTGTAAATCTCGTCTGGCTGGGATTCCTGAACTACTCGGATGAGATTAGTCGCATCAGTGAGGTCACCGTAATGCAAAATTAGGCGCGGATCGGGATCGTGCGGGTCTTGGTAGATGTCTTCGATGCGACCCGTGTTGAAGGAAGAGGAACGTCGCTTAATCCCATGAACGACGTAGCCTTTTTCCAGCAGAAGACGCGTGAGATAGGCACCATCCTGTCCCGTTATGCCCGTAACCAGAGCAACTTTCCTGTTCTCGCCCATTTTCTTCCTGCTCTATGGTAGTTGAAGTTTCGAATCTGGCTCGCCACACCGGCGGCCCGCCTCATACCCTATGGTAGGATTTCGACAGATGTGGCGCGGAGCTCGTCATTGACAGTGTCAGCCAGCGAGCACACCTGCTCCTGCTTGGAGGCATAGCAAAACAGAGTCTCGCCGCTAACCTGCCTAAGTCGCACATGCGGCCTGAGTGCCGAACTCAGCTCACGGGGTGAGCGACATAGATTTCAATCAGGTCGCACCCGATTTGCTCATCAATCAGCGAGTTAGGACGCCCTTCTGGGATTCTACATCCGTTCTCAAGCACGCACAGTCGGTTGCATAGCCGCTCCGCTTCTTCCACGAAGTTGGTGGCCACTAGAATCGTATTGCCCTGCGCCAGCAGGGCACGTAGCCGTTCCCAGATAAAATGGCGAGCATGTGGGTCCAAGCCACACTAGAACTCCACCATCCCTCTTTTGCGCTGACCAAGTAATCTTTGCCTGCTTCAGCGTCTTCTAATGGAAATTGTTTTGATCAGTGAAATCGATTGTTTGGATGAGGTGCATCCATAAAATGGATTGTTTGACAGGGCAGCGCGGCACATCGGCGGCACAAAGTCGTGGGCGCGAGGTTTCGCTCCGCGCGAAGACAAAGTTCGTGGCAGTCGGGGGCTTTGGGCGAACCGCACATCTGAGACGGCGGGGAAAAGCCGGGTAGGCATTACGTATTTGACCTCCAAAGAATTTCGGGCGCGCTAGCCCGAAAACGGTGGCTGGGCTTCAACGATGGGCGGGACGAGGCGACCATCAAACTGTGATTCATACTGGAGGCGATCGCAGTGCGGCGAATTTGAACGGCCGCCTTTGCCAGCCCTCGCCATCGCATCCGGCTACAGGTGCCGAAGATCTTCTCGATCCGAGTACAAATTCTGTGGATCGGTTGGTTCCAGGCGTCAAGCTCTCGGCCTCGTCGCGCCCCCACATAGCGGTTGCGACGATGCGCGGCCTTCCACCCTTGGCGCGCACCGCGTCGCCGAGATGATTGCCTCGGTAGGCGCTGTCGGCAAACACTTCGCCGGGATTGTCGGGCAGAGCATCAGGAACGGCGTTGCCGTCCTCGGTGTGGGCGCCGTGACGGCGATCTCCTCGACAAGGGCCGTATCGGCCTAGGCACCGAAATGGGCGTTGAAGCAATGAAACGCTGGTCGGCGCTTGTACTTGACCCAATGGCCCTCTTCATCATCTTCGCTGGCCGAGGAGATGATCGCCGCATCGACAGGCGTGCCGATCTTCACCTGGATCGCTGAACTGGCGGGTGATCTCGGCGAACAACAGGGTCATGAACCTCAAGGGCCTGTCGAAAACGGACGAGAGCGGGTTTGCACAGGTGTCCGCTCTGACACCGAGAACCCGCAGAACCGTCGGAACGATCCTCCACATGGCTGCAGACGCCAAAATTCCTCTCCCGGACATCGTCGCACAGCATCGCGTGCCAGTCGCTCAGTCCAGCCGGCTCGAAAGCTATCCGGCAGGAATTGCGCCATGTTGGCGCACTTGAAAGCGTCAGAGGGCGCCGTGTCGCATCTTTCGATGGGACCGGACGCCATGATGGCCATAAATGACGTGGATGGCCTGCGCCTGACATTCACGGCTGGCGGGTCCTGCACATCCGTCCTTCAGGAAACGCCCGCAAATGACATGTTACGTTGAGGCAGTTAAGAATTGGACTTGAAAAAGGGACTTTGTGGACTGTCTCGACCGGTTGTTTCGCTTAGCAAAGCGCGGCCCCACGTCAGCAGAGGCTCATGGTCAAGGAACGCCTTAGTATCCATCACATGGATGGGCCACATTCACGCAATCAATTTTACACATGTCGCCGGGCGCATTAGAGAACGCTGAATTTAAACCGGAAGCGAGCGTACCCGGCGTCAAGATTTGCGAGCGTCACAGAGATAAGGATAGGCAGTGCTGAGGAGCTCTTCTGCCCCACGCGCAGCCTCTACCAAATCGCCCGGCGTAACGGTCGACTAGTATCGATTAAGAGATCCCAAGCCAGATGCAACCTCGTCTCTGAAACGAGATTTCCGAAAATGCAGGTCAGTGGATTGGTAAAGCGCAGGTTCGTCGTCTCTCAGAGGCGTACGGGGTTCGGTGATTGTCTGTGGTCGCTGGCGGCCGCTTGGCGCTACGCTCAGCGGTCGGGACGAACGCTAGCCGTCGACTGGCGCGGGTCCTGCTATCTCGACCAACCCTTCACAAATGCCTTTCCGGTGTTCTTCCAACCGATCAATGACATCGCTGGCGTACCGGCTATTTGCGACGACCGGATCAACGACTTTTCCTTCCCGGGTCCATTCTTCCCGGAGTGGTGGAATAGGCCAGCGATCGACTGCCTTTACCGCCCAGATGAGCAGATTTTCCAAGAGCGCGACGAGTTGGGCGAGCTCTTTCAGGCCGAACACGATGTCGAAGCGAACACAGTAGTGTGTGACGCTTGCTTGATGTGGCGCTGCGATGAGGATGCCGAGCGGCAGGTCTTCCAGAGTGTCAAGCCTCGGTCTGAAATTCAAACACGCATAGATGCCATTTACCAAGAATGTTTTGAGGGGCACAGCATCATCGGGGTTCATGTTCGACATGGTAACGGTGAAGACATCATGGACCATGCGCCCTACTGGGCCGATCCGGAGTTCGCCGTTCGACAAGTGTGCACTGCGGTTGATAAGGCTAAAGCGTTACCGCACCCCAAGCCTGTGCGGCTGTTCTTGTGCACGGACAGCGCGCAAATCCTGGATCATCTGTCGGCCAAGTTTCCCGATCTTCTCACCGTCCCCAAGCATTTCCGATCCGATCAAGACGGCCCCTTACACACTGCAGCACTTGGGATGGACGGCGCAATTTCCGCCCTCGTTGAGATGTATCTTCTCGGGCGCTGCGATACTGTAGTTCGGTTTCCTCCGACGAGCGCCTTTACACGATATGCACGCCTTTTCGTACCGCGGGTAATTGAGTTCGATCTGAAGGACCCAAGTCGTTTGATTTTGATAGAAGGCAGCCAAAGAATCTCTCATCTTGATTAAGACCGCTACCTGGGCAATTCGGCAAATGGAACGAACAGGCATAGAGACATCGACCGCAATCCACGAGAGGCGGGCCATGGCATACGCTAAATGTCCCGCAGCTGCTCACCTTGATCCGCAGGCTTGAGGATCCGGACACACTGCAGCAGTTCTTGGCTCCATTCGGGACTGTTGCCGACGTCGATGAAACCAACGGCCTTAGGGCACGAATACAGAATGACGAGATCATTCATCTGCGGCCGTCCGGCAACGCGCCAGAACTTCGCTGTTACTCGGAGCGCCGCAAGACCATCCTAGTGCGACGGCGGTCGTGACGCTGACGCTAAGGGCGCGGGCAATGACGTCCAGAGACGAAATCGAGGTTGTTTAATGAAAGTGGTTCCCGTCATCATCAGCGGTGGAGCCGGATCGCGGCTATGGCCCGCTTCGAGGCAATCGCACCCCAAACCTTTCCTTAAAGTAGCAGATGGACATTCTCTCATTCAGCACACTGTCCTGCGCGTCGGTTCGATAAAGGGCGTAGTGGAACTCGTCGCCGTGACATCTGGGGAACACCTCTTCCTTACCAAGGACGAGTTCGACGAACTAGATTCCGTGGTCCTGCCACGCACCTTTCTGCTCGAGCCTGAAGGCCGGGATACGGCCGCAGCCGTTGCGGCAGCCGCCATCCATGCCAAGGCAACGCAAGGCCCTGACGCGATTCTATGCGTCTTCCCAGCCGATCACATGGTTGGCAACCTGCCTGCATTTTTAGACGTCATGTGCCGGGCCATCGAACATGCGAAGCTCGGGCGGATCGCCACATTGGGCATCACCCCAACCAGACCGGACACGGCATTTGGCTATATCGAAGCGGATGGTGAAAAAGTCGTCCGTTTCGTTGAAAAACCGGATCTGGACACAGCCAAAGCCTATGTCGCGTCCAAGCGCTTCTTCTGGAACGCCGGCATTTTCTGCTTTAGCGCACAAACCATGCTCGACGAGATGGCATCGCATTGCCCCGCGGTGATCCAGGCCGTCTCCGACAGCTACGAGAACGGCCGCTTCAGTCAAGGCGAAGGCTTTGCCAAAATCGAACTCGCGCCTGAGCATTTCGGCTCCGCCCCGCGAATCTCGCTCGACCACGCTGTCATGGAGAAGACGAACAAACTTGCCGTGGTTGCCTGCGACATGGATTGGAACGACATCGGATCCTGGAACGCAATGGCCGATTTGATCGCCGCCGACGAAAGCGGGAACAGGATACGCGGCGATGTGCATATGGTCGACACGACCGGCAGCTATGTGAGCTCCGACAAGCGCGTCATCGGCACGGTCGGTGTCAGCGATCTGGTGATCGTCGATTCCCCGGACGCTTTGCTTGTCGCATCCCGCGACCGCGTTCAGGACGTCAAGAAGCTGTTCGAGGGCCTCAAGGCTTCAGGACATGAAGCTCACCTGGTCCACAGCACGGTACACCGGCCGTGGGGTACCTACACGGTTCTTGAGGAAGGCGAGCGCTTCAAGATCAAACGCATCGAGGTGAAGCCCGGTCGGCGGCTGAGCCTGCAGATGCACTATCATCGTTCGGAGCACTGGGTCGTGGTCAGCGGCTCCGCGAAAATCGTCAATGGCGAGCAGGAGTTGTTCCTGGCGACAAACGAATCAGCCTACATCCCCTGCGGCCATAAGCATCGGCTGGAGAACCCAGGCAGAATTGACCTAGTGATCATTGAAGTGCAGAGCGGCGATTATCTCGGCGAGGATGATATCGTTCGCTTCGACGACGTATATGGTCGAACGTAGATTTCACCCGCATGACGAGAACGGTCAACGTGTCGCTGACTAATTACCACTAGGAAGGCCGTCTGCCCACTCAGGACCGGACGCTTGTGGAATCGGGAATTGACCAAGGCAGCGGCGAAGGACCGCAATCGGCATCAGGGGTGGGACAAATCAACCGGAAAAGACCGGAGAGCCTTTGATATTTCTGACTTTCCAAGCACCCTCAGGGCCCACCAAAATGATATCAATGGCTTATGGCCGACTTTGCTCTGAAGTGGGCCAAATCGACCTCGCTATCCCCGCAGCACTCAGTTTGATTGTTTTCGCATGAAAACGAGCAAGGACAGGGGAAGGGCGATCTTGTGCTGGCTTCTATGTCCAATCTTGCTCCTGTTCGTCGTCAGGTTGTGTGCAGCCACATAGCGCGACTATCGCGAGGCTGGAAGGCCTCCGATCGATAGGTGCGGCGAACGGCGGCAACGAGGTGCGAATAGGATGGCTGAGCGTATGATCGAGAATACCGCAGCTGCGGTCTAGCGCGAAATGCAGCGTCTGTGACTCATCGGTCATTGCAGCGCGATGAACCGGAAATCATGACCCTAAGCCGCCCTTCATCAGCCCACCAGCGCCCAGAAGAAGGCGAAGATCCGTCACAATGCCTACCTGTACCAAGGCTTCAAGCAGTTCACCGCGAATGTGAAGACCGCCAGCCATTGCTTCTTCATTTTCGGCCATTCGCTCGCTACGAATGACGACCACATCCTTAACCGCATAGCGCGTGGCAAGTTTCGCAAGCTCTGTGTTGGCATCTATGGTGAACCAGCATCCGCGCATAACCAGCGGATCATGAACCACGCGAACGAGCTAGCGGTGCAGCGCAACGAAAAATCGCCGCTTGATGTCGTCTTTTATGATGCTGCTACAGTTCATGTCTGGGGTTTAGGCTTAGAAGCGGAATGACTGCAAACCAGGTCATCGAGCCGGAAACTGACCGGCCGGTCGGCCCAAAAATGACATTCAGTTGCCTCCAGCCTTTCGACACGAGCCACTTCACGATCTCGCGATTGCCAGCTAGCGGCTTGTTGCTCGAGCTGCGCGATCCTAGTCTGTGGACGCTATGCCTCAGCAAGAAGAGTCCGGTTCCTAGCCGGGCGGAGGCGCAACGAGATAGCCAGCTCAGGACAAGGAGAGCAAGCCATGGTCGCTTTTACCCTCAATGGCGAGGCGCGAACACTCGACGTCGATCCAGAGATGCCGCTGCTCTGGGCGATCCGTGACGGCATCGGACTCACAGGAACGAAATTCGGTTGCGGCCTTGCCCAGTGCGGCGCTTGCACGGTTCACGTTAACGGCATGCCGACGCGCTCGTGCCAGACCGCAGTCGGCGACATCGAAGGAGCCTCGATCACCACCATTGAGGGCGTGTCGGGCAAGATCGGCGAAACGGTCCAGGCCGTGTGGGCCGAGTTCGACGTACCTCAATGCGGCTATTGCCAGTCTGGCCAGATCATGTCGGCCGTGGCCCTCCTGACAGAGACGCCGAAGCCGACGGACGATGATATTGATTCGGCGATGAGCGGCAATCTCTGCCGCTGCGCCACCTATCATCGCATCCGCGCGGCCATCCACGAGACCGCCAACCGGCTGGAGACCTGAGGCATGTTGCAGTTTCTCCCGAAGCATAATGCCGTGGGGCCCACGCGCCGCCAGTTCCTCCTCGGCACGGCCGTCACCACCGCGGGCCTCGCCGTGGGCTACCGGCTAATGATGGCCGCGCCCGCCAACGCACAAACGACGCCTGCAGCGGTCCAGGCGAACCCCTTCCAGACCTATGTCGAGATCACACCGGAGAACCGAATCGTCATCCACTCGTCGCAGTTCGAGATGGGACAAGGCTCCTATTTCGGCATCGCCACCCTGGTTATGGAAGAGCTCGACGGCGCCTGGGCGCAGGTCCACGTGGTCGGCGGATATGGCAATACCGCGCTCTACGGCAATCTCGCCTGGGGCGGGGCCGCGCAGGGAACCGGTGGCTCCACGTCGATGAGCTCGTCGTGGGAGCGCTACCGCAAGGCGGGTGCTGCCGCACGGGCCATGCTGGTGGCGGCCGCGGCGCAGCGGTGGGACGTGCCAGCCGGCGAGATCACAGTCGCTTCCGGGGTCGTGTCGCACGCCTCAGGGATGCAGGCGCGCTTCGGTGACCTGGCTGAAGCCGCAGCGGGAATGCCGGTTCCCGACGACGTGCCGCTAAAGCCGCGCGACAAGTGGGCCCAGATCGGATCGGACAGCCTCAAGCGCTACGATTCCGCCGGCAAGACCAATGGCGCGCAGACCTACACGATCGACCTCAAGATGGATGGACTCTATACGGCCGTTATGATCCATCCGCCGAAGTTCGGCGCTGAGATCGAGAGCTTCGACGCCTCCAAAGCCAAGGCACTCGACGGCATTGTCGATGTCGTCCAGACGCCGCGCGGCATTGCCGTGGTCGGCAGGGACATGTGGACGGCGCTCAAGGGCCGCGATCTCGTGGAGGTGACCTGGAACGAAGAGAAGGCCGAAAGGCGCGGCACGGCCGAGATCATGGCCGAATACGCTAAGGCAGCAGACGATCCGGGCGCGGCCACCGCGCGCGACGACGGTAACACTCCCGCAGCGTTGGCCAGTGCTGAGAAAGTCATCCAAGGGCACTACGAATTCCCCTATCTTGTCCATGCTTCGATCGAGCCACTCAACGCGGCCGCCCGAATCAACGAAGACGGCACCATCGACGTCTGGGGCGGACACCAGATGCCAGACCTTTATCAGGCGGCTGCCGCTCAAGTAGGCGGCACCACGCCGGACAAGGTGAGGCTGCACGTGATGAAGACCGGCGGCAGCTTCGGCCGCCGAGCGGTCTCGGACGCAGATCTCATTATCGAAGCTGTTTCCACAGCGCGTGCACTGGGACCCGGCAAGCCAGTGAAGGTGCAGTGGACCCGCGAGAACGACATGCGGGGTGGGCGGTACCGGCCGGTCTATGTGCACGCAGTCAAGGCGGGGCTCGACAAGGAAGGCAATGTCGTCGCTCTCCATGACCACATCGTGGGCCAATCGATCGCGGGCGGTTCGCCCTTTGCGGCGATGATCGAGAACGGCATCGATCCGACCTCCGTGGAGGGCGCCACCAACCTGCCCTATGCGATCCCGAACCTGAAGGTCGAGCTGACCACGACGGACGTGAACATCCCAGTGCTGTGGTGGCGTTCGGTAGGCTCCACCCACACCGCTTACGCAATGGAAACCCTGATCGATGAGCTCGCCGCCGCTGCGAACCGTGATCCGGTCGACTTCCGCTTGTCGATGCTCGGTCACCATCCACGGCATGCCGGCGTGCTGAAATTGGCTGCTGAGAAGGCAGGCTGGGACAAGCCTCTGCCGGAAGGCCGTTTCCGCGGCGTGGCGCTGCATGAAAGCCTCTCGACTTATGTCGCCGAGGTGGTCGAGATCACCTTCAACGATGGAAATGATTTCAAAGTCGACCGCGTCGTCTGCGCGGTAGATTGCGGCACCGCGATAAATCCTGACCAGATCCGCGCTCAGATGGAGGGCGGTATCGGCTTCGGGCTAGGCGCGATCCTCCAGGAGGAGCTGACCCTGACGGGCGGTGTCGTAGACCAAGAGAACTACGACACCTATATGCCGCTCAGGATCGAGCAGATGCCGCGCGTCGAGGTGCACATTGTGCCGTCCGACGAGCCGCCCACGGGCGTTGGCGAGCCGGGTGTGCCGCCGATCGGCCCGGCCGTCGCCAACGCGCTACGGGCGGCGACGGGCAAGACGATCCGCAAGCTGCCGATCATAAAGAACTTGTCAGCATAGCCGGGAATGACACCATGAAAACGGCCGCGATGAAGATCGCGGTCGTAGGTCGTTTTTTGAACGCCTCCTGACATGCGATCACCTCCATTTGATCAATTTCCGGCGGCTGCCCGGTCCAAAAAACGGTTTAGAGACGGTAACCCGTGTTCTGAACGACCGCAGACGGTCGTTGGTGCTGGTAGCACTAAAGATCCGCTTTCGAGACGCAAATGCCGCACGCAAATGTCTCGAAAGGGTCACGCTAGAGATTTTGTACCACCTGGTTGCATGTCTGCTATCGCTTCTTGGCGCGAGAAGCGGCCGGTCCTCTGACGGCCCCATAACAGGACATTGATGTCTTCGCGCTGAGCGTCAGCAGTTGGCGCTACCGCGACCTTTCTCAGGAAGGCTGCACACCGACGCGATCTTCCTTTCGCCTTGCGCAAACCTCCCTTCCGAGTGAGGCGTTCAGTGCGTCGGCTTGGTGGACTGAGGCACTTCTGAGTGGGACAACAACATTGAAAAACATTGGAAAAGATTTGAATGCTCTGAAGTCCCACTGATCTCTTACCAATTGATTTTTATGGCTTTCTGAATACCCTCCGGGCCCACCATAACCATTGATTTAATTACGAAAAAGTGGCCTCGGCCCAAAACGTTTTGGGCCGATTATGGGCCCAACAAAAAAGGGCGGCAGATAAGCCGCCCTGCACCGGTCCGAATTGAAACCATTCACTTGATGACGCGAAGCGGTGTCCGCTGCTTTATGGCGTCGCGTTTCGCCTCCCGCTCGTTGATCGCGCGGGCGATATCGACGGCCATCCGCTTCTTGTTGGCTTCCCGTACGTACGCGTCCGTCACCGTCATGGAGGAATGTCCCATCGCTTCCATAATGGCGCGTGCCTGGATGTTGCATTCGGCGAGATACGTGCCGAAGGTACGCCGGAGCCCGTGCAGGGTGTAGCCCTCCGGAATGCCGGCCTGCTTGTTCCAATGTGCCATCATGCCGGTGAGGCTTTTTTCCGCAAACGGACGCCCATAGCCATTCCTCAATACCGGTCCACCTTTCGAACGGTCTAGCGGCTCCAGAGCCTGCGCCAGCTTGTCCACGACGGGGATAAACACTTCCCTGCCGCCGTGGCGGTTTCGGTTCTTTTTCTGCCGGAACTCGAAGGCCTCGATCAAAACCAGCGAGCCATCGAACAGTTCGATTTCCTCGCTGACCAGATCTTCCCATTCCAGTGTGGCGATATCGCCGCGTCTATTCCCGAGCCAGAAGCCGAGGGCATAGCAGGTGCGCGCCGCCGAGCCGACCGCATGGCGCGCCTCGAACTTTTCACGAATGGCCATCGGCCACCCGGGATTGGCCGTCGATTTGGGAATGCGAACGCGAATTGACAGCGAAGGATCGTCCTGCGGCTTGATCCACTTCTCAACGTCAATCGCCACCCAAAGGAGCTTTTTGATCGCTACCAGCAGGTGCTTTGCGACTGTCCGTCTGGTGCCAAAGACGCCTTCGATAATCGCACGCAGACGGTCGGCATCGAGATGCTCGATCGGCGTGTCGCGCCAGGTCAGCGGATAGGCGGGATCGACCTTCATCTCAAGGAAGCGTTCAATAAGCCGAGCATTCTTCTGCTGGGTCGCTTGGTCGAAGTCCAGCCATTCCATCGTCGTTTCAAGTCGGCGGGCAGCATGACCGAAAGTCTTTGGCAACGCCCGTCCAGGCAAGTCGATGATCACGGCCTTCTGACTCTGGCCTTGAGTTGCCCGTCCATAGGCGGCTTCGAACTCTGGATCACCCGGCCGGCCTGGAAGCCGAATTTCGGGCTTTCCCTTGCCGCGGTAACGATAGACGAGTTTACCGCCTTTTAGGCGCGACGAGACTCCGGGATATTTGTCATCCTTGAATGGCCGGCCCATTAAGCCCTCCTTCCAGCCTTCTGCTGTTCCAAGCGCCGGGGCACCTCGATCGTCGCCGGAGGCGAAGGGCCTTTGCTCTCCATGGCGACCCGAAGGAGCAACGGGTAAGGGAAGCCCCTGCCTTGCTCAATGCCTTCAAATGTGCGCTTGGGTATCCCAAGCACCTTGGCTGCGGCTTCGGCCGTGAATCCTGCCTTGGCGCGCCAAATTTTAACTTCTTGCGCAAGCTTTTCACGATCGTTCACGTCGCGTGTTCCGTACGAGCCCGCGACTTTATTACGCCAGCAGCGTATGCGCAAGCTGCCTATTCTATCTCCTTGCTTGCTTTTTGCTCCGCTCCAAAAGCTGTTGCAGACCGTTGTTTTTGTCGGGTAACGAGGTGAACGCGATGTCGAGCGCTACACGGTCCCAGACGGCCCGACTGTTGATGTGTTTAGGTCTCGGCATGCGCCCGTCAGCAACCATCTCTTCAAAAAGCGTCGATCCGACACCGACGTAGCGTGCGGCTTCGTCGCGAGAGAGTCCTCTCGGCGGATAGGAAATCGCGTCACTCTTCATAGACGCTGCCTCGGAGATATCGGCGCGCAAAAGCCGCAGCCGCGCGAAGCCAAAATAGGCAGTTGCTTCGGCAGCTTCGTGGCAAAGAAACAGGGCTATGTTGCCATGAGTGCAACCAGATCCGCATATCCATATCATCCCAACAGGGCGAGATCATCCTGCCATAATAGGATGTGGCTTTGCGCGGAAGCTGCCTCAATAGTTCGTTCGGCAAAAGCGAACAGCGACGTGTAAATCGGACAAATGATACTCACAGAATATTCCGCTGCAAATGTGGGGGGCCGAGTCGCTAGACCGCTACATCGCAAGACCCCCTATCGAGGAGGCGTTCTTTTGCTATCGTCGGCAAGCGGCCTGACAACAAATCGAGATCGAGCAACCACGAACTCGAAATTGCGAGTCGGGACGATGATGGACTGGACGGACTGATCCGGAAAAGATAATAAAAATCAAAGCTTAATGGGATTTAAGTTGGCGATGCAGTACCAAATGCAGTACCGCTGAAGCGCAGCCGATGATGTTTTCAGGGTCGTAGGACGGACTTGCCGTTGCGAACGTCGGCGCGACAGAGCACTTGCGGAGCCCGTGGTCGCAGAGGTTGCCCGAATGCACATTCGAGACCGGCTGAATCCCAGTCCGCGAGGTCTGCGGCGGCGCGATATGTGCTCTCCAAGAAGACTATGAGGCTTGCTTCCGGATCGGTAACTCTGCGGATCGCATAAGGCAGCAGGTATTCTCCAAGTCGTAGTGGGCGGCGTCGGCAAAGATCTTCGCCGCCGCGAAGCCTTTTGGTAGGGCGGTGGAGCGGTCGACTTTCCGGCCTTCTATTCCTAAGCCTGTCCGAAACCGCTGCTCCTCTGACGCGTTTCCTTCGCACGGACCCGTCGCAGCCCTCTTGGTGCGCGGACGCGCGATGCGCACTCTTCGGCGCTCCGATCCGTTTTTCTAGCGCGAAGCTGACCTGCGCAGTACGACCGGAAGTCACAACTTGTGGCCCCATGACAGAGTTGACAACTCTCTGCTGGTCAAAAACCTTCAAAGACGCCATCATGCAACAAAAATTGCAAGGATGTGCATCGTGGACGAGAAGGTCGAGGCTCCCAAGGACTATGAGGATCTCATCCGCGTGATACACGACCGGTATGATGGGATGAGCAAGTCGTACCAGAAGATTGCGTTGTATCTCACCCAAAATCCGAATGACGTCGCGGTGCGATCGGTGAACTCGATCGGGGAAGGCAGCGGCGTTCACGCGTCCAGCTTCGTCCGATTTGCCCAAGCATTGGGGTATGAGGGGTTCAAGGACCTGCAGAGCCTCTTCCAGAAACGATTGTCCACCGCGGCTCCCGGCTTCGAAGCCCGCGTCAAGGCGTTGGAGAAGGAACTGGGGGAGCGGACGGATCGCAGCGAGATGGGATTCATGCACGATCTGGTCGTCCGTGACATCGCGTCCCTGAAAGAGATGCTCACCGGTATTCAGCCCGAGGATCTGGCGGAAGCCGTTAGCCTGCTCGAGAAGGCCGACGTCGTCTATCTGATGGGACAACTTCGCTCGGCACCGGTCGTCGAACTCCTTCGCTATATACTGACCATGCTGGGTAAGCGCTGCGTGCTCCTGGATCCGGGCGGCGGACTGGCCACGCATATGGCCCGCGCGATGCGGAAGACGGACCTGCTGTTTGCGGTGTCGTTCCGCTTCTATGCGAACGAGGTCGTCAATGTTGTGGAAGAAGCCGCGGGGAGAGGTATACCCATCGTGGCGATCTCGGACAGCACGCTGTCTCCATTGGCCAAGAGCGCGCGCGTTCTCTTCGCCGTTCCGGAGCACGAATACACTTTCTCGCGCTCGCTGGCGGCTCCTATGTGTCTTGCCCAGGCTTTGACCGTGGCCTTGGCGGCCAGGCTTCAGAACAACGCAGTCAATCCCCGCATTCCAACGGTTACCGAGCGGTAGGGACTCCAAACCGCGAAACCTGTCGCAGCACCGGCGATCCTCCGGCCGTCGATTCTCAATCGGTGTCGGAAGGTTAAAACGCCATCGCCTTTTCAGGCACGGCCATGGGGCCGGATGCGGCACCAAGGACTGTCTGGTCGTAATCCACCACCGAACCTGTCATGAGCCCGGCATCGTCCGAAACAAGGAAGTTTACCGCCCGCGCGACCTCGCGGGGGTCGATCAGGCGCCCGAAGGGCAGGTTTGCGACCGCTTTCGCTTCCCAATTGGAATCGCCCGTCTCACTCGCCTGTAACTCCCGCTCATGGTCGGAGGCCATCCAGCCGACATCAAGCTGGTTGACGCGGATGCGGTTCTTCATCACGGAAAACGCCGTGTTGCGGGTCAGCGTCGCCAGCGCCGCCTTAGTGGCACAGTAAACGTTGATGAAAGGCTGGCCGGCATGTTCCGAGATCGAGCCGATGTTGCAGATGGCGCCTTCAATGCCGTCGCGGATCATGCGGCGGATGGCCTCCTGCATCAGGAAGTAGGGTCCGCGCACGTTGACGGCGAACAGGGCGTCGAAAAGTTCGGGCGAGGTATCGAGGATGGTGCCACGGTCCGTGCGGGCACCGGCGTTCACCAGCACATGTATCTTGCCATAAACGCGCTCGGCCTCCGCCATCACGCTTCGGCAATCTTCGACTTTGCCGAGATCGGCCTTGACAAAGTGGACAGGCACGCCGGTGTCGTGCGTGATCGCCTCGGCCGCGGCACGGCCCTTCGCCTCGTTGCGGCCGAGAGTGACAAGACCGGCAGCGCCGGCTTCCGCCAGCCGGCGCGCAATGGCCGCTCCCAACCCCTGCGTTGAACCCGTGACAACGCAGACCTTTCCATCCATGCGATTCATACTTCAGCTCTCCACAGTGTAGCCAGCCGCGGCCATGACGCGCCGCAATTCCTTATGCCCGATCTTCGCCATTTCGAGTGGCGGACTTTTGACGGGATCCTGCTCGGCTTCAACGACGAACCAGCCTTCGTAACCGTAGGAGGCCAGCCGCTTCACGATCGCCTCGAAGTCGAGCGAGCCGTCACCGGGTACGGTGAAGGCCCCCTTTACCACTGCGTCGAGAAAACTTTCCCGGCTGCGGTCGAGCCCGTCCACGACCGCTTGGCGGATGTCCTTGGTGTGTACATGCGAAATGCGGGCGTGGTGCTTGTCCACCACCCGCAGCACGTCGCCGCCGGCAAAGGCCATATGGCCGGCATCGTAGAGCAGGGGCAGACCCTCGCCGGAATGCTTCATCAGCAGATCGACGTCCTGTTCGCTTTCGATCGGCGCGGCCATGTGGTGGTGGTAGCAAATCGGCATGCCCTGACCCGCGCACCATTCGCCGAAAGTGGTGAGCTTACGGCCGTAGGCCTTGATCTGATCGTCGTCGAGACGCGGGCGCATAGCCAGCGGCGTTCCGCGGTCGCCCTGAATGGTGCGACCCGTCTCGCCATAGACGATGCAGGGCGCGTTGGTCGCCTTGAACAACTCCATCTGCGCGGCGATGCGGTCCTTCTCTTCATCGATATTGCCGACCAGCAAGCGGCCGGAGAACCAGCCGCCACAGACGCTCATGGCATGCTGCCTCAGGATGGGCTCAAGCACGGCCGCGTCCATCGGGAAGCGGCGGCCAGTCTCCATGCCGGTGAAGCCGGCCTCACGGGCCTGCCGCAGGCACTCCTCCAGCGAGACGTCGTCGCTCAGTTCGGGAAGGTCGTCGTTCCACCAGGCGATCGGCGCGATGCCAAGCTTGGCTCTCATCGTCATCTCCAATCATGATTTTCGAATGCTGCTGGCTGCCTGCGCAGCGACAAAAAACTGCCGGAACAATGCTCAGGGAGTTTTGCATCGTTCCGGCAGGGGACGCCCCCGCGCGCCCGAACGGTTCAGACACCCACGCGCTGCTTCTTGCGACCTTCGGTTTGCGCGGCATGCGCGTCGCGGACCTGCTGGCGCCCGCTGATCTCGGGCACGCCGACGTCCCACCATGCATCCCCGGGCGTCCAGCTGAAGGCGTCGGAGACGATGGCAATGACGGTGGTTCGGTCGGTGGTCTTCGCCCATTCGATCGCTTGGCCGAGATCGGCAAGGCTTTCGACACGCCGCGCCAGCGCGCCCATGGCTTCCGCGTGCTTGGCGAAGTCGACCGAGAACGGCTCCTTGACCCGGCAGTCCTTGATAAGGTTATTGAAGGAGGCGCCGCCCTTGGCGTTCTGCAGCCGATTGATCACCGCATAGCCGCCATTGTCGCATACCACGAGAATCATCTTGTGGCCGGCGAGCACCGACGAATAGATGTCGGAGTTCATCATCATGTAGGTGCCGTCGCCGATCATGACGATCGGCGTGCGGGTAGGGTCGGCCATGGCCGCGCCCCAGCCGGCAGAGATTTCATAACCCATGCAGGAGAAGCCGAACTCGCAGTCGAAAGTGTTGGGTTCCTTCACCCGCCAGTTCTTCATCACCTCGCCGGGCAGTCCGCCGGCCGCGGTGATCAGCAGGTCACGCTCGCCCGCCTTGGCGTTCACCACGCCTACGACCTGCGCATAGGTCGGGACCGGCTCGTTGGTCGGCTTCTGGAAGCCGTCAAGCATCGTGTTCCACTTGGCGAACTCGATGCGACCCTTGTCTGTCCAGGCCCTCTCCGCTTTCCAGTCGCCGAGGGCACCTTCGAGTTCGCTCACCGTCTCCAGCGCGTCGCCGACGACGGCGAGCGCCCGGTGCTTGGTGGCATCCCAGCGTGCGGCATTGATCGAGACGAACTTTGCGTCGGCCGAGAAGGCGCTCCAGGATCCGGTGGTGAAGTCCATGAGCCGTGTGCCGACGGCGATGATCACGTCGGCTTCCGCCGCCAGCGCGTTGGCGGAGGTTGAGCCGACGATGCCGATCGGTCCGACATGCGCGGGGTGGTCGTGCGTAACCGTGCCTTTGCCGGCAATCGTCTCCGCGAGCGGGATCCCATGCCTTTTGGCGAAATCGCCAAGAACCTTCTCGGCACCCGAATAACGCACGCCACCACCCGAGATGATCAGCGGCCGCTTTGCGCCTTTGAGGAGGCGGGTCGCTTCGGCGAGCCGGCTGCGATCGGGCCGGGGGCGCGGCACCTCATTCACCGTCTGTTCGAAGAAGGCTTCGGGATAATCCCAGGCGATCTCCTGCACATCCTGCGGCAAAGCGATGAAGGCAGGCCCGCAATCGGCCGGATCAAGCAGCACCGCAACCGCCTGCGGCAACGACGAGATGATCTGCTCGGGATGGACGATGCGGTCCCAGTAGCGCGTGACCGCCTTAAAGGCGTCATTGACGTTGATGGTTGGGTCGCCGAAGTGCTCGACCTGCTGCATGACCGGATCGGGCCGGCGACTGACGAAAGTGTCGCCTGAGAGCATCAGCACCGGCAGCCGGTTCGAATGGGCGACACCCGCCGCCGTCACCATGTTCAGCGCACCCGGACCGATCGAGGTCGCCGCAACCATGATCTGGCGCCGGCGCTTCGCCTTTGCAAAGCCGATCGCTGCAAGCGCCATCGACTGCTCATTCTGGCCGCGCCAGGTCGGCAGCACGTGCTTCACCGCCTCGAGTGCTTCAGAAAGGCACGTCACGTTGCCGTGCCCGAAGATGGCGAAGACTCCCGGAAAAAGCGGAACTTTCTCGCCGTCGACGACCGTGAACTGGTTGCACAGATAGCGCACGAGCGCCTGTGCCATGGTCAGACGGACGGTGGCCCTGGTCATCTTTGTCTCCTCCCTAACGACGGTCTTTCCAAATCTATACGGAATGCCCATTGACAAATCAATATGTTTGCAACGATCATTGCAAAAATTCAAACCGGGAGGATTTCTTGCTCAGGATTGCTGTGCTCGGCTGTGGTCGGATAGGTAGGATGCATGCGGCAAACATCGCCGCGCATCCCCGTGCGGAACTGGCCACCGTCTATGACATCGACGAATCGTCCGCGGAGGCTGTCGCGGCGCGGCACGGCGTTCGCGCTTCGGGATCCGCCGACGAGGTATTTGCCTCGGCAGATGTAGATGCGGTCCTTGTCGCGACGGTGACTGACACGCATGCCGACTACATCGAAAAGGCGGTGGCCGCTGGCAAACCCGTGCTCTGCGAGAAGCCGATCGATCTTAGTCTGGAAAGGGTGAACCGTTGCGCCGAAGCAATTTTGTCCAAGGGCGTGCCGGTCCAGATCGGCTTCAACCGACGTTTCGACCCCGGTCATCGTGCGGCGTGGAACGCCGTACGATCCGGCGAGATCGGCGACCTGCACCAGGTCATCATCACCTCGCGTGATCCTGGCATGCCGCCCCGTTCCTACTACGAGGTCGCGGGCGGGCTTTTTCGCGACATGACGATCCACGATTTCGACCTCGCCCGCTTCATGCTGGGAGAGGAGCCGGAGGAGGTGTTCGCCATAGGAGGCCGGCTGATCGACCCGGCGATGATGGAGGAACTAAACGACTACGACAGCGTCATGGTCGTGATGCGAACCAAAAGCGGCAAGCAGTGCCACATCAACAATTCCCGCACCTCAACCTATGGATACGACCAGCGCGTCGAGCTTCTGGGCAGCACCGGCATGGTGATCAGCGGCAACCGGAAGCCTCATGAGTTGCGCCGTTACTCGGCCGCGCGGGCCGAAGCCACCACGCCCTACCTCGACTTTTTCATCGAGCGATACCGCGAAGCGTTCGATGCCGAGATCGACGCCTTCGTTACCTGCGTCGAGAAGGCCGAGCGGCCGCTGGTCGGTTTCGAGGACGGGCGCCGCGCTCTGGTCTTGGCCGAAGCGGCGATGAAATCGGCGGTCGAAGGCCGCTCCGTGAAGGTCAGCGAGATCGGATAAGCCATGTACGCGAAATACGGATTGTTTATCGATGGTCGTTGGCGACCCGCGTTCGGAAATGCCACCTCCACGGTCCTGAGCCCGGTCACAGAAGAGTCACTTGGGAATGCGCCATCTGCCGCCTTCGTCGATACCGAGGAGGCTCTGGAAAGTGCGGTCCGCGGCTTCGCCGCCTGGAAAGTCAAAAGCGCCTTCGAGCGGGCTGACGCGCTTCACGCCATCGCCGACGAGATGATCCGCCGCAAGGACGAAGCGACGCGGATGATCTCGACCGAGACCGGCAAGCCAATCGCCCAGTCTGAGCGGGAATGGGGACTCTCGATCGACCAGTTCCGCTGGTATGCCGAAGAGGCGCGGCGCATCTATGGTCGAGTCATCGAAAGCCGCGTACCGGGCGGCCGGTTTGAGGTCCTGCGCGAACCGGTCGGGGTTGCGGCAGCGTTCACGGCCTGGAATTTTCCGGCTGCTCTGGTTGCCCGCAAGGTGGCGCCGGCGCTAGCTGCCGGCTGTTCGACTATCATCCGTCCGTCGAGCCAGACTCCCGGCGTGGCGATGGTGATGGTCGACTGCATGCGCGCCGGCAGGCTTCCTGCCGGCACGGTGAACCTCGTCATCGGCCTGACGGACACGACTTATGCGCCCATCATGGCTTCGCCTGCTGTCCGCAAGGTATCGCTGACCGGCTCCACTCGAGTCGGCCAGCAAATGATCCGCGATGCCGCCGACACGGTGAAGAAGGTGTCGATGGAGCTTGGCGGCAACGCGCCGCTGATCGTCTTCGACGATGCAGATCTAGACACTGCGCTCAACCTGTCGGTGCCAACCAAATACGCTAATGCCGGGCAGGTCTGCGTGACGCCTGATCGCTTCTTCGTCCACGAAAGCCTCCACGACTCTTTCGTCGAAGGCTTCGTCGAACGCGCAAGAGCATTGAAGCTGGGCGACGGCCTCGACCCCTCGGTTCAGATGGGACCGCTAATCAGCGACCGCCGGCTTGCGGAGATCGAAGCCATCGTCGACGACGCGGTGGGGGCCGGAGCAAAAGTAGCGACCGGAGCTGGTCGCGCCGCCTCGTTCAATGCGGGCCATTTCTATGAGCCCACCGCTCTCAGTGACGTTACCGACAACATGACGGTCTTTGCCCAAGAGAACTTCGGACCCATCGCGGCGATCGCCAGATTCAGCTCCGACGACGAGGTGCTCGCGCGAGCAAATGCTTCGCCGGTGGGGCTTTCGGCCTATGCGTTCACCCGCAGTCCAGACAGGGCCAGGCGAGTTGTCGCGGAGCTCAAGGCGGGCATGGTGGGCATCAACAGCTTCGCTCTTGCCGCGTCCGAGGCTCCGTTCGGCGGCACGAAATATTCCGGAATGGGTCGCGAAGGCGGCAGCGAAGGTATCGGTGACTACCTCGACACCAAGCTTGCGCAGATCGTGTTCTGAGGAGGCCGCCTTGATCAAGAACGAGCTCAAGCAGATCTGGGCCGAAGGGCGGCCCACGATCAATGGCTGGCTTTCGATCGGCAATCCATTCACCGCCGAGATCATGGCCGCGCAGGGCTATGACAGCGTGAGCATCGATGTCCAGCACGGCGCGCTCGACTATTCGATGCTGCTTCCGATGTTCCAGGCGATGCGTGCATCCAGGGTGGTGCCCATGGCGCGCGTGCCGTGGCTGGAGCCGGGCATCATCATGAAGGTGCTGGATGCCGGCGCCTATGGCGTGATCTGTCCCATGATCAACACGCCGGAACAGGCGGCTCAGCTCGTCAGCTACCTGCGCTATCCGCCGGCCGGCCAGCGCAGTTTTGGGCCGACGCGTGCCAACTTCTCGGCGGGTGCCAACTACGCGGCCGAGGCCAATGACGAGATCCTGGCTTTCGCCATGGTCGAGACCGCCGAGGCAATGCGCAATCTCGATGCGATCGCCGCAACGCCAGGGCTCGACGGCATCTATGTCGGTCCCGCAGACCTGACCTTCAGCCTGCACCAGGGGCGTCTCGCGCCGTCCTTCGATCGCGAGGAGCCTGACATGATCGCCGCTCTGCGGACGATCGTTACGGCCTGCAAGAGGAACGGCAAACGCGCCGCGCTCCATTGCGGCACGGCCGACTACGCCGCACGTGCCGTCGAATGGGGTTTCGAGATGACAACCATCTCGGGTGACTCCCGACTGCTTGCCTCCGCCGCGCAGGCAAGTGTCGCTCGCTTCCGCGAATTGACGGGTGCGAAAGCCGTCCCGGCCGAAGCCGGCAAGGGAGGCTATTGATGCCCCACGTCCTGGTCGCCGGAAAGCTTCATCCGAGCGGCATCGAACTTCTCGATGGGTCGCCCGGCGTCACCTACGACTATGTCGAAGATGTGTCCGAGCCAAGCTATGCACCTCTGATCGGCAAGGCCGATGGTCTCGTCATCCGCACCCAGCCCTTGTCGGCTCCGACCGTCGCACGCGCCGAGAGACTGAAGATCGTCTCGCGCCATGGCGTCGGCTACGACGCCGTGGATCTGCCTTCTCTCAACGAACGTGGTATCGCGCTGGCGATAGTCGGCGACGTGAATTCGGTGTCGGTGGCCGAGCACGCTATGATGCTGTTGCTGGCGGCAACCAAGCGGCTCATCCGCGCGGATCGTTCGGTCCGCGACAACGAATGGGGTTGGCGCAACCGGCTGGAGCCAAACGAACTCGCGGGCAAGCGACTGCTGATCCTCGGGTTCGGCCGGATCGGCCGCCACTTGGCGCGCATGGCGGCGACATTCGGCATGAACGTGCGCGCATATGATCCATTCCTTGCAAGGCAAGGCTGGCCGGAGGGGCCGGTCGCGTCGGTGAGCGACTTGCAAACGGGACTCGCCTGGGCCGATGCGATCTCCGTCAACGTACCCAAGGCCGAGCGCCCGGTGATCGGGCCAATGGAACTCTCGGCGATGAAGCCGACTGCCGTACTCATCAACACTGCGCGGGGCGGCGTGGTCGACGAGGCGGCGCTGATCGCGGCGCTGCGAGAGGGGCGCATCGCCGCAGCCGGTATCGACGTCTTCGACGATGAACCGCCTGCCGCGAACCATCCGCTCTTCGGCTTCGACCAAGTGATTCTGACGCCGCATATAGCCGGGCTCACCGCCGAATGCGGAGAACGCATGGCGATCTCGTCCGTGCGGAACGTGCTCGATTTTTTCGCCGGGCGGATTGACTCGGCGCTGGTGGTAAACGGAGCCGCGTTGAATGGCCGGTGAAAAACCTCAACTCAGAATCGGCCTGATCGGCACCGGCTTCATGGGCAAGACCCATGTGTTCGGCTTTGCTGCCGCACAACGTGTCTTCGATCTTCCCTACGAACTGGTGCTCCACACGGTTGCGGACAGAACCGATGACCTCGCCGCGCAGGCGGCGCAGGCCTTGGGGTTCGCGCGGGCGAGCGGGGACTGGAGGCGTCTGGTCGAGGACTCGGAGATCGATATGATCGATATCACGGCGCCGAACGCCTTCCACAAGGAGATGGCGCTCGCCGCCATTGCCGCCGGCAAGCACGTCTATTGCGAGAAGCCGCTGGCGCCCGTTGCGGCGGATGCCCGACGGATGGCCGAGGCGGCGGAAGCGGCCGGCGTCAGGACGCAGGTCGGGTTCAATTATCTCTGCAACCCGCTGCTCGCGCTGGCGCGGCAGATGATCCGCGCGGGCGAGTTGGGCGAGATCCGCAGCTATCGCGGCATTCACGCCGAGGATTACATGGCGGATGCGGAAAGCCCATTTACCTTCCGGCACGATCCTGTCGGCGGTGGCGCATTGGTGGATCTGGGCAGCCATGCTCTGGCCACGGCGGAGTTTCTGCTTGGCTCGGTGGAACGGGTCCTCGGCGATTCCGTCACCGTCATAGCGAGCCGTCAGGATGGCCGAGGCGGGCGCCGGACCATCGAGGTCGACGACATCGGTCGCGCATTTCTGCGTTTTGCCAATGGTGCATCCGGCAGCATCGAAGCGAGCTGGGTCGCCACCGGCCGCAAGATGCAGCACGATTTCGAGGTCTATGGCACCAAGGGGGCGCTCGTCTTCAGCCAGGAGCGCTTCAACGAGCTGCATTTCTACAGCACGGCCGATCCCGGCGGCCGGCGTGGCTTTCGGCGCATCGAGGCCGGTCCGGATCACGATCCCTATGGATTCTTCTGCGTCGCACCAGGCCATCAGCTCGGCTTCAACGATCTGAAGGCTATCGAGATTGCGCGGTTCGTCGATGCGATCGCCGGGAAGCGAGACGAGTCTTTCGGCTTCCGGGCCGGCCAACGCATCCAGGAACTCGTGGAGGCAATTCAGGGCTCGGCCCGGGAGAGCAAGTGGCTGCGAACAGACTGATGCGAGGGAGAGTTGGTCGCCGCCCCGCATGCGTCTGAAATAAACGTTGCATGTTTGTACATTTTGCAATATAGATTGCAGCCGGAGAGAGGTACGTCGGCTGAGTGCTCAAGTCGACGTCGCACAGGGAGGAGAATGTGTCTGTGCTGGACGTACGAAGCGTCTCGAAAAGCTTTGGTGCTATCCGCGCCTTGTCAGATGTTAGCTTCGCGGTTGCTGCCGGCGAGGTGGTTGGCCTGATGGGCGACAACGGTGCCGGGAAATCGACCATGGTGAAGCTGATTGCGGGGAACTTCCCACCCTCCGACGGCGAAATCGCGGTGGACGGCAAGGTCTGCCATTTCCACAAGCCGATCGAGGCACGGGGCGAAGGGATCGAGGTCGTCTATCAAGATCTGGCCTTGGCCGACAATCTGACGGCCGCCCAAAATGTCTTTCTCGGCCGCGAGATGAAGAAGGGGTTTTGGCCGCTCCGCGTGCTCGACAAGCAGACGATGATCAACCGCTCGGCAAAAGTGTTCGCGGAGCTGAAGTCGGAGACGCGGCCGCGCGATCTGGTCAAAAAAATGTCAGGCGGCCAGCGGCAGGCGGTCGCCATTGCCCGCACCCGGCTATCCAACTCCAAGCTCGTGCTGATGGATGAGCCGACCGCGGCGATTTCCGTCCGCCAGGTAGCCGAGGTGCTGGAGCTGATCCGGCGGCTCAAATCGCAAAATGTGTCGGTAATGCTGATCAGCCACCGCATGCCCGATGTGTTCGCGGTCTGCGACCGCATCATCGTGCTGAGACGCGGCTCGAAAGTGGCCGACAAGGCGACGGAGAAGACATCGCCGGAGGAGATCACCGGCCTAATTACGGGAGCAATCCGTGATGCATAGCCAGAGCGATATGCTGAAGGAAGGCCATGCGTCCATCGGTGATGTGGTCGGCATAATAGAGCAGAGCGTTTTCCAGAAGATGATCGCCAGCCAGGCCTTCTGGGTCGCGATCGCGCTTTTCGTGTTGGTGGTCTTCATGACGTGGCTGGAGCCCAGCTTCGGCACGGTCGACAACGTTACCAACACCACCCGCAATTTTGCACCTATCGCCATCATGGGGCTGGGCATGACGGTGGTGCTGATCACCGGCGGCATCGATCTGTCGGTCGGCTCGGTGATGGGGCTGGTCGCGATCGTCGCCGGCCTGCTGCTCACTTGGCACCAGCCTTGGTATGTGGCGTTTGGCGCGGGTCTGCTCGCAGGCATCGCCTGCGGAGCCTTTAACGGTTTCTTCGTGGCCTATATCGGCATGCCGTCCTTCGTGGTGACGCTAGGCATGCTGTCGATCGCGCGCTCGCTGGCGGTCGTGCTGTCCGGCAACCAGATGCTTTACCAGTTCGGACCCGATGCGCCGATCGTCAAGGCCATCGGCCAGGCCAAATGGCCGAGGCACACGCCTGACGGCTGGGTGCCTCATTGGATCCCGGAACTGTCCTCGCAGTTCTGGGTGATGGTGATCCTCGCGCTCATCGTCGGCTCCGTCTTCATTTTCACCGCCTGGGCGCGCCACCTCTTCGCGATCGGCGGCAACGAGAACGCCTCGCGGATGACCGGCGTCCCCGTCGACTGGATCAAATTCCAGGCCTATGTCTTCTGCGCATTTACCGCATCGATCGCGTCCCTGCTGCTGCTCGGCTACAGCGGCTCGGCCATCAACGCGATGGGAACCGGCTACGAGTTGAGGGTGATCGCCGGCACCGTCATCGGGGGGGCCAGCCTGATGGGCGGCTACGGAACCGCGTTTGGCGCTGTGATCGGTTCGGCCTTCCTCGAGGTCATCCGCAACGCGCTGCTGATGGCCGGGATCGATTCGAACTGGCAGGGCGCCTTTGTCGGGGCCTTCATCATTCTTGCCGTGCTTCTCGGCATGCAGACCTCGGGCAAGTCGCTGCGGGCGACGCTGGAGGGTATGTTTACCTGGAAGCGCAAATAGAATCCGGCGGCCGCAAGCCGTCGGGGATAGTGGACGTCAAAACAAAGTGGAGGAACAGGTGAAAAAATACATTCTGACGGCGGCCGTGGCGTTTTCCGCGCTGATGGCAGGGCAGGCCTATGCCCAGCAGAAATACGTCTTCGCCCTTGTGCCGAAGAACATGAACAATCCTTTCTTCGACCAGGCTCGTGACGGCTGCAAGAAGGCCGAAGCCGAATCCAGCGGCGCGATCGAATGCATGTATATCGGCCCCGGCGAGCATGGCGGCGGCGAGGAGCAGGTGCAGATCGTGCAGGACCTGGTGGCCAAGAAGGTCGACGGCATCGCCGTCGCCCCGTCGAACGCCGCGGCAATGGCCGTCGCGCTTCAGGCCGCCAGGGAAGCGGGCATTCCCGTGCTTACCTGGGACTCGGATGTGCTACCGGAGAACAAGGACCTGCGTGTCGCCTATATCGGCACGCACAATTACGAAATTGGCGTCAACCTCGCCAAGATCGTGCAGACCATCAAGCCGAAAGGCGGTACCATCTGTATCCAGTCGGGCGGAGCTGCCGCGGCCAACCACAATGAGCGCATGAAGGGTATACGCGATACGCTGGCCGGCAAGGAGTCGGCTGCCTCGCCAGGTGATGCCCTGACCGGCCAGAACGGCTGGACGGAAGCACCGGGCTGCCCTCTCTATACCAACGACGACTTCCCTCTGTCGGTTCAGCAGTTCCAGGACTTCATGGCGAAGACGCCAAACCTCGACGCCTTCGTGCCGACAGGCGGCTTTCCGCAATTCATACCGGATGCCAATCGCGCTGCGGTCGAGCCGTACAAGGATAAGATCGCCAAGAAGGAGCTGGCTCTGGTCGTCGCCGACACGCTGCCGGTGCAGATGGACCAGATGAAGGAAGGCCTGTCGCTCGGCCAGGTCGGACAGCGGCCGTTCGAAATGGGCTACAAGACCATGCTGGCGCTGAAGGACATCAAGGACGGCAAGCCCGCGCCGGCCGACCCGACCTACACCGGTCTCGACGTCTGCACCCCCGAAACCGCCGACACCTGCATCGGAAAGTAGGCGGGGGGCGCAACTCTGCGGCGGGCGAGGGATGACTCTTGCCCGCCTTTGCCCCTGAGAGGCGACAACAGACCCATCGAGCGACTGGCTCAAATCGACCGCTGCCGTCAGGCCTCAGAGACGCTCCGCTGGCCACGGCGTGACCATTTTTAGACGAGTGCCGGGAGTGATCCCATTCGGGAGGAGCAATTGAGAAAGATACGATATGCCGTGGTGGGCGCGGGCTGGATCACACAGGAAGCCTTTATGCCCGGTGTGTCCCAGACCGGAAACTCGACAATCACGGCGATCGTCAGCGGCTCGGCCAAAAACGCCGCTAAGCTCGCCGAATTCTACGGCGTGGAACACGTCTTCAGCTATGAGCAGTACGACCAGATGCTCGCATCGGACGTCGCCGATGCAGTTTACGTGGCATTGCCGAACTCCATGCATGCCGACTATGCGATCCGAGCCCTGAGAGCCGGCAAGCACGCGCTCGTTGAGAAGCCGCTGGCCACGACCGAGGCGGAATGCGAGGCGATGATCGCCGCCGCCAATGAGAGCGGAGCGTACCTGATGACGGCGTATCGGCTGCACAACGAGCCCGGCACTGTCGAGGTGCTGGAGCGCATCCGCAGCGGTGAGATCGGCGATCCCCGCATCTTTGCCGCGGTCTTCTCCTTCGTAGCGTCGTCCGACAATCACCGCCTCAAGGCCGCCTATTGGGGCGGTCCCTTGCAGGACATCGGCGTCTATTGCCTGAATGCCGCGCGCCATATCTTTGCCACTGAGCCGATCGAGGCAGTCGCGGTAAGGAGTTTCGGCAGCGCCTCAGTCGGGGAGGTAGAGGAAAGCATTGCCGTGACGTTGCGCTTCCCCGAGGGCCGGCTTGCACAGTTCATTGCCAGCTTCGGCGCGGACAATTCGGATTTTTACCACGTGGCCGGAACGAAGGGGAGCGTAACAGCCGACCCTGGCTTCCGTTTCGAGACTGCCGTGCAAATGAAGCTTCGGCATGGCGACATCAGAACCGAAACGACGTTCCCGCAGACAGACCATTTCGCCGGACAGACCGCGTATTTCTCCGACTGCATCCTGAATGCACAACCGCCTGAAGCCGACGGTGGAGAAGGATTTGCCGACGTGCGCGCCCTGCTTGCCATTGAGCGCGCCGCCAGCACCGGTCAGCCTCAGAAGATAGACACGCCGGCACGGCAGGTTCATCCTACTGCGGATATGATCCGCATCTTGCCTACAACGGACCAGCGGCTGCTTCTCTGACGCGCTTTCGCCCGCGGAGCCGGCCAGGATTCATTGCGAGAAGCGTCTCACGAAACGGCATCGCGTACCGCGTTGTACCGTGCAACCGTTCATGCGGAGGCAGTCACGATCTTGTTTCCGAACGTGCTCGACGGGCTGCGCTGGGTGAAATTCATCCAGGCGGCCGCCGACTCGCACGAGGCCGGAAAAGCCCGGACAACCGGCTGGCTTGACTGAACGCATTGGAATAATACGGAGGTCAACTTGAGTATACGCGTTGGAATTATCGGCGTAGGGGTAATGGGTGCGGATCACGCGCGGATGCTCGCATCACCTCAAGCCCGGCTTGCCGCCCGACGGGAGCATTCCGCGCCCATCATCGCTGCCCTGAAACCATGGTTCGAAAAGCAGCTATCGATGATCTCCTCCGGCTCTGGCCTGGCCGAAGACATCCGGCATGGGCTCGGCCACTGGCAAGGCCTGACCCGCTTCCTGGACGATGGCCGCCTGGAACTCGACACCAACCCGGTCGAAAACGCGATCAGGCCAGTATGCCTGACCAGAAAAAAATGCCCTGTTTGCAGGTCACGAAGTCGGGGCCGAAAATTGGGCGCTGCTCGCCTCCATCGCCACCTGCAGGCTAAACGACGTCAACCCGGTCGCCTACCTCGCCGAAACCCTCGACGCCATCATCAAACGGCCATCCGCAGACCCAGATCGAGGAACTCATGCCCTGGCGATTCCGAAAAACGTCAAGCCCAAATCCACAGGCGATCCGCGAGGCGCTCACCCTAAGCTTTATCATTGACGGTCTGACTTGACGTCTGGCCCGAGGGCGGCGTTCGCTACTATTCCGAAACTTAAGGTTTCGCCCTACCGCGTAGTTGGGGTCGGCTGTCTTAAGAGGGCCGCTGCCCAAGGTGCCTACTTCTTAACGCATTGGCGGACTGGTGCGGCCGAGCAAACTTCGCCCACGCCGCAGTCCAGGTCGCGTGAACAAGGTTCCGGCATTTGCGGTGGCTCCAGCGTGACGAAGGGCGTCCTCGGCTCTTCCCCCGGTCTCGCCGTTCTCGGGAGGAAGGCGCCGGGATCACCGAGCGACTTCACATATCGATAGAATGACCGAATGTCGCTCTCCGGCATGACGCGAACGTTGTACCAAGGCATCGGGTGATGTCCGGGTTTTGCCCAAAGGGACATAGGGGCATCAAATCAGGCGGTTGCTTTCCGCAATTTGACGCGCCCGCCGCACCGTGCCGTCGGTGTCGGCGGACTTTCGTCTTGTCGCTTCGTCGCTTCTGATCGTCAGCCGCTTCGACAGGATTTTTCCAGTTTCGACGATTGGCTTGACCGGTATGGCCGGAGCGTCCGGAGTTTTCATGTACCTCATGCTTATTATCCTTTTAGGCAAAAATGAAAGAGAGCGCGGAGCGGCTGTCCGCCCCGGCACCTTGCACGGCGATAAAATTACGGTCGCACGATCCAGGCCAGCAACGCCGGATTAAAATCGGAGTTGCCGGTATAGTCGCGGATCAAAAGCGCGGCGTATGCCTGCCACTGATCCTCGGGGATCTGCTTTTCAATGACCGATGTTCTGAACGCGTCACGCAGGATATTGCAGTCAAAAGTCGAAATCACATCGGCCGATTGATCGTTGTCCATAATGCGGCTCCCATCGAGGGGGCGGGAGTACGATGGACGCTCTCAAGCGCCGGTGCCCATTGTTCTGTGGCCGGCGACAACGGACTGTACGCCCCGCACAGGTGCTTAGCGAATCATTCCGGCGAATTTGCTCGCCGGTGTGCTAGCTCAGCGGCCGGCCTGTTCCCGCCGCTTGGCGTCTTCATCGTTCAGCCGGCCGACCATCTCGTCCGCTTCGCCGGCATTGATGCCGACCATGATCTTGTGATCGGACTCGGCGGGCTGGCCGGTGAAAACGTCGAAAACGGTCCAGCTGTCCGGGCGGTCCATGCGAAACGCGTAGCGGTTTGCCATAGTCGCGTCCTATTCATTTTTGCCGGCACCAATTTGTGTCGATCGGTTCAGGCCTGCACAATGACAAAGACTGCCGCCAGGCCAACGACTGTCCACAGCACCACGCACACCTTCAAAGCCAGGCCCCCGTGCCGTGAGATGCCCTCCCGCATGCGGGGTACCCCGTTCTTCATTCTCCTGCCCGGCGTGGCCGCAACGCCGACCGGCGGCTTGACCCCAAGTCTGCCGAATACCGGAAGCAGCGTCGGCTCACGCACGGGCTTCTCCGGACGCCAAGGTCTCAGTATCCCATGCTGCCGCCGCCACCGCCGCCGCCACCACCAACTGCCGGTGCGGCATCCCGAGCCGGAATGTCGGTGATCATCGCTTCGGCGGTGATCAGAAGGGCGGCGATCGAGCCGGCGTCCTGCAGCGCGGTGCGCACCACCTTTGCCGGGTCGACGATGCCGGCCTTGATCATGTCGACATACACCTCGTTCTGGGCATCGAAGCCCTGATTGTGATCCTTGCCCTCGGCGAGCTTGCCGACGACGATCGAACCTTCGACGCCGGAATTCTCGGCGATCTGCCGGA
>NZ_JAMYVL010000013.1:0-169290 GCF_040323955.1 Mesorhizobium sp. M0018 | reverse complement strand
CACACCCCGAAACACAAATCCCCATAGCTCACCGCCTGCGGCCCGCGGGTTCCTGCATCAGAGACTTTCGTACGCCTGACGGCACCCGAAACCCTTCAGCAATGTCGGCCGTTAAAGTTAGTTGTGCCACCGCCTTACAGCGGACATCACCGGCGATCGCGCTTGAGGACGTAGTTGCGCCAGGAGCGGTCATTCGATGTTCTGCCGTTGAACGGCTTCATTCGCCAGTTTAGCGGAAATTGGGCGACAGCATGGTTGCCTCAACAGGGAAGTTCGAAACCCTCTTGGTCCGCGGATCCCGCTGATTGCACGCTGCCGTGCGATATTCTGCAAGATAGCCACCCAACCAACGCCGATAGCCGCATTGCTCTCGACAAGAGCACTCCTGCCGCAGACCACCTAGCTGGCAGACACTTGGCTGATCCCGGCATCGACCCAGGCGCGCGTCTGCTCAAGCACTTCATCCGACAGCGCGGGATCGTCGATCGCCCGGGCGAGGATTACTGCCCCCACCATCGCTGCCCAGCTTCCGATCGCCGTGCGGCGTCTGTCTGCCGGATCCAACTCCGGGAGCGCCTTGCCGATACGGTCGATCTGCGATCGTAGGCCTTCCGTCATGGCCGAGCGTGCAGCCGGGGTCTGATGGCGGATGGCTGCGGCAAGGCCCGCCGTCGGGCAACCGCCGGCGCAGTTGTCGCGATGCCGGGGCGAAAGATAGGAACCTACATAAGCGCGAAGATCGCCCCCTCCGCCTGAGTCCGCGGCGAGGACGTGGGCAAGGGTCTGCGCGATCAGGTCGTCCTTCGAACTGAAATGGCCATAGAAGCCGCCATGGGTGAGCCCGGCGGCCTTCATCACTTCCGCCACGCTGACCGCGTCGAACCCCTTCTCGCGAAACAGCCGGCTGGCCGCATCCAATATCCGGTGACGGTTCTCCGCCATCTGCTCTCGGCTGACCTTCATTTCAAAATTCTCCGTCGGCCCCGTTGACATTTACATGATGCCCATCATATTTAGCCGCAATCATGATGATCGTCATGAATATAGGTTCCATCAGAGAAAAGAGCAATGCCATGACCACCATTCCATCAGTCCTCATCACCGGCGCCTCCACGGGCATCGGAGCTTCCTATGCCGAACGGTTCGCCCGCCGCGGACACGACCTCGTGCTCGTTGCCCTTGACGTGGCACGAATGGAGGCACTGGGAGCCCGGCTCCGTCAGGAAACTGGCGTTGCGATCGACATCATCCAGGCTGATCTTACGCAGCCTGCCGAGCTTGCAACGGTAGAGACGAGGCTGCGCGATGACGTCCGCATCGGGATTCTCGTCAACAATGCCGGAACAGCCATCGGCGGAAGCTTCATCGAGCAGAGTACCAATGACGTCGCCCGGCTCGTTGCGCTCAACACGACCGCGCTTCTGCGACTTGCCAGCGCCATCGCCCCGCGTCTTGCGAAAGCTGGCGAAGGGTCGATCGTCAACATCGGCTCCGTGGTCGGCTTGGCGCCGGAGTTCGGCATGACGGTCTACGGCGCAACCAAAGCCTTCGTGCTGTTTCTGTCGCAGGGGCTCAGCCTCGAGCTCGCACCGAAGGGTGTCTACGTCCAGGCCGTGCTGCCCGCCACGACGCGTACGGAGATCTGGGACCACGTCGGCGCCGACATCAACACGCTCTCCAACGTGATGGAGGTGGACGATCTGGTTGATGCGGCGCTGGTCGGCTTCGACCGCCGCGAACCGGTGACCATCCCGCCGCTTCCCGATGCCGGGCAGTGGGATGCGCTTCAGGCCGCGCGCCAGGCCATGCTTCCGAATTATCGGAACGAACATCCCGCCGAGCGGTACCGCAAGGTCGCCTGAGCACCAACGAAACCATTTGATAACGACCTCGTCGCGGCGGGGACAAACAAGGTGACCTATGACCAACAAAGCACTTTTTGAGCCTTATTCTCTCGGCTCGCTGACGCTCTCCAATCGTATCGTCATGGCGCCCCTCACGCGCAATCGCGCTGGCCCGGGCTTCGTTCCGGGCGACCTTGCCGCCGAGTATTACGGCCAGCGGGCCTCCGCCGGCCTGCTGATCTCCGAGGCCACGCAGATCTCGCGGCAGGGACAAGGTTACCAGGACACGCCCGGCATCTATTCTCAGGCTCAGATCGACGGCTGGCGAAAGGTCACGACCGCGGTGCACGCCAAGGACGCGCGGATTTTCCTGCAGCTCTGGCACGTCGGCCGCGTCTCGCACGTCGATCTGCAGGAGAACGGCGCCGCGCCCGTCGCGCCCTCGGCAATCCGGGCCGCGACCAAGACGTTCGTGAACAACGGCTTTGTCGAGGTTTCGGAGCCCCGCGCGCTGGCGCTCGACGAGCTTGCGGGGATCGTCAACGATTTCCGGCAAGCAGCCGCGAACGCCATTGAGGCCGGCTTCGATGGCGTCGAGATTCATGGCGCCAACGGCTATCTGCTGGACCAGTTCGCCAAGGACGGTGCCAATGTCCGCACGGATGCTTATGGCGGATCGGTCGAGAACCGCGCCCGGCTGATGCTGGAGGTTGCGACTGCGGTGGTCGAGGAGATCGGCGCAGAGCGCACCGGCATCCGGATTTCGCCCGTCTCGCCCGCCAGCGGCGTCTCGAGCAGCGCCCCCCAGGCGCAGTTCGACTATATCGTCGATCAACTCGATGCTTTGGGCATCGTCTATATCCATGTCGTCGAGGGCGCCACGGGCGGATCGCGCGATGTCGCGCCGTTCGACTTCGGATCGCTCCGCCGCCGCTTCAACAATACCTATATCGCCAATAACGGCTATGACCTCAACCTCGCGGCGTCGCGGCTCGCCGAGGGCAAGGCGGACCTCTTCGCCTTCGGGCGCCCGTTCATCGCCAATCCCGACCTTGTGGAACGGCTGAAGACGCGCACGCCGCTGACGGAGTTCAACTCGGCGACGCTCTATGGCGGCGGCTCCGCTGGCTATACCGACTATCCCGCGATCGCCGCCTCAAGCCGCCCATGAGCTATCGGAGGGCGGCGCCTGCGAGGCAGCCATCCCACGTGACAGCAGCGCCTCAGGGCATCTCTCTGGCGTTCCGCTCGAACTGGTGTCCAAACCCAGGGATTCAGGAGGGCCATGGAGGGCTATAGCATAGACGTTAGCTCCTCTGGTCCGCCCAGGACCAGCCAGGCGAGATTCGTAGCACGTCGTACGTTCGCTTTACCGGCGCAAGCGGACCCGTTCACCGTGATTTCGACTGTCGTGAATGGGTCAGATCGCGTCGATGCATGGGGGCGCCTGAACGTCCGCTTCTCACATTCCAAGCCTCCAAGCCTCCAAGCCTCCAAGCCGCAAGTCCGCTTCCGTGCCCCGAACAAGACGTTCATCGAAGCGCCGCAGAACGTCCGCTATTTGCGCTACCTGCTCGATCCGATCGATGAGACGAATGGCACCTCGGCCATTCTCGGGAGCTAGCTGATTAGCCTCGGCGGTGATTCCGAACCGAAGGTAAGCGCCGCAAGATGAAACCGGTTTCGGAAAAGATCTAACAGGAAGTACCGGGCCCTGGTCAGACCGGCCGCACCAGAACGTGTTTCTTCTTGCCGAGCGACAGTTTCGCGACGTTTTCCGGGCCAAGGTCCTGCAGCGTCACCATCCTGCGATCGTCGGCCACGAGCTGGTCGTTGAGGCGCACGGCGCCGCCCTGGATATGCCGCCGTGCCTCGCCGTTGGACCCGGCCAGCCCGGCGGTGACGAACAGCGACAATATGCCGACGCCGGCTTCAAGATCGGTCCTGCCCACCTCGACGGTTGGCAGTGTTTCGGCGAGCGCCCCTTCTTCGAACGTCTTACGCGCCGTTTCGCTGGCCTCCTTCGCCGCCTCGCGGCCATGCAGCATGGCGGTGATTTCGGTGGCGAGGATCTTCTTGGCTTCGTTGATCTCCGAGCCGCCGAGCCGTTCGAGGCGTCCGACCTCGGCGAGTGGCAGGGTCGTGTAGAGCTTCAGGAAACGGCCGACATCGGCATCCTCGGTGTTGCGCCAGTATTGCCAGAACTCGTACGGGCTCAGCATCTCCGCATCGAGCCAGACCGCGCCCGAGGCCGACTTGCCCATCTTGGCGCCGGAGGAGGTGGTGAGCAGCGGCGTCGTCAGCGCATAAAGCTGCGCGCCTTCCATGCGATGGCCGAGATCGATGCCGTTGATAATGTTGCCCCACTGGTCGGAGCCGCCCATCTGCAACCGGCAGCCGAGGCGCTTGTAGAGCTCGACGAAGTCGTAGGCCTGCAGGATCATGTAGTTGAATTCGAGGAACGACAGCGACTGCTCGCGATCCAGCCGGAGCTTGACCGAATCGAAGGCCAGCATGCGGTTAACCGAAAAATGCCGGCCGACATCGCGCAGGAAATTGACGTAGTTGATGTCCATCAGCCAGTCGGCATTGTTGATCATGACGGCGTCGTTGGGGCCGCCGCCAAATTTGAGGTAGGGCGTGAAGTTGCGGCGGATGCCGGCGAGATTGTCCTCAATGTCCTGCGGCGTCAAAAGCTTGCGCGCCTCGTCCTTGAACGACGGATCGCCGATCATCGAGGTGCCGCCGCCCATCAGCGCGATCGGCCGGTGGCCGGTCTGCTGCAGCCAGTAAAGCATCATGATCTGGATCAGCGACCCGGCATGCAGGCTCCTGGCGGTAGCATCGAAGCCGATATAGGCGCTCACCGTTTCCATGGCGAAAAGCTGGTCGAGGCCGGCATCGTCCGAGGTCTGGTGGATGAAACCGCGCTCGCTCATCGTGCGCAGGAAATCGGATTTGAAGGCGGACATTTTCTTTCCCGAAAGGCTTCCGGCCGAACGCGGCCCGGCTATGCATGAAGGCGGGCGTTTAGCACTCAAGCGCGATCAGCAAAAGTGGAATCCGGTTTTGCGACACCCTCTTGCCTTCTCCCCTTGTGGGAGAAGGTGGATTGGCGCGCAGCGCCAAGACGGTTGAGGGGTGCTGGACGGAGTGCCGTCCTTGCCAAGCTGGAACACCCCTCATCCGACCGCGCTTCGCGCGGCCACCTTCTCCCACAAGGGGAGAAGGGAGAACCCCAAGCGTGCGGCCTGCTTGCGTCATTGTTTCGGCTGGCGTAATGAGGCGCCGCGCCAGGGGGGCTCTTCCACTGGACCGCGCGGCATCGATCGAATGCCATATCCTGTGACAGAGTCGAGATGCCGGAGATATCCATCGTCATTCCTTGCCGGAACGAGGCGGCGAACCTGCCGCTTCTGCTCGACGAGATCGGCACTGCCATGGCCGGGCGGGACTTCGAGGTCATCGTCGTCGACGATGGCTCGACAGACGATACGCCTTCGGTGCTTGCCGCAGAGGCAGCGCTTCGCCGATTTCCGCTGCGCCATCTCAGGCATGAAAAATCCGCCGGCCAGTCGCTCTCGGTGCGCTCAGGCGCCTGGGCGGCGCGCGGCGATATCGTCGCCACCATCGACGGCGACGGCCAGAACGACCCCGGCTACATCCCGGTGTTGATCGACGCGCTGCGGCAGGCTGGTCCCGAAGTCGGGGCCGCACAGGGACAGCGTCTGAAGCGCCGCGACAGCAAGATCAAGCAACTGGCGTCGCGTTTCGCCAACGGGCTGAGAAAAGCCATCCTGCACGACGAGACGCGGGATACCGGCTGCGGCCTCAAGGCGATCCACACCGACATTTTGCGGAAATTGCCGTTCTTCGACGGCACCCACCGCTTTGTTCCGGCGCTGGTCATCCAGGAGGGCTACCGCGTCGTCCATTGCGATGTCGTCGACCGCTCCCGCCGTCACGGCAAATCGAATTACGGCATCTTCGATCGCGGCCTGCAGGGCGTGCTCGATCTTGCCGGCGTCTGGTGGCTGCGCCGCAGGCGCCGCAGAATGCCCAAAGTAGAGGAAATCAGGCATGGGTAACGTGCTTCAGGAATTGGCGACCTGGCTTCACGATGTTTTCGTCAAGCAATTCGATGCTTGGGTTCTGCTCGGCTTCGTCGCCCAGTTCTTCTTCACCATGCGCTTTCTGGTGCAGTGGGTGGCGTCGGAAAAGGCCAAGCGCAGCGTCGTGCCGATCGCCTTCTGGTTCTTTTCGCTGTTCGGCGGCGGCCTGCTGCTGATCTACGCCATCCAGCGTCAGGATCCGGTGTTCATCGCCGGCCAGGCCATGGGCCTGTTGATCTACATCCGCAATCTCTGGCTGATCGCCAACGAGCGCAAGGCGGCGATGACCAAGGTCGATTGAGCCCGCCACCGGCCTGAACCGGTCGAGCAAGCAATCCAGATTACTTGCCGTCCAGCCCGCCGTAAGACCTTACCAGCCGGACCATGTCGGCCGAATCGGCAGTCTCGCTCTCGAGCCCCTCGGCGACACCGACGCGGTCGGCGGCCGGGCGGTTCTGGCTGACTTTCCATTTGCCGCTGATTTCGGTGATTTCGATCTCCAGGCCGACGATGCCCTTGATCTGTGACTGGATGAAGGGCGCCGGCGCGTCGGTCACCGCCCACGGCGCCGAGCGGCTGCCCTCCTGCGACATCGTCAGATCGGAAATCTGCTCGGCCAGCCAATCCTGGTCTTCGATCACCGTGACGCTGCCGCGCACCTGGACGATGGCGTAGTTCCAGGTCGGTACCACCTTGCCGGTTTCACGCTTGGTCTCGTACCAGGACGGCGTCACATAGGCATTGGCGCCCTGGAAGACGACCAGCACCGGCGCCGGGGGATTGTCGGCCAAAAGCCGCCATTGCGGATTGGCTTTGGCCAAATGGGCGCGCAGCCTGCCGTTCGGTGGCACATCCGCGTCTAGAAGAAAGGGAATCGCGTTGGCGACCGGCCCCTCGACGCCGTTCGACACCAGCAGGCCAAGCGGATGCGCCCGGATCAGCCCGTGCAGGACGTCCGGCCGTGTTTCCTGGAAGTGAGGCGGTTGGTACATCGCCGATTATCTCAGCCGCTTCGGCCGTGGGTCGGACAGTTCCCCGGCCAGCCGGCGATCGAGGTAGTCCGCGCATTCCTCGATCAGAAGCTCAGCATGGTTGGCAAAGAAATGGTTGGCGCCGGGCAGGGTCTTCTGGGTGATGGTAATGCCCTTTTGCGTGTGCAGCTTGTCGACCAGGCCCTGCACGTCCTTGGGCGGCGCGACCTTGTCGGCGTCGCCGTGGATGATCAGGCCTGACGACGGGCATGGCGCCAGGAACGAGAAATCATAGGTATTGGGCTGCGGCGCGACCGAGATGAAGCCCTCGATCTCCGGCCGGCGCATCAGAAGCTGCATGCCGATCCACGAGCCGAACGAATAGCCGGCAACCCAGCAGCTCTTGGAATCCGGATGCAGCGACTGCACCCAGTCGAGCGCCGCGGCGGCGTCGGACAATTCGCCGGTGCCGTGGTCGAACTCGCCCTGGCTGCGGCCGATGCCGCGGAAATTGAAGCGCAGCGTGGTGAAATTGCGCTTCTGGAACATGTAGAAGAGGTCGTAGACGATCTTGTTGTTCATCGTCCCGCCGAACTGGGGGTGCGGGTGCAGGACGATGGCAATCGGCGCGCTCTTTTCCTTCGAGGGCTGATAACGACCCTCCAGGCGGCCGGCCGGACCGGTGAAAATGACCTCAGGCATGAAATACTCCACTTGGCATAAATTGCGCGGCGCCCGGAACAACTCTTCCTCTGGCCCCAGTCTTCCCTAGGCCTTGACGCAGGGCGAGCGTCTTTCTAGAAGCTAGTTTAGAATTGTTCAAAACTGGGCGGCCAAAAATTGTGGCTCGGCCACCCGCGCCGCAAGCCGCGTAAATAGGACGTCTTGCCTTGCAATTTCAAGGAAATAACGCGCTATCTTCGCGGAACGGCTTTTGAAGGGACCAGTTGGACGGAAATGGCCGGAGCACGCGCCTATCTCGACTACAACGCCAGCGCGCCGCTGCTTGCCTCGGCGCGCGCGGCGGTGGTGGCTGCGCTCGACGTTGCCGCCAACCCGTCCTCGGTTCATGCCGAGGGCCGCGCTGCACGGCGGCTGATCGAGGACGCCAGGCGCGACGTGGCGCGACTGGTCAACGCCAAAGCCGAGCATGTCGTATTCACCTCCGGCGCGACGGAAGCGGCCTCGACGCTGCTGACGCCGGACTGGCAGATGGGGCGCGGCGCTGTCCGTATGAGCCGGCTCTATGTGTCCGAGGCCGATCATCCTTGCCTGCTGAACGGCGGGCGTTTCCCAGCGGCGCAGGTGACACGGATCGGCGTCGACACCGACGGCGTCGCCAGGCTCGACGTTTTGGCCGAGGCTCTCGCCCAGCATGACAAGGCCGAAGGCTTGCCGCTGGTGGCGATACACGCCGCCAACAACGAGACCGGCGTCATCCAGCCGGTTGGCCGCATTGCCGAAATCGTCAAGGCGGCGGGTGGCATCCTGGTTGTCGATGCCGTGCAGGCGGCGGGCCGCATTCCGCTCGATATGTCAGCGGGTTACGCAGACTATCTGATTCTCTCCTCGCACAAGATCGGCGGCTCAAAGGGCGTCGGCGCCATTGTCGCGGCGTCGGACCTGATGATGCCAAAGCCGCTGGTCAGCGGCGGTGGCCAGGAAAAAGGCCATCGCGGCGGCACCGAAAACCTGGCGGCGATTGCCGGGTTTGGCGCGGCGGCGCGAGAGGCGTCTGCCGGCTTGCAAACGATCGAAACGGTGCGGCAGCGTCGCGACGAAATCGAGGCGATCGTGAAAACGCTTGTTTCGGACGCCGAAATCTTCGGGACCGGCGCGCCAAGGCTTGCCAATACGACATTCTTCGCTATTGCCGGCATCAAGGCCGAGACGGCGCAGATTGCCTTCGACCTGGCCGGTGTGGCGCTGTCGGCCGGATCGGCCTGTTCGTCGGGCAAAGTCGGGCCGAGTCACGTGCTGAAAGCCATGGGTTACGGTGACGGCCTCGGCGCGTTGCGCGTGTCCATCGGCCACGCGACCAGCGCTGAAGACATTGAGCTGTTTCGTTCGGCGCTGGCGACGATCGTCGCGCGCCAAGCCGGTAAGGAAAAGGCAAGCAGGGAACGAGCCGCCTGAGCGCGGCAGACGAAATGTAGGGCTTGCGGCCTGGTAGAAGCCGTGCGTTCGAATTTGGCCGGGTGAATTTCCGGCATGAACGCACTATATGAAACGTACGCCGCCTCGGGTGCCTGATGGGTGCTTGTTTGCGGTGCCATAGTTTGAAAACTGCCGGGCCTTGACCCCGGCGTGGATGGAGAACGCTGATGCCTGCTGTGCAGGAGACGATCGATCGAGTTCGAAAGATCGATGTCGACCAGTATAAATACGGATTCCAGACCGACATCGCGATGGACAAGGCCCCCAAGGGCCTGAGCGAAGACATTATCCGCTTCATTTCGGCGAAGAAGGACGAGCCGTCCTGGATGCTGGAATGGCGCCTGGAAGCCTATCGCCGCTGGCTGACGCTGGACGAGCCGAAATGGGCGCGCGTCCACTATCCCAAAATCGATTTCCAGGATCTCCATTATTACGCGGCGCCCAAGAGCACGCCGGGTCCGACTTCGCTCAGCGAGGTCGACCCCGAATTGCTGAAGGTCTATGAGAAGCTCGGCATTCCGCTCAGGGAACAGGAAATCCTCGCCGGCGTGCAGAAGACCGATGCGTCGGAGCTCGAGGAAGCCAGCGACAACGTCTACAAGTCGGGCCGCGTCGCCGTCGATGCGGTGTTCGATTCCGTCTCCGTCGTCACCACTTTCAAGAAGGAGCTGGCGCAGGCCGGCGTCATCTTCTGCTCGATCTCGGAAGCCATCCGCGAGCATCCGGAGCTGGTGAAGAAGTATCTCGGCTCGGTCGTGCCGACCTCCGACAATTTCTACGCGACGCTGAATTCGGCCGTGTTCACCGACGGCTCCTTCGTCTTCGTGCCCAAGGGCGTGCGCTGCCCGATGGAACTGTCGACGTATTTCCGCATGAACGAGAAGAACACCGGCCAGTTCGAGCGCACGCTGATCATCGCCGAGGAGGGGGCTTACGTCTCCTATCTCGAAGGCTGCACGGCGCCGCAACGCGACGAGAATCAGCTTCATGCCGCGGTGGTCGAGCTGATCGCGCTCGATGATGCCGAGATCAAATATTCGACGGTGCAGAACTGGTATCCCGGCGACGCCGAAGGCAAGGGCGGCATCTACAATTTCGTCACCAAGCGCGGCGACTGCCGCGGCCATCGCTCGAAGATTTCGTGGACGCAGGTCGAGACCGGCTCGGCCATCACCTGGAAATATCCGAGCTGCATCCTGCGCGGCGACGATTCCAGCGGCGAGTTCTATTCGATCGCCGTCTCCAACGGCTATCAGCAGGTCGACAGCGGCACCAAGATGATCCATTTGGGCAAGAACACGTCGAGCCGCATCATCTCCAAGGGCATCGCCGCCGGCTTCTCGCAGAACACCTATCGCGGCCAGGTCTCGGCCCACCGCAAGGCGACCAACGCCCGCAACTTCACTAATTGCGACTCCCTGCTGATCGGCGACCAGTGCGGCGCGCATACCGTCCCCTACATGGAAGCCAAGAACTCGACGGCGCAGTTCGAGCATGAGGCGACAACCTCGAAAATTTCCGAGGACCAGAAGTTCTACGTCATGCAGCGCGGCATCCCGGAGGAAGAGGCGATTGCGCTGATCGTCAACGGCTTCGTCAAGGACGTCATCCAGCAACTGCCGATGGAATTCGCGGTCGAAGCGCAGAAGCTGATCGGGATTAGTCTTGAGGGGAGTGTTGGGTGAGTTAACTGGAACGGCGATCATGGATTTGTTCAAGCGGATAGAAGGCTTGATATTTGCCGTTCTGATGCTCTTGCTGACATTGGCTGTTGGTGGTGCTGTGATGGCGTTGATAGGCGCAGTGTTTGGCTTGAGTTCGACAAAAACTATTGGTGGTTCGATTGCAGGCTTAAGCGCGGCTGGGTTTTTTGGCTGGATGTTGGTCACCAGCAAGTTTGTACGCCCTTTTCGAGCTTTTAGAAAAGTTCCGTCGCAGGCCGGGCACCGCGAACAAGAAAGTGGAAAATAATGCTTGAAATCAGAAACCTCCATGCCCGTATCGTCGATGACGGCACCGAGATCATCCGCGGCCTGAACCTGACGGTCAGGGCTGGCGAGGTTGCCGCCATCATGGGGCCGAACGGCTCGGGAAAATCGACGCTGTCCTATATCCTCGCCGGGCGCGAGGATTATGAGGTCACCGAGGGCGATATCCTCTACAACGGCCAGTCGATCCTCGAAATGGATCCGGCCGAGCGCGCTACCGCCGGCATCTTTCTCGCCTTCCAGTATCCGATGGAGATACCGGGCGTGGCGACGATGGAATTTTTGAAGGTTGCGATGAACGAGCAGCGCAAGGCGCGTGGCCAGGAGCCGCTGAAAATCCCGGAATTCCTCAAGCGCGTGAAGGAAGCGGCCGCCTCGCTCAACATGGACATGGCGATGCTGAAGCGGCCGCTCAATGTCGGCTTCTCCGGCGGCGAGAAGAAGCGTGCCGAGATCCTGCAGATGAAGCTGCTCGAGCCGAAGCTGTGTGTCCTCGACGAGACCGATTCCGGACTCGATATCGATGCGCTGAAGATCGTCGCGGACGGCGTCAACACGCTGCGCTCGCCGGATAGGGCCATTGTCGTCATAACCCACTACCAGCGCCTGCTCCAATACATCGTCCCGGATACGGTGCACGTGCTCTACAGGGGCCAGGTGATCAAGTCGGGCGACAAGTCGCTGGCGCTCGACCTCGAGGCCAATGGCTATGCCGGCGTGATCGGGCAAGCCGCGTGAGATGCAAGCGGGCCCGGAAGGCAAGCCAAACAAGGCGATACTGATGAATATGCACACGACACCCCAGCGGACATTAGCCGAAACGGCGCTGATCGACGCCTTTGGCGAGCGGCTGTCGCTGCTGCCCGGCGACGGCGCGGTGATGCTAAAGCGCGACGACGCCATCGAGGCGATCAAGAGCGGCCTGCCGACGCGGCGCATCGAATCCTGGCACTATACGGACCTGCGCCGGCTGCTGACCTCGGTGCCGGACTTCGATCCGGCAGCGGTCGCGAAAGCCATTGCGCCGATCGTCGAAGGCTCCAGCGTTTTACCGGTGCTGAATGGCGTTTCGAGCGCGAAATGGGCTGTTGTCGAGGGCGTCACGGTGCAGCGCCTGTCGGAGAAGCTGACCGACGGCAGCATCGCTCCGGGGTTAGATTCCTATGGCGCCGACGATGCCATCGGCGCGCTCAACACTGCCTTTGTCGCCGACGGCTATTTCGTCGACATCGCCGACGGTGCCCAACTGGAAAAGCCGATCGAATTGCAGAATTTGCAGGCCGGTGGACAGACGCATGTACGCCTGGCCGTCCGTGTCGGCGCCGGCGCCAAGGCTGTCGTCGTCGAGCGCCAGGCAGGCGAGGGGGCGGCGCTGGTCAGTTCGGTCAGCCAGCTTGTGCTTGGCGAGGGCGCCGAAGTGACATGGCTCATCGTGCAGGAGCATCCGGATACGGCGACGCACCTTGCCCAGTTCAAGGCGCATCTCGGCAAGAATTCGAAACTGACGCTGTTCGTCATGAATGCCGGCGGCAAGCTGGTGCGCCAGGAGGTCGTTGTGAAGACGACCGGCGAGGGCGCCGAATTCACCTTGCGCGGCATCAATCTGCTCGCCGGCGATACCCATACCGATGTCACTATGGTGCTCGACCACGCCGTACCGCACACAGCCTCGACCGAAGTCATCCGCAATGTGGTGACCGGCAAGGCGCGCGGCGTCTTCCAGGGCCGCATCAACGTCCACCAATATGCGCAGAAGACCAACGCCAAGATGGCCTGCAACACGCTGCTTCTGTCGGACGACGGCGAGTTCTCGACCAAGCCGGAGCTCGAAATCTTCGCCGACGACGTCGTCTGCGGCCATGGCGCGACCGTCACCGAGATCGACCACAGCCATCTGTTCTACCTAATGGCGCGCGGCGTCGACGAGAAGACCGCGCGCGGCTTGCTGGTCAAGGCCTTCGTCGCCGAAGTGATCGAGGAACTGGACGACGAGGCCATCGTCGAGGCGCTGGAAGCACGGCTCGACGATTGGTTTTTGACGCACGGGTAGAGGTGACTGAGGGGTTGGTGCCAACACCCCTCATCCGTCGCCTTCGGCGCCACCTTCTCCCACAAGGGGAGAAGGAGAGGCGCTCTTCCTTCTCCCCTTGTGGGAGAAGGTGGCCGAGCGAAGCTCGGTCGGATGAGGGGTGCTGGACGGAATGAGGCGGTGCCTCGAGAGAGCTTGTAATGGACCAGAAAGTCGAAAACATCCCCTACGACGTCGAGGCGATCCGCCGCGACTTCCCGATCCTGTCGCGGCAAGTCTACGGCAAACCGCTGGTCTATCTCGACAATGGCGCCTCGGCGCAGAAGCCACAGGCGGTGCTCGACGCTATCCAGCACGCCTATTCCCAGGAATATGCCAACGTCCATCGTGGCCTGCATTTCCTGTCGAATGCCGCGACCGACGCCTATGAGAAGGCTCGCGAGACGGTGCGCCGTTTCCTCAATGCGCCGAGCACCGACAACATCGTCTTCACCTCGAATACCACGGCGGCGATCAACACGGTCGCCTATGGTTTCGGCATGCCGAATATCGGCGAAGGCGACGAGATCGTGCTGTCGATCATGGAGCACCATTCCAACATCGTGCCGTGGCATTTCATCCGCGAGCGGCAGGGCGCGAAGCTGGTCTGGGTACCGGTCGACGATCTCGGCGTCTTCCACATCGAGGAATTCGAAAAGCGGCTGACCGACCGGACAAAACTGGTCGCCATAACCCATATGTCGAACGCGCTGGGCACGGTGACGCCGATCAAGGAGATCGTGCGCATCGCGCACGCCCGCGGCATTCCGGTGCTGGTCGACGGCAGCCAGAGCGCCGTGCACATGCCGATCGACGTGCAGGACCTCGACTGCGATTTCTTCGTCTTCACCGGCCACAAGGTCTATGGCCCGTCGGGCATCGGCGTGCTCTATGGCAAGAAGGATATTCTGGAGCGCATGCGCCCGTTCATGGGCGGCGGCGAGATGATCGAGGAGGTGACGCAAGACATCGTCACCTACAACGATCCGCCGCACCGTTTCGAGGCCGGCACGCCGCCGATCGTGCAGGCAATCGGGCTTGGTGCCGCGCTCGAATACATGGAAAAGATCGGCCGCGAACGCATCGCCGCGCACGAGGCCGATTTGAAGGACTATGCGCATCAAAAACTGCGCGCCATCAACTCGCTGCGCATCTTCGGCGATGCGCCCGGCAAGGGCGCCATCATCTCGTTCGAGCTGCAGGGTATCCATGCCCATGACGTGTCGATGGTCATCGACCGGCAGGGAGTGGCGGTCCGCGCCGGCACGCATTGCGCGCAGCCGCTGTTGAAACGCTTCGGCGTAACATCCACATGCAGGGCGTCGTTCGGCATGTATAATACCAGGGCCGAAGTCGATGCTTTGGCCGATGCGCTGGAAAAAGCGCGAAAATTCTTCGGGTGACGATCATGGATGATGCCAGCCACACCGCCGAGACCAATTCGGAAGCGACGACCAATGCGGCGGTTTCCGGATCGACAATCCCCGCCGACGAATTGGCGCGGCTGACCGACGACATCGTCTCGGCGCTGAAGACGGTCTACGACCCGGAAATCCCGGCCGACATCTACGAGCTCGGCCTGGTCTACAAGATCGACATCGAGGACGACCGCTCGGTCAAGATCGACATGACGCTGACCGCGCCCGGCTGCCCGGTGGCCGGCGAAATGCCGGGTTGGGTCGAAAATGCCGTCGGCGCCGTCGAAGGCGTTTCCGGCGTCGAGGTCAACATGACCTTCGATCCCCCCTGGTCGCCCGACCGCATGTCGGAAGAGGCACAGGTGGCGGTGGGCTGGTATTAGCATCCGACCAGACAGAGGCTGGCGCACTTGCGCCGGGTACAAAACTTCACCATTTTAGGTGAGGAATCATTCGGCAGGCCTTGAACCTGCAAAGAATGGAGAAGGAAAGACATGGGACGCTTCGCCGTCATCACGATGACCGAAAAGGCTGCCGACCGGGTGCGCGAGATCGTCGCGACCCGTGAGAATGCGCATGGCATTCGCCTTGGCATCAAGAAGGGCGGCTGCGCCGGCATGGAATATACGGTCGATCTGGTGACCGAGCCGAACACCAAGGACGACCATATCGAGCGCGATGGCGCCCATGTCTATGTCGCGCCGGAGGCGGCACTTTTCCTGTTCGGCACCGAGATGGATTTCGAGCAGACGACACTGCGAACCGGCTTCACCTTCCGCAACCCGAACCAGAGCTCGGCCTGCGGCTGCGGCGAATCGGTCGAATTGAAGCCGGCTGATCTGAAGGCACTGGCCGAGGCGCGCGCTTCGGCCTGAGGTTTTCGTTCTCCCCGTCACTATACGGGGAGAAGGTGGCCCGAAGGGCCGGATGAGGGGCCGAGCCGGCGTTCGCAATGTTTGCGCCGCCCCACATCTGCCTGCCGGCATCTTCTCCCCATATAGCGACGGGGAGAAGAACGCTAATCCACCCACATCCCCGTTCGCTTGTGCCAGTCTGCGATCGACTCCTCCGGGTAGACATCGAAAACCTTGTCGCCCTTGCCGATATCCGGCTCGACCCAGTTCGCCTTGTATTTCAGCATCAGATGCACCTTCTCCGGCGGCTTTGGCAGGTCGGTGTCGATCGCCGAGGCAAACGGATGCACCAGCTCCGGCCAGGTCGGATCGTAGAGCCAGAGTGCCGTCCCGCATTTCGTGCAGAAGTTCCGCTCGCCGGTCGAGATCTCGCGTTGCGGGTGCTCGTCGTCCTCGATCTCGGCGCGGTAGACGCCGAGATGGCGCTTGCCCTGGATTTTCAGCGTCTGGTAATCGGCGCCGAGATTGATGGCAAAACCGCCGCCGCCCTGCTGCTTGCGGCAGATCGAGCAGTAGCACAGCATGAACGGCACCGGCGTGTGGCTTTCCACCTCGAAACGCACGGCATTGCACCGGCAGGACCCTTTGAGCAGAAGCGGCATGAGAAACTCCGACGAAAGTGATTTGCACTTTGTCAGGATGGCGCCGGTTGCGGCGATGACAAGGGGAAATCCGGGTGACATGATCGCCGCATGGACAACGAGCGCATAGAAGAGCTTTTCGAAGGCCTCGGCCCGGTCAGCATCCGCAAGCTGTTCGGCGGCAAGGGCATCTATTTCGACGGCGTCATCGTCGCCATCGTCATCGGTGGCGAATTGATGCTGAAGGCCGACGCCGAAAGCGCCCCGGATTTCGAAGCGGCCGGCTGCCGGCAATGGACCTATACCGGCTCGCGCCACGGCAAGCTCGTGTCGATGCCCTATTGGAGCGTTCCCGACAGCGCGTTCGACGATCCCGACGAGATGGCGATCTGGTCGCGCCGCGCCTACGAGGCAGCACGGCGCGCCGGCAAATAGGCTGCGTCATGCTTCGGCAATTCCGGGCCGCACTTCATGCCAGGTCCCGCGCCTCGGGCACGAGCGCCAGCGCCTCGGCAAAGCCAGCGCTGGTGAAGGCGGCGCGCTCGTCGGCGAGCATCGCTGCGGCAATGCCTTCGCGCAGTGCCGCGCGCAGCGTCAGGCCGCGCAGCAGGGCAGCGATCGTGGCGCCTGCCAATGCGTCGCCGGCGCCGGCAGCATCGGTCCGCTTTTGCAGCGGCGGTGGCGAGATCGAGAACGCGCTCAATTCGTCGAAACCGAGCACTGGTTCGTCGCCGGCGGTGATCACGCCGCTTTTCAGCCCGGCGCGTCTCAGGCCGTCGACGATGCCTTGATCGATTTGGACGCCGGCGAGCACGCCGGCCTCGCGCCGGTTCATGAAGGCCATCGCCAGACGGTCGAGCACCGGCGTCAGCCGCGCCGCTTTGTTGGGCGAGACCGCAAGCGCAAACACCGGCTTGCCGGCGGCGAGTGCCGCCAGCCGCTCCAGCGCGGTCGACGGCAGGTTGGCGTCGCACAGCACCGCGTCGGCCGAACCGATCGCTTCCCGCACCTTGGCACGGCGGATCTGCTTGGGAAGCGCCAGCTCGTAGAGCACCATGTCGGCAAGGCCGGCGATCAGCCCGCCGTCGCTGTCGATCAGCATCGTATGGCTTGGCGTTGCTCGGTCGAGGAACACCGCCGACAGGTCGGCAACGCCGGCCTCGGTGACGGCGCGTAAAACCGTGTCGCCAAGGGCATCGCCGCCGCGCACCGAAAGCAGCGAGGCCGAGACGCCGCGTCGCACCGCACAGCGCAAGGCGTTGAAGACGGCACCGCCGACATGCTCGCGCATCGTGCCGGGGTTGGAAGCGGCCGGCACGAAGGCGCCGGCAACCCGGCCGCGCCGCTCGATATAGGCGCCGCCCACGGCCAGGATCGTCGGGGATTTGATCATGCCGTCAAAATGCCCTTTAGCTGTTGCCCGGGGGAGACTAGGTCGCCGGGCGGAACCCTGCAATCGCGGGTCCGATTCGGTTGGTGACGGCAACGGCGCCGCATGCGAGGCGAGACACATCGGAAGCAATAATTGCGAAACAAAAATAGAACAAATATGGATATCCGTTGTTTTTCAAACCCTTGGTGCTCATTGACAAATGAGAACAAATGAGGTACATTCTTTTAAGGATTGCGGGATTGTCCGGCCTCCATTGACGACCACGGGGTGATGTATCATGGCTCAGAATTCTTTGCGGCTTGTAGAGGACAAAGCGGTGGATAAATCAAAGGCTCTGGATGCGGCGCTGTCGCAAATCGAGCGTGCCTTCGGCAAGGGCTCGATCATGCGGCTCGGCGCGAATGAGCAGGTCGTCGAGATCGAAACGGTGCCGACCGGCTCGCTTGGGCTGGACATCGCGCTTGGCGTCGGCGGCCTGCCGCGCGGCCGCATCGTCGAGATCTACGGGCCGGAAAGCTCGGGCAAGACGACGCTGGCGCTTCACACGGTGGCCGAAGCCCAGAAGAAGGGCGGCATCTGCGCCTTCGTCGATGCCGAGCACGCGCTCGACCCGGTCTATGCCCGCAAGCTCGGCGTCGATCTCGAAAACCTGCTGATCTCGCAGCCCGATACCGGCGAGCAGGCGCTGGAGATCTGCGACACGCTGGTGCGCTCCGGCGCCATCGACGTGCTGGTGGTCGATTCGGTGGCGGCGCTGACGCCGCGAGCGGAAATCGAAGGCGAGATGGGCGATTCGCTGCCCGGCCTGCAGGCCCGCCTGATGAGCCAGGCACTGCGCAAGCTCACCGCCTCGATCTCGCGCTCCAACACCATGGTCATCTTCATCAACCAGATCCGCATGAAGATCGGCGTCATGTTCGGTTCGCCCGAGACGACGACCGGCGGCAATGCGTTGAAATTCTATGCCTCGGTCCGCCTCGACATCCGCCGCATCGGCTCGGTCAAGGATCGCGACGAGGTCGTCGGCAACCAGACCCGCGTCAAGGTCGTCAAGAACAAGCTGGCGCCGCCCTTCAAGGTGGTCGAGTTCGACATCATGTATGGCGAGGGCGTCTCCAAGACCGGCGAGCTGGTCGATCTCGGCGTCAAGGCGGGCGTGGTCGAAAAGTCGGGCGCCTGGTTCTCCTACAATTCGCAGCGTCTTGGCCAGGGCCGCGAAAACGCAAAACTGTTCCTGCGCGACAATCCCGACACGGCGCGCGAGATCGAGCTGGCGCTACGGCAGAATGCCGGGCTGATCGCTGAGAAATTCCTTGAGAACGGCGGCTCCGAAAGCAGCGACGACGGTTTCGAGGACGACGCTGGGGTGATGTAGGGCAAGCGACGCCTCGCTGAGCCTCAGCCAGGTTTCGATTTGATGTTTTGATTGTGAGTTTGCGTAATCGATGCGTTTCGAACCGCCGGCCCAGGGCCGGCGGTTCGCGTTTGACGGCGAGGCAGACGCATTTCAAGGCGCTGGTGAACGCCGGGATTTGTGCCCATTTGGTGTTTCTGGACAGGCTGCGGTGCGACCGCTAAAAGGCCATGTCTATCTTCCGCCGGCAGCCGGCGGTTCTCTCGAAAAGGCAGTATTCATGAGTGGCGTCAACGAGATCCGGTCGGCATTTCTCGACTATTTTCGCAAGGAAGGTCACGAGGTCGTCGCGTCAAGCCCGCTGGTGCCGCGCAACGACCCGACGCTGATGTTCACCAATGCCGGCATGGTGCAGTTCAAGAACGTTTTCACCGGTCTGGAGAAGCGGCCCTATTCGCGCGCCACGACTGCCCAGAAGAGTGTTCGCGCCGGCGGCAAGCACAACGACCTCGACAATGTCGGCTACACCGCGCGCCACCTGACCTTCTTCGAGATGCTCGGCAATTTCTCCTTCGGCGACTATTTCAAGGAGCGGGCCATAGAGCTTGCCTGGAACCTGATCACCAGGGAGTTCGGGCTGAAGAAGGACAAGCTGCTGGTCACCGTCTACCACACCGACGACGAGGCGGCCTCGTACTGGAAGAAGATCGCCGGCCTTTCGGACGATCGCATCATCCGCATCGCGACTTCGGACAATTTCTGGGCAATGGGCGACACTGGACCTTGCGGGCCGTGTTCGGAGATATTCATCGACCGCGGCGAGCACATCTGGGGCGGCCCTCCCGGCAGCCCCGAGGAGGATGGCGACCGTTTCCTCGAATTCTGGAACCTGGTGTTCATGCAGTACGAACAGGTGACGAAGGACGAGCGCGTCGACCTGCCGCGTCCGTCGATCGACACAGGCATGGGCCTCGAGCGCATGGCATCCATCCTGCAAGGCGTTGAAAGCGTCTTCGAAACCGACCTGTTCCGCCACCTGATCGACGCTGCGTCGTCGGCGCTTGGCAAAGGTCCGGATGCGGGCACCGTCGCATCGTTCCGCGTCATCGCCGACCATTTGCGTTCGTCCTGCTTCCTGGTCGCCGACGGCGTGCTGCCGTCCAACGAAGGCCGCGGCTACGTGCTTCGTCGCATCATGCGCCGCGCCATGCGCCACGCGCAGTTGCTCGGCGCCCGCGATCCGCTGATGTGGCGCCTGGTGCCGGCGCTGGTCCGCGAGATGGGCCAAGCCTACCCGGAACTGGTGCGCGGCGAACAGATGATCACCGAAACGCTGAAGCTTGAGGAAACTCGTTTCCGCAAGACGCTGGTGCGCGGCTTGGGCTTGCTTTCCGAGGCGACGGAAAAGCTGGCCTCCGGCGACATGCTGGATGGCGAGACAGCGTTCAAGCTCTACGACACCTATGGCTTTCCGCTCGATCTGACGCAGGATGCGCTGCGCCAGCGCAACATCTCGGTCAACCTTGCCGGCTTCACCGAGGCGATGGAGCGGCAGAAGGCGGAGGCGCGCAAAAGCTGGGCTGGTTCCGGTGAGGCCGCAACCGAGACGATATGGTTCGCGGTGCGTGAGGAGACCGGCGCCACCGAATTCCTGGGTTATGAGACCGAGCAGGCCGAAGGCCTCATCCAGGCGCTGATCAAGGACGGCAAAACCGTCGACAGCGCCGGCAAGGGTGACGCCGTTGCCGTGGTTGTCAACCAGACGCCGTTCTATGGCGAGTCCGGTGGCCAGATGGGCGATACCGGCGTCATTTCGGGCGACGGGTTCTCGATCGAGATATCCGATACCCAGAAGAAGGCCGATGGGCTTTTCGTCCATCTCGGCAAGGTGGCTAACGGCACGGTCAAGACAGGCGCGACCGTCGAGCTGAAGGTGGACCACGCGCGTCGCACCAGGCTGCGCGCGAACCATTCCGCCACGCATCTGATCCATGAGGCGCTGCGCGAGGTGCTGGGTACCCATGTGGCGCAGAAGGGCTCGCTGGTTGCGCCCGAGCGTCTGCGCTTCGACATCTCCCACAACAAGCCGATCTCGCCTGACGAGCTCGAAGAGGTAGAGCGCATGGCAAACGAGATCGTCGTTCAGAACGGCCCTGTAACCACGCGGCTGATGTCTGTCGACGACGCCATTGCCGAAGGCGCCATGGCGCTGTTTGGCGAGAAATATGGCGATGAAGTGCGCGTCGTTTCGATGGGCACGGGCTTGCATGGCGCCAAGGCCAACCGGCCTTATTCGGTCGAGCTATGCGGCGGCACGCATGTCAGGGCGACCGGCGATATCGGCCTGGTGCGCATCCTGTCCGACAGCGCGGTCGCTGCCGGCGTGCGCCGCATCGAGGCGTTGACCGGCGAGGCGGCCAGAAAGCATCTCGACGAACAGGACAAGCGGCTTAAGGCGGCCGCCGCAGCGCTGAGGATTTCGGCGGCCGATGTGCCGGCCCGCGTCGAGGCGCTGCTCGACGAGCGCAAGAAGCTCGAAAAGGAGCTGACCGAGGCGCGCAAGAAGCTGGCGCTGGGCGATCGCTCGCCAGCCGGTGTGCCTGCGGAAAACGAAACCATTGCCGGTGTCGGTTTTCTCGGCAAGGCGGTATCGGGCGTCTCGCCAAAGGATCTTAAGCCGTTGGCCGATGCCGGCAAGAAGTCGCTCGGCTCCGGCATCGTCGTCTTTGTCGGCGCCGGCGAGGACAACAAGGCGAGCGTCGTCGTCGCCGTCACCGATGATCTGACCGGCCGCTTCAACGCCATCGATCTGGTGCGCGTCGCGTCCGCGGCATTGGGCGGGCAAGGCGGCGGCGGGCGACCCGATATGGCCCAGGCCGGCGGCCCGGACGGCTCGAAGGCCGAAGACGCGATCGCTGCGGTGAAAGCGGCTCTCGAAGCGGCGTGAACCTGCCCCGGGGGCGGCACGGCCGAAATGGCGCGCCGCCCAGCGGATATCTTTGAGGGCCGATATGCCGACGCTGACGATGTATCAGGTCGATGCCTTTGCCGAACGGGCCTTCCAGGGTAACCCTGCCGCCGTTCTCCTTTTAGAGGAATGGCTGTCGGAGCAGGTAATGCAGGCCATCGCCAACGAAAACAATCTTGCTGAAACCGCGTTTGTGCGGGCGAATGGCAAAGGTTGGGATTTGCGCTGGTTCACGCCGGTCCACGAAGTCGACTTCTGCGGCCACGCCACTCTTGCGGCCGCCCATGTGCTGGCTACGGAATACAATGGTCAGGGCGAAATGGCCTTCGCCACCCGGGTCGGCGAGCTGCGGGTTTCCCGGTGGGAAGGGGGCTATCAGCTCGATCTGCCTTGTTTTCCGCCGCAGCCCGTCGAGGAAGAGCTGAACTCGGCGCTGCAAGCGATATTGCCTCAGCGGCCGGTTGCGAGCTTCCGCAATTTCGAGAACCTGTTTGTCGAGCTTGCCGACGAGACAACCGTGCGATCTTTCGTTCCCGATCTGCTCAGGATCGGACGTTTTCATCCTCTCGGCCTGGTTATTACCGCGCCTGGGCGAGCCCACGATTTCGTCTCCCGTTACTTCGTGCCTGGGGCGGGCATTCCCGAGGATCCGGTAACCGGCTCCATTCATGCGACGCTGGTGCCTTACTGGTCTGAAAAACTCGGCAAGACGCATCTGTCGGCATTCCAATGCTCGCAGCGCGGCGGGCATTTGCTATGCGAACTGGCCGGAGATCGCGTGCTGATCACAGGCCGTGCGAAGACCTTCATGAAGGCGGAGATCTACCTTCCCGATTGAGCGGCTTGCCAATTCGGTGGCTGCTTCGCCTGAGCCAGGTGTTCAGATCACGGTATGGCGTTAGGGCCAGGCGGCGGCCCGATGGCGCAGGGCAGTGGCCCCAAAGAGGCGGCGCTAGAACGGCATAGCGCTCATCAGAGATGCCTTGATGCCTTCAGGGCACGCGTCATTCGCGTCGAGTCCCCCCAGGTCGACAGCCAAATCAGGCAGTCGGTGGTAACGGAGATCGCTGCGCGCAGGCGGTTCAGCAACGGTCCAGGCGAGGTCAGCTGCTCTTCGGCGTGACGGAGATGTGCAAGCTCTTCTGCGCGGATGGACAGGATGATGCCGTGCAACTCGTGATCGCGTCCGGTGAGAAAGAACAGCTGATCATCGAGATGGCGGTGCACCGCCGCTTCGACAGCTGCGGTGCAGGCCCAGACGCCTTGCGGGCCGAGCAGGGCAGTGAGGAAACCCAGCAGCCAGCCGCCCCAGCTCCAGAATTGCATCACGCGACACGGTCGGGAATTTCGCAGTGGCATGGCTGCATGGAAAGACGCGCAATGGGTGCGCTCGTGCCCAAGCATCTCCGACAAAGACGGCACGCAGTCCGGCCAGAAACGCTTCGCGACAAGAATCTGTGCCGAATAGATTCTGATCGCGCCGTACTCGCCGGCGTGGTTGACTCTGACTATTCTGGCCACCGTCAGTGCGTCCTGGTGAGAGAGCTTGGCCATGAATGCGCTCGAGAGTTAAGTCAGCCTGCCGGCAACGCTCGCACGCGCCGCAATGCGGGTCCACCAATTCTGGATCTCGGCAAACTCGGCCAGCAGGGCTTGTCCCTCGGCGACTTTGACGAAATAGCCGATGATCGGTGCGGCGTGCAGGTCGGCCAGCGTCAGGTCCGTTCCCAACAGCCAAGGCCCTTCAGCTTTCAGCGAGGAGAGCGCCTGCAATGCCATTCTTGCCTGCCGCAACCCGTTGGCGATCACGGCTTCGTCGGGCGGCGTTGTTTCCAGCCGCTCGACCGCGACATCCCAGACCATGGTCCTGTAGGCATAGGCGTCGAGCAGGCTGGTGATCTGGTTCATGCGTGCTCGAGGCCGGGCTTCGACCGGTTGCAGCGCCGGGCCGCCAAAGGCTTCGTCGACATAACGGGCAATCGCGCCGGTCTCGTAGAGGCGAAAGCCGTCATGCTCGAAGGCCGGGATGCGGCCGAACGGCTGGTGCTCGAAATACCAGCCGGGAATGCCGTCCGCGGCAAAGATGTCGACGGGCACGAGCTCGTAGCCGACGCCCTTTTCCTCCAGCACCAGCCGCACGATGCGCACATAGACGCTGTAGTCCGCGCCGTAGACGACGGGCTTGCCCATGCCGGTTGGGCTCAGGCCATCGCTTTCTGCAAATTCTCGTCGATCTTGTCGAGGAAGCCGGTGGTCGAAAGCCATGGCTGGTCGGGGCCGATCAGCAGCGACAGGTCCTTGGTCATGAAGCCGGACTCGACCGTCTGGATGCAGACCCTTTCCAGCGTCTCGGCAAAGCGCCTCAGTTCGGCATTGTCGTCGAGCTTGGCGCGGTGCGCGAGGCCGCGCGTCCAGGCAAAGATCGAGGCGATCGAATTGGTCGAGGTCTCCTCGCCCTTCTGGTGCTGGCGATAGTGGCGGGTGACGGTGCCGTGCGCGGCTTCCGCCTCGACGGTCTTGCCGTCCGGCGTCATCAGCACCGAGGTCATCAGGCCGAGCGAGCCGAAGCCTTGCGCCACCGTGTCGGACTGCACGTCGCCGTCATAATTCTTGCAGGCCCAGACATAGCCACCCGACCATTTCAGGCTCGAGGCCACCATGTCGTCGATCAGCCGGTGCTCGTACCAGAGCTTCTTAGCTTTGAATTCTGCTTCGAACTCCGCCTCGTAGACCTCCTGGAAGATGTCCTTGAAGCGTCCGTCATAGGCTTTGAGGATGGTGTTCTTGGTCGAGAGGTAGACGGGGTAATTGCGCAGCAGCCCATAGTTCAGTGAGGCGCGGGCGAATTCGCGGATCGATTCGTCGAGATTGTACATGGCCATGGCGACGCCGGCGCCGGGTGCGTCGAAGACGTCGTGCTCGATTACCTGGCCGTCCTCGCCGACGAATTTGATCGTCAGCTTGCCCTTGCCGGGAAAGCGGAAGTCGGTGGCGCGGTACTGGTCGCCGAAGGCGTGGCGGCCGACGATGATCGGCTTGGTCCAGCCGGGCACCAGCCGCGGCACGTTCTTCATGATGATCGGCTCGCGAAAGATGGTGCCGCCGAGGATGTTGCGGATGGTGCCGTTCGGCGACTTCCACATCTTCTTCAGCTTGAATTCCTCGACGCGCTGCTCGTCGGGCGTGATCGTCGCGCATTTCACGCCGACGCCGTATTTCTTGATGGCATTGGCCGAATCGATGGTCACCTGGTCGTTGGTGGCGTCGCGGTGCTCGATGCCGAGGTCGTAATATTCGAGCTTGAGGTCGAGATAAGGGTGGATCAGCTTGTCCTTGATGAACTGCCAGATGATGCGGGTCATCTCGTCGCCGTCGAGTTCGACGACCGGGTTCGCCACCTTGATCTTCGCCATGGAAAGAATGCCTCGCTTTTGGGGAACGGAACGGCCTTGCCCGCACGGCTGCCGGCCCTGGGATGCGGCCCGTATATCAAAGGCTTTTTGGCCGCGCAAACGGCGAACCGCGCCGTAGTGCCGGCATTCCTTGCGAAAGCTTCATTTTCGCCGCCAAATGTGGCAGGGGACTGCGAAATGCCGCAAACAGCAGTTCACTGACAACCATGGCCGCTACCCAGGATCCCGCCACCCCTCTTGCCTCCGGAACTCCAGCGTCCGGTCCGGCGATCATCCTGGTCGAGCCGCAGCTCGGCGAGAATATCGGCATGGTTGCGCGCGCCATGGCCAATTTCGGCCTTTCCGAGCTGCGGCTCGTCAATCCGCGCGACGGCTGGCCGAGCGAGAAGGCGCGTGCCGCCGCAAGCCGCGCCGACCACGTCATCGATGCCGTCAAGGTGTTCGATGACCTGGCCTCGGCGGTTGCCGATCTGAACTTCGTCTTCGCCACCACGGCGCGCGCGCGCGACAATTTCAAGCCGGTGCGCGGTCCGGTGGAGGCGGGCAGGGCGCTGCGGGCGCGGCAGCGGGCCGGCCAGCGCACCGGCATCCTGTTCGGCCGCGAGCGCTTCGGCCTCTATAATGACGAGGTCGGCCTCGCCGACGAGATCGTCACTTTCCCCGTCGATCCAGCCTTCTCCTCGCTCAACATCGCCCAGGCGGCCCTGCTGATGTCCTATGAATGGATGAAGTCCGGCCTGGAAGACGAGACCAGGACCAACTTCTCCGGCCCCGAAATGCCGCCGGCTGCCAAGGAAGAATTGCACGGCCTGTTGGCGTATCTGGAAGGTGCACTGGAGGCGCGCGGCTATTTCCGCCCGGCAGCGAAGAAGCCGAAGATGGTCGACAATTTGCGTGCAGTGCTGACCCGCCCCGGCTTTGCTGAGCCGGAGCTCAAGGTGCTGCGCGGCATCATATCATCGCTGGACAGGTTCTCGCCGGCCATGCCGCGCGGCGACGGATCGCCCGGCGACGATCCAAGGCGGCTCCCGGCGGCCGCGGCACGCGCTGCGAGGTCGAAAGACAAAGACTAGCCTCGGAACTGCCCATACCTCACCAGTAACCGAATGTTATTTGGTGTGATCCATTGTCTGGAAAACGATGGATCCTTTCGATGTTCAATTCAAATATCGGGCGTCTTCGCTTTTTCTTCTATTCCGCGGCCTTGCTGGTTGCGGAAATCGTGACATTCGTGCTGTGCGTCGTGGGGACCGTCGGCATCGAGGGTTTGGCCAATTCGAAACCCGGTCCTTCCAGGGAAGGGCTGGCCGCGGCTGTTCTCGTTACCTCGCTGGTGATCGTTCTGTTCCGCGCGAATTTCGCCTGGCGTCGAAGCCGCGACGCGCAAGGGTCGGGTTGGATCCTTTGGTCGTATATCGTGTTCTCGACGCTGTTCGCGATCCTGCAGGCCGGCACTGTTCTTGTCGTAAAATTCGACGGCGAAGATTCGCATTCCGGCCTTAACCTGCTGGGATTAGCTCTTGTCGGGCTGTGGGCCGTCATCTTGGCGGGCAAGCAGGCGGGCGGTGGCTCTGCGGATATGGCGTCATCCCTGAGTTTCGACGATTTCGACCCGCCCGGGCCGCTGCGCGGCACCGCCGCGCTCCATTCAGCGTCAGCCACCAGCGCGACGGCCCTGGCTGCAGCCTACGCCACGCGGGCCGCGCCGGTGCCGTCGAACCACCCTGCATCTCCGGCGAACGGCCGGCCGCGGCCCGGCGGCTTCGGCAAGCGCGGCCTTGTGTGACCGGCTCGCCGCATCAAGGCCATGATGGTTCCACATAGAGGCGGCCGGGATAAAGCATCATTGGCCGAAGCAGAAAGCATGGGCCGGGCCTTCCCCCGTGATCTCGTTTGTGATTCCCAGCCCTTAGTGATTCCCAGCCCTTAGTGACTCAATGACAATGACCGATCCATCGAGCACCCGTCCGATCCTGATGTTCGATTCCGGCATTGGCGGCCTCACCGTGCTGCGTGAGGCGCGCGTGCTGATGCCTGACCGCCGCTTCATCTATGTCGCCGACGACGCGGCGTTCCCCTTCGGCGGCTGGGAGGAGCCGGCGCTGAGAACACATATCCTGGAGTTGTTCGCCAGGCTGCTCGAACGGTTTTCGCCGGCCATTTCGGTCATCGCCTGCAACACCGCCTCGACGCTGGTCATCGATGCCTTGCGCGAGAGGTTTCCCGGCCACCCTTTCGTCGGCACTGTGCCGGCCATCAAGCCGGCGGCGGAACGCACGCGCTCAGGCCTGGTTTCGGTGCTGGCTACGCCCGGCACCGTCAAGCGCCAGTACACGCGCGACCTGATCAGCAAATGGGCGCAGAAATGCCATGTCCGCCTTGTCGGCAGCGACAGGCTGGCGGGATTGGCCGAAGCCTATATGCGCGATGGCTTTGCCGACGAGGACGCCGTGCGCGCCGAGATCGCGCCGTGCTTCGTCGAGCATGACGGGCTGCGCACCGACATCGTCGTGCTTGCCTGCACCCATTATCCGTTTTTGGCCAACCGCATGCGCAAGACAGCACCGTGGCCGGTCGACTGGCTCGACCCGGCCGAGGCGATCGCACGCCGGGCGCTGTCGCTGCTTGCCGATACCGAGGCCCGCTATCGCAGAGAGGCACTGCCGGAAGGCGCCGACCTTGCATTCTTCACCTCGAACAGCGCCGATTTTCCGACGCGCCGGCTGATGCAGGGATTTGGCCTGGCGATATCCTGATCGCAGGCAATTTTCGCTTTGGGAACATCACACCGGACAATGCGTTTTCCTCTCATTGGAAACGGGAGAAACCATCATGCCAGCCACCTCAAAAGCCCAGCAGAAAGCGGCCGGCGCGGCATTGTCAGCCAAGCGCGGCGAGACCAAGAAGGGCGCGCTCAAAGGCGCGTCGAAGGGAATGTATAAATCCATGAGCGAAAAACAGCTCGAGGAATTCGCCGAGACCAAGCGCAAGGGCCTGCCGGAAAAGAAGTCGAAACACTGATCGACTGGCCATTCTGACGGCGGATGCCGGTCAATAAAAGGCCCGCGGCTGAGCCGCGGGCCATGAAGTCTCAACGGGCGAGGACGAAAATTACCAGTTCCAGCCCCACCCGCAGCGCCGCACTTTGTAGCGGATCACCTTGCGATGACCGTGCCGCCACACCACCTTCTTTTTGACCACGATGCGGCAGACCTGGTGATGCCTGTGCCCATGCCAATGCCGGGCCTGCGCCGGCTCGGGCGCGACCGCCATCGTGCCGGCCATCACCGCGGCTCCTACCAACGTAAGGAAGAACTTCTTCATGCGAATTCCAGCTCCTCTGACTTCAGTCCCTTCCTGATGCCGCTGGCGCAACCTCCCGCCACATCCGGCACGTTCTACAACCGTAACACTATCCGGTTCGGCGATTCGCGCCAGCCGGAAGCTTGACAGCGGTTAAATCTCCGTTTAACCAGCCCACCAACACCGGGCCGCAATGCCCGGTGGTTTTCTTTATGTGTGCGAGACGTTTGGGAAGCCGGTTTTACTTTCCCTATGTCTTGTTTGAAATGACGTGTCCCGTGGGTTTTCCGTCGCGTTGCGTGGAAAACCCTGTCAGGTCTCGAAAACGGAGGCCAGAGGAGGGCGCGTTTCCTTCACCCGGACCATGAGGTTCCGGGTGCATTGTTTTGAAAGGGAATGCGATGAGCAAGCGCGAATCCGCGAAGTACAAGATCGACCGCCGTCTTGGCGAAAACATCTGGGGCCGCCCGAAGTCCCCGGTCAACAAGCGTGAATACGGCCCCGGCCAGCATGGCCAGCGCCGCAAAGGCAAGCTTTCCGATTTCGGCCTGCAGCTGCGCGCCAAGCAGAAGCTGAAGGGCCACTATGGCGACGTGTCGGAAAAGCAGTTCCGCAAGGTCTATGAAGAGGCGGACCGCCGCAAGGGCGACACCTCGGAGAACCTGATCGGCCTGCTCGAATCGCGCCTCGACGCGGTCGTCTACCGCGCCAAGTTCGTGCCGACCATCTTTGCGGCGCGCCAGTTCGTCAATCACGGCCACGTCAACGTCAACGGCAAGCGCGTCAACATCGGCTCGTACCGCTGCAAGCCGGGCGACGTCATCGAAGTGCGCGAGAAGTCGAAGCAGCTGGTCATCGTGCTGGAATCGGTGGGCCTGGCCGAGCGCGACGTGCCCGATTATATCGAGGCCGATCACAACAAGATGACCGCGGCTTTCACGCGCATCCCCGGCCTGGCGGACGTTCCGTTTGCCGTGCAGATGGAACCGAACCTGGTCGTCGAATTCTATTCGCGCTGATCGGCGCGTTCGTCGCGATACAATCGAAGGCCGCCCGTCGAGGCGGCCTTTCTTTTTTCGTTCCTTTTCCGCGGCGTGAATCCGAAATCGATTTCGGTTTTCGGTCCGATGCGCTACTGCGGGCGGCAACAGGATCTTGGGGCGGACGCGCCATGAATATGCTGCCAGACGCCGAAACACTCGAACCGGTCGCCGACACCGAAGGCGGCTTTCATCCGCTGTTTGCCGATGTGCCGTCCTCCGTCGAGTTCAACAAGCTGCGCAAACGGCTGTTGCGGCTTGCCCGCCAGGCGATCGACGATTTCGCCATGGTGAGACCCGGCGACCGTTGGCTGATCGCTCTGTCGGGCGGCAAGGATTCCTACGGCCTGCTTGCCGTGCTGCTCGATCTCAAATGGCGCGGGCTGCTGCCGGTCGAGCTGTTGGCCTGCAATCTCGACCAGGGCCAGCCGAACTTTCCCAAGCACATATTGCCCGATTATCTCGATAGATATGCCATTCCGCATCGCATCGAATATCAGGACACCTATTCGGTGGTCACCGACAAGCTGGCCGAGGGCAGCACCTATTGCTCGCTGTGCTCGCGGCTGCGGCGCGGCCATCTCTATCGCATTGCCCGCGAGGAGGGCTGCTCGGCGCTGGTGCTCGGTCATCACCGCGAGGACATACTGGAAACCTTCTTCATGAACCTGTTCCATGGCGGACGCCTTGCCGCCATGCCGCCGAAGCTGCTCAACGACGAAGGCGATGTCATGGTGCTGCGGCCGCTCGCCTATTGTGCGGAAGCCGATCTCGAGAAATTCGCCGGCGCCATGAAATTCCCGATCATTCCGTGCGATCTGTGCGGTAGCCAGGAAGGCCTGCAGCGCAACGCCATGAAGGCGATGCTCGACGACATCGAGAAGCGCATGCCTGGCCGCAAGGACACGATGATCCGCGCCATGACCAATGTGCGGCGTTCGCATCTGCTCGACAGGAAGCTGTTCGATTTCGCCGCCCTCAACGAAACCCTCACCACCAGGCGTCCCGATGACATTTGACGATAGCGCGATCGACTGGCTTGCCGACCTTCTGTCGGAAGCCGCCGTCGCCGAGATCATGCCGCGCTTTCGCCGGTTGAGCGAGGGCGACGTCCGTCGCAAGACCTCGGCCGCCGATCTCGTCACCGAGGCCGACGTCAATGCCGAACGGCTCATCACCGCCAGGCTGCGCCAGCGTTATCCCCACGCAATGATCGTCGGCGAGGAGGCCTGCTCCGACGACCCGACGCTGCTCGACGGTCTCGGCGATGCCGAACTCGCCTTCGTCATCGACCCGGTCGACGGCACCTTCAACTTCGCCTCCGGCGTGCCGCTTTTCGGCGTCATGCTTGGCGTCGTGATCAAGGGCGAGACGGTCGCCGGCATCATCCACGATCCCGTCGGCAAGGATTGGCTGATCGGCGTTAGTGGCGCCGGCAGCCATATCCGCCATGCCCATGGCAATCTGGAAAAGGTCCATGTCGCCAAACCGGCGCCGATGTCGGAAATGACCGGTGCGGTCTCATGGCACTACGTGCTCGAGCCGGACCGCTCACGTTTGGCGCGCAACCAGACCAAGTCGCTATCGCAGTTCAATTATCGCTGCGCCGCCCACGAATACCGCCTGCTGGCCAGTGGCCACGGCCATTTCGTCGTTTACAACAAGCTGATGCCTTGGGACCACCTGGCCGGCGTGCTGATCCATGCGGAGGCCGGCGGCCATGCCGCGCGCTTCGACGGCAGCGCCTATCTGCCGTCGCATGTCGGGGGTGGCCTGCTGGTCGCGCCGGACCGGGAGAGCTGGCGGGAGCTGCGCCGCGAGCTCTGGGCAGAATAGCTCTTCGCTGCCAAAGTTGTCCAATCTTGTGCGAAACCGGAGATCTCGAATGAAACCTCGGTCCGCAATTGTTGCAACGGCCTTTGCCCTTGCCTTGGTTGCCGGTGTCAATGAAGCAAGCGCTGGGGAACGCGCATGTCGCAGTCCCGACTCCGTCGACACCATAGACGAGATGTTCTCCGCGATCTTCGCCTGTTGGAAGCCGCCGCGCGGAACCGCGGGCATGACCCTGACGCTGCAGTTCTCAATTCGCCGAAACGGCACGCTTATCGGCAAGCCGCGCGCCACCTACTCCCATCTAGGGGACGATGGTCCGCTCAATCGGGCCTTCGTGGCTTCCGTCCTCGAGGCGCTCGACAAGGCTCTTCCACTGCCCGTTTCGGACAGTATGGGTGGAGCAATCGCAGGACGTACGCTGTTCCCCCGCTTCACCGCGGTCAGTGAGGGTGCATCCTAGGCGCACGCGCAATGTGCATTAAACCGGCGGGTTATGCGGCTGGAACAGTCTGCCGCGCTCGGCCAGCAGGATCATCAGCAGCGCCGCCACCGACACGCTGCAGAACCCGGCGGCCAGCGGCGTCACCGTGCCGTTGAAGGCTTGGCCGATCAGCGTACCGAGAATGCCGCCAAGAAATGTCTGCATGAACCCAAGGATCGACGACGCAGTGCCGGCCAGGTGCCCCAGCGGCTCCATGGCGAGCGCGTTGAAGTTCGCGCCTAGCGCGCCGAACGGGACCATGGCGCAGGCAAAGAAAGTAATGAAGAGCCAGAGCGGCATCTTTATTTCGATGGAAACGACCAGCCAGGCAAGGCTGATGGCCAGAAACAGCAGCAGCGCGCTTTGCGACAGACGGCGCATGCCGATGCGGCCGACGAGGCGCGAGTTGAGGTAGTTCGAAAAAGCAAGTACGCCGGCAACCCCCGCGAAGATGACGGGGAACATCTCGCCGACATTGAACACGCTGACATAGATTTGCTGGGCCGAGGCGATGAAGCCGAACATGGCGCCGAAGATGAAGGTGCTGGCAAAGGCGTAGCAGAGCGCGATGCGGTTGGTGAGAACGATGCGGAAGCCGCCGATGATGGAGGACAGCGTCAGCGGCCGGCGATATTCGGGGTGTAGTGTCTCGGGCAGGCGCAGCAGCGACCAGGCGGACACGATCAGCGCGCCGGCTGCCATGGTGACGAAGATCACATGCCAGGTCGCAAACAGCATGATGAACTGGCCGATACCGGGCGCCACCACCGGAATGGCCATGAACACCATGAAGATCAAGGACATGACTTCGGCCATGCGCCTTCCGTCGAACGTATCGCGCACGATCGAGACGGCAATGACGCGCGTCGCCGCCGCGCCGATGCCTTGCACCGCCCGGCATAGCAGAAGCGTGGCGAATGACGGGGCGATTGCCGCAGCGCCGGCCGCCAGGACGTAGATCACCAGCCCTGCGACAAGCGGCGCGCGGCGCCCGAAGCGGTCCGAGATCGGCCCGAAGAACAGCTGTCCGCCGCCAAAGCCAAGGATATAGGCGGTGACAACATATTGCCGGTGGTTTTCATTTTCGATGCCAAGCGAAGCGCCGATCTGCTGCAGCGCCGGCAAAATAATGTCGATTGCCAGCGAATTGAGCGCCATCAGCGCCGCGCACAGCGCAATGAATTCCCAGCGCGGAATGGGCAAGGTGCTTGCCTTTTGCTGCGCTTGTGCTTGCTGATCCAAGGCCAGTCCGATCCTCAAACGAAAATGCGCCGGCTGGCCGACGCATCCATTCGTTGATTGCCCGATAGCGGGCAGAACTTTTTGCCAAGGTGGGGGCTGCCCCGGCGCTTAGCGCATGACCCCCGAAAATCGCAGGCGGAAGGTCATACGCAGAAACAGAAGTCAGGCGGCGCCTTTGACGCTGACGCCCTTTTCGACGAGGAAGGTCTGCAATTCGCCCGCCTGGAACATCTCGCGGATGATGTCGCAGCCGCCGACGAACTCGCCCTTGACGTAGAGCTGCGGGATGGTCGGCCAGTTGGAATAGTCCTTGATGCCTTGCCGCAGTTCGGCCGACGTCAGCACGTCGACGCCCTTATAGTCGGCGCCGATATAGTCGAGGATCTGCACGACCTGGCCGGAAAATCCGCATTGCGGGAAGCCGGGCGTGCCCTTCATGAAGAGAACGACGTCGTTGCCCTTCACTTCATTGTCGATGTAGTCGTTGATGCCGCTCATGGAATACCCTTTCATGCCTGTGGGAGTCAGGCTCGAACATTACCCTTCAAATAAACCCATGGGTTGCGCGAAACAAGATGTTTGCCGCCTTGCCATGCAAATGGCGCAAAGGAACGTCTGATCTTGGGCCAAGAGCGTTGGCCACCATCTTTCCCGAGGCGCGATGAAAAGACGATATCTCGCCGGGTTCCTCCTCGCCGTTCTGTTCGCCGCACTGTCCTTGATCTGGTGGGCCAGGTCGCCGAGACAGCCATCTCTCGTCGTCGGCGGTGAATTACCGGCGCCGTGCCGCGACGCGAGCTTCGAGGCGGTCGCCTATGTCGTCTGCGAAATCGATCTGCGCCACTATGACATCGGTGTGTTCCACGCAGGCCTTGACGGCAAGGCTTTCGGTTCACTGGACAAATTCGACAAGGCGATGGCGGATCATGGCCGGCCGGTGCTGCTCGCCATGAACGCCGGCATGTATCACCAAGACCTCCGGTCGGCCTTCTCGTCGAAGACGGCCGGGAGAAGGCGCCGATCAACGTCGCCGACAGCGAAGGGAATTTCTTCCTGAAACCGAATGGCGTCTTCCTGGTCCGGAAGGACGGCAAGCCGGCGGTCATGGAGACAAGCGCCTATGCTGCGACCAGACTGGACGTGATGTTTGCCACGCAATCCGGCCCGATGCTGGTGATCGACGGCCGGCTTCATCCCCGCTTCGAGCAAAACGGCACATCGCGCTATATCCGCAATGGCATCGGCGTGCGTGACGAAAACACTGTCGTGCTGGCGATCTCGCGCTCTGAGGTCAGCCTCGGCAGCTTCGCGCGACTGTTTCGAGATGCGCTCAATTGTCCCAACGCGCTTTTCTTCGACGGGGTCGTTTCGGCGCTGTCGAACGGCGAGCGGATGATTGTGGGTGGAAGCTATCCGGTCGGGCCGATCATCGCCGTGTCGGCGAAAAGGTGAATTTATTTATGCGCACGTACGCATATGAATGCCGGCGCCAAACTCAGTTCGGCAAAATGCCTGGAGTCGACCATTTCCATCTCGGGCGCGGGAACCGGCTCGACGAAACGATCGAGCGTCCAGCCTGTGTCGGCAAGCCCGTTGAGGATATCGCCGAGCGGCCTGCGATAGGATTCGACATAGGGCTTGGGCTCCCCAAAACCTCCCCAATACATGCCCCAGCGATTCGTTTCAAAATAGGTTTTCGTCCCGCGCGTGCGCGTGTCCTGCCAGTCGCGCATTGGATGGCCCATAGAGAACACCAGCCAGCCGCCCGGGCAGGCCACGCGATGAAACTCAGCGAATACCGGCTCCAGTTTTTCGACATAGTCGAGCGCCAGCGAGCAAAGTATTCGGTCGAAACTGCCATCCGCGAGCCAGTCGAGAGCCCTTTCGAGGTTGCCAAGCCGGATATCGACATCGAGCCCAGCGCATCGCTGACGTGCCAGAGCCAGCATTTCCGGCGTAATGTCGAAGGCACTTACCCGCGCACCTGAGCCAGCCAGCTTTTCCGAGCAGATACCGGAGCCGCAACCGGCGTCCAGTATGTTCAGACCCGTCACGTCGCCCAGCAACTCCAGCGAGGCTGGCCGTTCATAAAGGGCGTTGTGGGGCTTGATCGGCGCCAGCGCGTCATAGCGCTCGGCGAAGGAAGCATAGGCACTGACTGCAACCGGATCGCTGTCGCCTTTGGCCATGACTTCCCGCTTGCGTAGAATTAGTCCGGCACGCTGGTCTGCAGGGCAAGCGCGTGCAACACGCCGCCCATATTGCCCTTCAGCGCGTCATAGACCATCTGGTGCTGCTGGACCCGGCTTTTCCCGCGAAAGCTTTCGGCCACAACCTCAGCCGCATAATGGTCGCCGTCGCCGGCCAGGTCGCGAATCGTCACCTTGGCGTCGGGAATGCCTTCCTTGATCAGCCGTTCGATGTCGTGGGCGTCCATTGCCATATGAGGATTCCTTGTTCAGGTCGTGATCTCATAGATATGGTCGAAATGGCGGATGAACCACAGGGAAAGGGGCCCACTCGATCACATCACGGGTCCACGACCTCATTTGCCATGAAGCGAGGGAACCAGGATTCGTGGGCGGCGGTCAATTCGCTGACCGGTATCGCACGCGCCTCGCCCAGCTTCAGGTCGCTGCCGCCGGTCGAGCCGATCCACGGCGCAAAAACGCCGAGCTTGTTTTGTTGTTCGCGAATGGCGTCCCATTGCTCGCTCTGCGGGTCGATCGACAGCGTCAGCAGATAACGGCCTTGGTCCTCGCCGAACCAGACGGGGATTGGATCCGTACCGATCAGGCCGGGGATGGTCGCGCCGATGCCGGAGGCCATCGCCATCTCGGCCAGCGCCACCGCGATGCCGCCATCGGAAACGTCATGCGCCGCGGTAACGACACCGGAGGCGATCAGTGCCCGCACATGATCGCCGACCCGCTTCTCGTGGCCGAGATCGACCGGCGGCGGCGGGCCGTCGGCGCGGCCAAAGATGTCGCGCATATAGACCGACTGGCCAAGATGCGAGCCCCATATCGTCGGCGCGCCGACCAGCACGATCATCTGGTCTTCGGCGGCAAAGCCGATGCGCACCATTTTCGACCAGTCGGCAATCAGACCGACGCCGCCGATGGTCGGTGTCGGCAGGATGCCCTGTCCGTTGGTCTCATTATAGAGGGAGACGTTGCCGGAGACGATCGGAAAGCCAAGCGCCCGGCAGGCATCGCCGATGCCTTTCACAGCACCAACCAGCTGGCCCATGATCTCCGGCCGTTCCGGATTGCCGAAATTGAGGTTGTCGGTGGCCGCGAGCGGCAGAGCGCCGGTGGCGGTAAGATTGCGCCAGCATTCGGCAACCGCCTGCTTGCCGCCCTCGTAAGGGTCGGCCTCGCAATAGCGCGGCGTCACGTCGGAGGAGAAGGCGAGCGCCTTGGTCGGGTGGCCATCGACGCGCACGACACCGGCGTCGCCGCCGGGAAGCTGCAGGGAATTACCCTGGATCAGCGTGTCGTACTGCTCCCAGACCCAGCGGCGCGAGGAAAGGTCCGGTCCGCTCAGCAGCTTGAGCAGTGCGTCGGCCACATCGGCTTGCGGTGCATCGCCGGCCAGCGGCGCCGGCTTCTTCGGCTCGACCCAGGGACGGTCATATTCCGGCGCTTGATCGCCGAGATCCTTGATCGGCAGGTTGGCGACCTCGTCGCCCTGGTGCAGCACGCGAAAGCGCAGATCGTCGGTAGTCTTGCCGACGATGGCAAAGTCGAGGCCCCATTTGTGGAAGATCGCCTCGGCCTGTTTTTCCTTTTCGGGGCGCAGCACCATCAGCATGCGCTCCTGGCTCTCCGAAAGCATCATCTCATAGGCGCTCATGCGCTCTTCACGCACCGGCACCTTGTCGAGATCGAGCTCGATGCCGAGGTCGCCCTTGGCGCCCATCTCGACCGCCGAGCAGGTGAGGCCGGCGGCACCCATGTCCTGGATGGCGATAACGGCGCCGGACGCCATCAGTTCGAGGCAGGCTTCGAGCAGGCATTTTTCGGTGAACGGATCGCCAACCTGCACGGTGGGCCGCTTCTCGTCGATCTTGTCGTCGAACTCGGCCGAGGCCATGGTGGCGCCGCCGACACCGTCGCGCCCGGTCTTGGCGCCGAGATAGACCACCGGCAGGCCAACACCCTTGGCTTCCGACAGGAAGATCGCATCAGTCTTGGCAAGCCCCGCCGCAAAGGCATTGACCAGGATGTTGCCATTGTAGCGGGCGTCGAAATTGACCTCGCCGCCGACTGTCGGCACGCCGAAGGAATTGCCATAGCCGCCGACGCCGGAAACGACACCGGCAACGAGGTGCCTGGTTTTGGGGTGGTCCGGCGCGCCGAAGCGCAGCGCGTTCATCGCCGCGATCGGCCGCGCGCCCATGGTGAAGACATCGCGCAGGATGCCGCCGACGCCGGTCGCAGCTCCCTGATAAGGCTCGATATAGGAGGGGTGGTTATGGCTCTCCATCTTGAAGACGACGCAGTCGCCGTCGCCGATGTCGACCACGCCGGCATTCTCGCCCGGGCCCTGGATGACTTGCGGCCCGGTGGTCGGCAGCGTGCGCAGCCACTTCTTCGAGGATTTGTAGGAACAATGCTCGTTCCACATCGCCGAAAAAATACCAAGTTCGGTAAAGCTCGGTTCGCGCCCGACTAGGTCGAGGATGCGCTGGTACTCGTCGGGCTTCAGCCCGTGCGCGGCAACGAGTTCAGGAGTGATCGGCACGGAATTGGAAATGGTCATGATCGGCAATTGTGTCCTTGGGATCGAGTCCCGTCTTATCGCAAGCGTTGCAGCCGATACACCCCGTTGGATGACTAAAACGATGGAAAGCAACAGCTGACCGCAAGTAGCGAAAGATCGCCACTCGACCCGCCGGTTTCAAGCCGGTTCAGGAAAAGCTGTCGTAGCCGGCGCGGCCTTCGTCCAGAAGCCGCCGGATTACCGCGACGCCGTGCGCGATATCGTCCCGCTGTCGCGGTTGCGAGATGCCAAACCGTACGCCGTGAAAGGCCTGTTCGGAACGCCCTGCCTTGAACTCGTCCTCGTCGTCGATGAGCACGCCATGTTCGAGGCAGGCCTGCTTGAAAGTGCCGGAAAGCCATGGGTCCGGCAAAGTGAGCCAGACGAACGGCACATTATCCAGCGCCTTGAAATCGAAGCCGTCGAGCGTCTCGCGCACGATCGCGATGCGCGCACCGATCTCGGCAATGCTGCGCTTGCGCATCTCGGCGGCCTGACCGGACAGCACCAGCCGGCTGCCCACCTCCGCCAGCAGAAAGGGCAGGCCGCCCGTCATCATCTTGTGGGCAACCCGGATGCGGTGACGGTAGGCCGGCGGGCAAGCGAGCCAGCCGCCGCGAACACCCGCCGCAACCGATTTCGACAGGCCGCCGGCAACGATGGTCCGTTCGGGAGCATATTCGGCCATTAAAGGCGTTGGGTCATCGGTCAGTCCGCCATAGAGATCGTCCTCGATCAGGACGACGTTATATTGACGGGCGACATGCGCGATTGCCTCGCGGCGCGATGCCGACAGCGTAGTCAGCGTCGGGTTCTTGGCCGTCGGCATCAAAAACATCATTTTCGGATGCTTTTGTGCACAGACGCGCTCGAAATCCTGGGGATCGATGCCCTCGTCGTCAGCCGCCACCAGTGCGGTCCGGCGACCGATCAGGCCGGCACTGCGCGAGATCTGCGAATAGGTGAGGTGCTCGAAGACGACATAGTCGCCGGGGGCGGTGAGCCCCGCAATGGTTGCCATCACCGCGGCGTGGGTGCCGAGCGTGGGAACGATGGCATCTACCGCCGGGCGATAGGAATTGCGCGACAGCCAGCGCCTGCCGGCTTCGAACCAGCGGTCCGGGAAATCACGCGTATAGCTTGAAATCTCATGCGGATGGTCTTGCGCCGTGCGTGTCAACACGTCGGCGACGATGGCACCCTGGCCGACGTCCGGTGCGGCCGTGCTATCGAAGCGCAGCTTGTCGCCGGGCGCATCCATATAGCGCGTGCCTTGTTCGACCGGCCCCAGGAAATCCGGCTTTGCGCTCTCCGACTGTTGAGCGAGAACATAGGTTCCGCGGCCGACCTCGCCGCTGACCAATCCCCGCTCGCGCAGCAATTGATACGCCCTGCCGACGGTGCCGACGGTCGTGCCGATGTCGTATGCCAGATCGCGCTGCGGCGGCAGCTTTGCCCCTGCGCCGATCAAGCCGCGGTCGATGTCCGTCTCGATGGAATCGGCAAGCCTCTGATAGAGCGGGCCGGTGCCGGCGGTAAGGTCTGGAAGCCAAGTTGTCATGGTGACAATTTTCTACATTGCACCGAAATGAGAGTCAATACATATAAAACGGGCGATACAAAAGGGCACAATTGCAGTTTTGGTAAGAAAGAAAATGGGTACAATAGGCACAATCCATAGCACGGCAGCTGAATTGCCCGGACTCGGTCCTTCAGGCCGGAGATCCTATGTTCGCCGGCTCGTGCAAGTGGTCACGTCATTCGCCCGATGGATCGGCGGTCTCCTGGAGCGCCGGCGCAGTCGGCTGCTCCTGCTCGAGATGACCGACGATCAGCTCAAGGACATCGGCATTTCGCGCTGCGATGCCCATCGTGAGGGGCTGAGGCCGTTCTGGGACTGAGAAGTTCGACGGGGCGGCTATCGCACTTTAGCGGATGCCCGCCGCCCTGATCCGCGTGACACCGTGGTCCACAAGCACCGCCACAATGCACAGCATTAGAAAGAGCCCGGTGATGGCCAGAGCCGAGACGGCGACGCTGGTCGCGCCGTTCTTAGCGAGATCGAGGAACGGGTAGGGCACTTCACCGGCAATTGGCGCCCGCAGCAGCGCGTAGGCCAGATAGGCGATCGGATAGATCATCCACCAGGAGATGTCGCGCCACCGCGTCGAGCCGTCGGCGCCTGCCACAAGCCACCACAGCACGAACAACACCGGCGTCACATAGTGCAGGAGCACATCGCAGAGCAGGAACAGCCCTTGCGGCTGCCAAAGCTGCGCCAGGACCGTTGCATAAACGATGAGGACCAGCGTTATGGCGACGGCTACGCCCGCCCGCATCCGTGGCGCGGCAAAGGCCGGAAACCAGGCATAACCCGTCGACGACAGCAACGAGGCATGGACGAGCACCGCGCCGATGTTGGTCAGGATGGTGAAGAAGCTGAAATAGAAGACCAGCGAGCCGGCAAAGCCGCGGCCGGCTTCCATTGATGCCGGGACGGTGATGCAGAGCTGCAGGACGAGCCCGGCCAGGCCGACGACCAGACCGATGATCTGCAGCACGCGACCCATTGGGCTAGGCAGCAGCGCCGCAGGCCGGATTGCCCGCCTGCCAGCGGGCAATGTCCGAGCCGATGCGGGCGCCGAGCGGTTCCGCCATCAATGGGCCGAACACGTCGACGCGGCTCGAATTGCCTTGCGCCTGCACGACCAGCAACGGCTTTCCACCATAATGTTTGGCCGGCACCAGCAGGAAGCGCGGCGTGCCGCTGAACGAATTCAGCTCGTTGGCCATCTGGTACGATTTGAAGGCAGGGTCCTTGCTGGCGATCCAGCATTTGTGGGCAGCTATTGCCACCTGCTCCATGGCAAGCAGTGACGCGCTCTTGCCCGCCGGCGCCGGCGCGCTCTTCGGGCCTGACTGGCAGGAGGCGAGTACAAGACCGGCGGAAGCGGCGAGGGCGAGGCGGGCGAGTGTCGATCGCATGGTCAAGCGGCGCCCATCTCGAGTTCGGACAGAAACACCTTCAGACCGTCTGTCATCTCACCCCAGACGCGCGACAGCGCCGGATGCTGCAGGGCGATTTGCTCATAGGCATCGAATTTCGGATAGCCATCAAGCAGGTCGGGGCGGCCGATCGTCGCCCTGAAATTGTTGAAGACGAAGCGGGTCGGCGTCAGCCAGGCATCGGCGAAGGAGATGTCGTCGCCGAGCGCGAACGGGCCATGCGCCATGCGCGCCTCGATTGCCGCGAGCCCGTGATGCAATCGGGCGAACTGTGCCTTGATCTCCGCCTCGTTGCGCTGCGGCACGAAATGGAGCTCGAACAGCTTCATCGTCGGGGCGAGCACGTCGAGGTCGGTGATGCGGGCGAACATGCGCACCAGCGCCCGGTCCTTCGAGTCCCTCGGCAGCAGCGCCGGCTCGGGAAAGCGCTCCTCCAGATATTCGGCGATGACCACCGATTCGACGATCGTTTCGCCGGAGCCGGTGATCAGCACCGGAATCCGGTTCAACGGCGAGATGGCACGAAACGCCTCGGGGATGGGAAACCCCGGCGGCGGTGCAATGAGCTTGAGCGGGACGTTCTTGATGTAGGCCAACGCCCGCACGATCGACGAATAGGGCGACAACGGCCGCGAATAGAGTTTCATGACCGTGGCTCCAGGAGGAAAATTGAAGGTATCAAGCGGCGATGCCCAGCGCGCTTTCGAACAGCGCCCGGCCGTCGCTGCCGCCATGCGCCGCTTCGATCAGGTTCTCGGGATGCGGCATCAGGCCGAGCACGTTGCCGCGGCCGTTGACGATGCCGGCAATGTCGTTGATCGAGCCGTTGGGATTGGTGCCTTCAGCATAGCGGAACACCACCTGGCCTTCGCCTTCGAGGCGGGCCAGCGTTTCGGCATCGGCGAAATAATTGCCGTCATGGTGCGCCACCGGCGCACGGATGATCTGGCCCGGCTGGTAGCGGCGGGTGAACATCGTGTTGGCATTGGCGATCTGCAGCTTCACCTGGCGGCAGACGAATTTCAGCGAAGTGTTCCGCATCAACGCGCCCGGCAGCAGGCCGGCCTCGACCAGGATCTGGAAGCCGTTGCAGACGCCGATGACCGTGACGCCCTTGGCCGCCTTTTCGGCCACCGCCCGCATTACTGGCATGCGCGCGGCAATGGCGCCGCAGCGCAGATAATCGCCGAACGAAAAGCCGCCGGGAATGGCGATCAGGTCGACATCGGGAATTTCGGTGTCGGTCTGCCAGACGGTGACCGGCGGCGTGCCGGAAATCTTGGTCAGCGCCGCGATCATGTCGCGGTCGCGATTGAGGCCGGGGAGCAGGACGACGGCTGATTTCACCTCAGGCGATCTCCACCGCGTAATTCTCAATCACCGTATTCGCCAGAAGCTTGTCGCACATGGCTTTCAGATCCGCTTCGGCCTTGGCCTTGTCGCTCTCGGCAAGTTCGATATCAAAAACTTTGCCTTGCCGCACCTGGCCGATGCCGCCGAAACCCATTGCGGACAGCGCATGCTCGATTGCCTTGCCTTGTGGGTCTAGCACGCCGTTCTTGAGGGTTACGGTAATGCGGGCCTTGATCACGCTGGACATGTTCCTGTTCATCTGTTGAGCGGGCAAGCCATCAGTGCGGCTTGCCTTTGACACCGTCGGTCGATGCGACGAGCACCGGCCCGGCTGGGCGCGGCGGCTCGTTCTCGTTCATGATGCCGAGGCGGCGGGCAACTTCCTGATAAGCTTCGACCAGCCCACCCATGTCGCGGCGGAAGCGGTCCTTGTCGAGCTTGTCCTGCGTCGCCACGTCCCACAGCCGGCAGGAATCCGGCGAGATCTCGTCGGCGACGACGATGCGCATCATGTCGCCTTCGAACAGGCGGCCGCATTCGATCTTGAAATCGACGAGCTGGATGCCGACACCCATGAACAGGCCGGAAAGGAAGTCGTTGACGCGGATGGCCAGCGCCATGACATCGTCGATCTCCTGTGGGCTCGCCCAGCCGAAGGCGGTGATGTGCTCTTCCGATACCATCGGATCGTCGAGTGCATCGGCCTTGTAATAGAATTCGATGATCGAGCGCGGCAGCACGGTGCCTTCCTCGATGCCCAGGCGCTTGGCCAGCGAGCCGGCGGCGACGTTGCGCACCACCACTTCGAGCGGGATGATCTCGACTTCCTTGATCAACTGCTCGCGCATGTTGAGCCGGCGGATGAAGTGGGTCGGAATGCCCATCCGGTTGAGGTGGTTGAAGATGTGCTCGGAAATGCGGTTGTTGAGCACGCCTTTGCCATCGACGATTTCATGCTTCTTCTTGTTGAAAGCGGTAGCGTCGTCCTTGAAGAACTGGATCAGCGTGCCAGGCTCCGGTCCCTCATAAAGGATCTTGGCCTTGCCTTCATAAATGCGGCGGCGATTTTTCATCTGATTTTTCTCTGGATTTGCGGGCAGGCGGCAAGCGACCAGTTCCTGTCCGTCTGCCTAAAATAAGATGGCGACGGTGGGGTTCAATGCCGGTGTCTATCCCAATCGCACTGTTTGCTCAATCGGCAAATCCTTTCAATCAACCGCTTTCGGGCACCGAAATGCCGCAGCGCAGCAAGCAATGTAGCATATTGACCGGCCTGCGCCCTTTTGGTTTGTGCTCCGGCAACACATATTGGCACAACGAATCGGATTTCACGGAGGGATGCCATGAGCAGCATGAAAGACCGCGAAGAGGGCTTTGAGCGCAAATTCGCATTCGACGAGGAACTTCGGTTCAAGGCTGCGGCACGCCGCAACAGAGCGCTCGGCCTGTGGGCTGCCGAAAAGCTCGGCAAATCCGGCACCGATGCCGACGCTTATGCCAGGGAAGTGGTCGTCAGCGACATCGAGGAAGCCGGCGATCACGACGTTTTCCGCAAGATACGCAAGGATTTCGATGCGGCGGGCATCGACCAGTCGGACCATCAGATCCGCCGCACCATGGATGAATTGATGGCGCAGGCGATCGAGCAGATCAAGAACACCTGATCCTTGCATCGATACCGATCGAATGCTGGACCAATCGACCGCCCGGCCTAGCCGGGCGGTTTTTCTTTGCCTTTGCGGTCATTTCCGGCTGAATTGCTGCAACCAAAGAGGAAATCGCCAATGTCCCTGAAGTCACGCCTTGCGGCCGACGAGACGCTGTTCACCGCATGGTCCGGCGTGCCGGATGCCTTGACCGTCGAGATACTGGCCAGGCAAGGATTCGACGCGGTTACACTCGACATGCAGCATGGGGGCCATCACGAGGACAGCGTGCTGCGCGGGCTTGTGCCGGTGCTGGCCGCCAACAAGCCGGCTTTGGTGCGCATCCCGGTCGGCCGCTTCGACATGGCCAGCCGCGCGCTCGACTTCGGCGCCGAAGCTGTGATCGCGCCGATGGTGAATTCAGTGGCGGACGCAAAGCTGTTTGCCGCCGCCATGAAATACCCGCCGCTCGGCGAGCGCTCCTGGGGGCCGACCTATGCTTTTCCGCGCCATGGCAAGGGCGACTATGCCGACTGGCTGCGCGACAGCAACCAGCGCACCATGGCGTTCGCCATGGTCGAAACGCGCGCCGCGCTTGATGCACTCGACGGCATTCTCGACACGCCGGGTATCGACGGGATCTTCCTCGGCCCGTCGGATTTCTCGATCGCCTGGTCGAAGGGGACCACCGTCAGTTCGACGCTGGAGAGCATGATGGAGACCGTCGCCTTGATCGCCGAGCGCACCCGCAAGGCCGGCAAGCATGCGGCGATCTATGTGATGGAACCGGCCATTGCCGGTCGCGTGGTGTCGATGGGCTACCGGCTGCTGGCGTTGGGTTCCGAGCATTCGCTGATTTCGCTTGGGGCAAAGACCCTGCTGAGCAGCGTCAGGGATTCGATCGCTTCCTAGAGCAATTCCAGGAAAAGTGTGAAACGGTTTTCCGTCCGGAATTGCGTCAAAACAAAGAGATAGAGCGGTTCGCCGTTTCCGTGAAACGATGAACCGCTCTAGAGATCCGTCAGGAATTTCGCGAACGTCATCGAACCTTCGGGCCATGGGCCGAAGCCGGAATCCGCGTTGAGATGACCGGCATCGCCGGCGTCGATGAACAGCGAGCCCCACGCCGCGGCAATGTCCTCGGCGACGCCGAAGGCGCAGAACGGGTCGTTGCGGCTTGCGATCACCACCGACGGAAATGGCAGCGGGTCACGCGGGTAGGGGCCGAAGGTCATCAGGTGCCTCGGCTTTATCTCAGGGTTGGCGACATCGGGCGGCGCCACGAAGAAAGCGCCGGCGACCGGTCGCTCGAACCGAGGCAATGCCTGGATGACCGCGGCGACGCCAAGCGAGTGAGCGACAATGACGACCGGCCGCTCGGCCTCGTTAACCGCCTTGGCGACACCGGCCGTCCAATCCTCGCGCACCGGCTTCGACCATTCCGTCTGTTCGACGCGGCGCGCTGTCGATAGTTTCGACTGCCAGCGGCTCTGCCAATGATCGGGGCCGGAATTGGTGTAGCCCGGCACGATGAGAATATCTGCTTCCCTGACTTTCATGGCGCGCATGTAGCGAGAGGCGCTGTCGGGTGCAACCGGGTATGAACTCAACAGCGACACGCAAACGGCCTCTCATCAGCCCGGTTCTGCTCGCTATTGTGAACACCATGTTCGCTTCTTGCGCTCTTGTGTGAACGATCGCGATCGACGATCTGTCGCTGAGAAAGAATGGCTGTTCCGAGATTTTGGCACGGACACGGCGTAGAATGATTGATGGCGCCGGGTTCCTTCGTTGGAAGCTTGTCGAGCGCCGGCTGAACGGAGCACTTTGATGAGCGAACTGCCTTTTGCCGCGACGACCCCGGTCAGCGTTGCCCGTGTCGGCTTGCGGGCGCGCGATGCAGAAAATCTCGCTGCCTACTATCGCAAAGTCGTCGGTTTGCAGGAACTGACCCGCTCCGGCGGCACGATTACGCTCGGCGCAGTCAATCGCCCTTTGCTCGACATCGAAGCGGATCCGGCTGCGAAACCCGATGACCCGCGCAGCGCCGGTCTTTTCCACACCGCCTTCCTGCTACCCAGCCGGGCCGATCTCGGCCGCTGGATCAATCACGCCATCGCCGGTAAGATCGGCATCGAGGGCGCATCCGACCATCTGGTCAGCGAGGCTCTTTATCTGACCGATCCGGAAGGCAACGGCATCGAGATCTATGCCGACCGCCGCCCCCAGGATTGGAAATGGAATGGCGACAAGATCGCGATGGCGACGGAGCGGCTGAACATTCCGTCGGTCATTGCCGAAGTGCCGGCCGGTGACGCCGGCTGGCAGGGCGCGCCGGAAAACAGCATTATCGGCCACGTCCATTTGCGGGTCGGCAGGCCGGAAGAAGCCGAAGCATGGTGGCATCAGGAGTTCGGTTTCGACACAGTGGCAAAGTACGGTGGCGCGGCGGTGTTCCTGTCGTCCGGCGGCTATCATCACCACATTGGCGCAAATGCGTGGCAGAGCGCGGGCGCCGGTCGCCGCGATCCCGCCCGCTCCGGCTTGGCCTGGGTCGAGATGCGTTCGGACAATGCCGCAAGCGAGACCACCCGCGAGGATCCGTGGGGCACGGTGATAAGGACGGTTCCCGGTAAGGCGTAGGCTAGAGGTTCGCCTTCTCAAGCAGGCGTCCAAGCATCAGCAGGCCCGCTGGCCATAAGCCGAGGCGGGCCTCGTTTCCCATATGGCCAAGATCGCCGGCATCGGCGATGTCCGCACCCCAGGCTCCGGCAAAGGCGGTCGCCTTGTCGAAGGTGACGCGTGGGTCGCTGCGGCTCGCCACCACCAATGTCGGGAAGGGCAGGCGCTTCAGCGGCATCGGCGCGAACGGGCGCACCGCGTCGAATGAAGGATCGGTATCCTCGACATTGGTCGCGGCAACCAGGAATGCCGCCGCGACCTTGTCGAGCTGGCTTTGACTGGCGCCGGCAGCCCATTTCACCGCCGTCGCCACCGCCAGCGAATGCGCAAGCAGCACGACGTGGCGCGGTGCGGCGGCCACCGCGGCATCCAACTGGCCGATCCAGTCTTCAGGCTTAGGCCGGTCCCACTCGGCCTGCAGCACGCGGCTCGAATTGGGGAACACCCGGCACCAATGCGACATCCAATGATCCGGCCCGGAATTGCCGCGCCCGGGCAGGGCAAGAAAATCGAAATCTCCGGCCGACGAAATCATCAGACCTCTCCAAACACTCTGCTGAAGATCGTATCGACGTGCTTGGTATGATAGCCCAAATCGAATTTCTCGCGGATCTCGGCCTCGGGCAGGGCAGCGACAACGTCCTTGTCGGCCAGAAGTTCCTCAAGAAAATCAGCGCCTTGCTCCCACACCTTCATGGCGTTGCGCTGCACCAGCCGGTAGGCGTCCTCGCGCGAAACACCGGCTTGCGTCAGCGCCAGCAGCACGCGCTGCGAATGCACAAGGCCACGGAATTTGTTCATGTTCTTCAGCATGTTGTCGGGGTAGACGAGCAGTTTGTCGACAACGCTGGTCAGCCGTGAGAGCGCGAAATCGAGCGTCACCGTCGCGTCGGGCCCGATCATGCGCTCGACCGAGGAATGCGAGATGTCGCGCTCGTGCCAGAGCGCCACATTCTCCATTGCCGGCCATGCGAAGGAGCGCACCATGCGGGCAAGGCCGGTGAGGTTCTCGGTCAGCACCGGGTTGCGCTTGTGCGGCATCGCCGACGAGCCCTTCTGGCCGGGTGAAAAGTACTCTTCTGCTTCGAGTACCTCGGTGCGCTGCAGATGGCGCACCTCGATCGCCAGCCGCTCGATCGACGAGGCGATGACGCCGAGCGTGGCGAAGAACATCGCATGGCGGTCGCGCGGAATCACCTGCGTCGACACCGGCTCGGGCTTCAGTCCGAGTTTCTTGGCCACGTATTCTTCGACGTAGGGGTCGATATTGGCGAAGGTGCCGACCGCACCCGAGATGGCGCAGGTGGCGATGTCCTCGCGTGCGTGCACCAGCCTCTCGCGGCAACGCGAGAATTCGGCATAGGCCTGCGCCAGCTTGACGCCGAAGGTGGTCGGCTCGGCATGGATGCCGTGGCTGCGGCCGATAGTGATGGTGTCCTTGTGCTCGAAGGCGCGACGCTTGAGCGCCGCAAGCAGCCCGTCAATGTCGGCCAGCAGGATGTCGCTGGCGCGGGTGAGCTGCACGGCAAAACAGGTGTCGAGAACGTCGGAGGATGTCATGCCCTGGTGGATGAAGCGGGCATCCGGCCCGACGAATTCGGCAAGATGGGTGAGAAAGGCGATGACGTCATGCTTGGTGACCCGCTCAATCTCGTCGATGGCGTCGACGTCGAACTTCGCCGCTCCGCCTTTCTCCCAGATGGTCTTGGCGGCCTCCTTTGGGATGACGCCGAGCTCGGCCAATGCGTCGCAGGCGTAGGCCTCGATCTCGAACCAGATGCGGAACCGGGTTTCGGGCGACCAGATGGCCACCATTTCCGGCCGGGAGTAGCGAGGGATCATCAGTCGGTCCTGACTTGCGAGAGCATTTGCCCGCGTCCTAACAGAGGCAGGCAAAATGCTCAACGTTGCTGGCGCGCAAACCAGACACTGGCGACAGCGAGTGCAACGAAACCGAGCGGAAAATACAGCCGGATGCCGAGGACGACGAACTGGTAAAGCGCCGTCAACATCGTGAACACGAACTGGAAAACCCACGTGATGGTGAGCGCGGGTGCATGCCATTGGACGTAGTAGGAGCGGTATTGCAGCCCAAAGAGGCCGCCGGTGAAGGTAATTGTCGCGGCGAGAAGGCAGACGAAGGCGGCGGCGAGGGCGATTTCCCAGTGGCGTCCGAGCGAGACGAGCCGCGCCAGAAACAGCCCAACCGGGAAGGCCAGCGCGCCGCCGGCAGCATAAAGCAGCGAGACGAAGCGGACCTTCGCCGGGGTCTCCCAATCGTACAACAGCAGATTGAGCAGCGCGCTGGCGCCCATCGCTGTGGCCCACAGCAAGGCACCGGCAAATGCGGTGCGCAGCGACGGCAGAGCACGGCGGAGACGGCGCAGAGCGCGATAGCGCATGGCGGGGAACGTCACAGGCGACCGGTTACCGCGATCCAGCGATAGTCCGGCCCTTCGAAGCCGTATTGGCGCACCGCGATCAGCACGGCATAGGCGCTGAGGCTATTCAGCGAAAATGTCTGAACCGCGCCGATCTGGTAGCCATTCGGACAGCCTCTGCTTTGCGGGATCGATTTGTCCTCGTGAATGATCCTCGTCTGGCCGCCATCCTTCGCCTCGATGCGCAGCAGGCGAAAGCCATTGATCTCGCCCTGGCTCTGGCAGCGTTCGGTGTCGTTCATGCCGATCTGGTCGAGCCGGAACTCGAGCGGATCGTCGACCGGCGAGAAGATCGGGCGCGGATTGACCACCATGCGGAAGGGATCGGCAGAAAGCTCGGTCACCGGGTTGAAGCCGGCGGTGATGCCGCGATTTGCCGTGAGTTCCGCCTGACTGACGATCGCTTCGCCCCTTTGCCGGGCTTGCAGCCGCGCTGCGGCCACCGTGGCATTCTCGTCGTCGAGCCGGACACGTATCGGCGAGCCCTTCAGGAAACTGTCGTCGGCCGTGTCGATATAATAGCGGATCGCATAGGGAAATCCCGATCCGTCCTGGACGCCGTATTCCTCGAAGGCAAAGACCCCGCCATCACTGCTGAAGCCGAGGATCTCAAGCTCGGCGACATCGCCTGCGTGGGCGGCGGCCAAAGTTGCGAGCGGGGCAAGCAGGCAGACGGCAAACAGGGCAAGATTTCGCATGGGCTTTCCATTCAGGCAGTCGATGCCGCTAAATTCCCTATCACGATGCTGTCAAAAGATCGTGCTGACTGAAACACAAAGTCGATGCATCCAATCCGGCCGCCGTTTGTTATTGTCGGCAGCTTCACCGCATCGTGCCTTCCGAAAATCAGAATCGATTTTCGGAAGGCACGATGCATTGATTCAAAATGTTTAGAGCGTCGTTTGCGCGTCCAAAAGGACGCGCGGCGCTCTAAGGGAGACCCCCATGACAGATGCAGCCAAGATTCGCGAACGTATGGAAGTGATCGGCGCCGACGGCGTCCATGTCGGTACCGTCGACAAGGTTGACGGAGATCGCATAAAGCTGACCAAGCGCGACAGCGGCGAGGGCGCTCACAGGGGCCATCACCACTTCATTCCTCTCAGCCTTGTCGCCGAGGTCGAGGGCCAGAAGGTGCGGCTGTCGGCAAACTCGGATGTTGCGGTCACCTTCGAGGAAGAAAAATCCGAACCCACCTGATCATAATCCAGTCTGATTACGGCTCACCCGAATGAGCGTTGCGCGTTCAGCGCGACGACCAGACCGGGAACAGGTCGCCCTCGGCCGGCGTCGCGGCAAAGACGCCGCGGCTGATGGCGCGCGCCATCGTGGCGCCGGCCGCGGCGTAGAGATCGACGGCATCGTTGGGTGCGAGCTCGATGCCGCTCTTGCCCGTTGCCAGCGCGAAGACCAGATCGCCGTCTGCGGGCGTGTGCGTCGGCCAAATGGCACGGACAAAGCCGTCATGCGCCGATATCGCCAGGCGTTTGGCGGCGGCCTTCGTGAGTACCGCATCGGTGGCGATCACGGCGATGGTCGTGTTGGCGCCGGTTTCCGCCTGCTCTGCCGCATGCTTGTCACGGAACTTCAGCAGGACCTTTCTGGCATCGTCAGGCATCGGGTGGGGATAGCCTAACCCGCCGAACTCGTCGCCGATCTCGAACGGCGCCGCCCAGAAATGGCGGGTCCCGGCGACCGTCACCGAGCCGGTCGGGTTGACGGCGGCGAGCGCGCCGATGGTGACGCCGCTGTCCAGCACTGTCGAGGCCGAGCCGAGCCCGCCCTTCAGGCCGGAACTCAAAGCCCCGCTACCTGCGCCGGCAGTGCCGAGCGCAAAGTCTATCGCAGCGGCTTGCGCGGCTTCGTAGCCAAGGTCACGGTAAGGCGGATACCGGCCCCAATCCTTGTCGCCGCCATTGCGCAGGTCGAACAGGATCGCCGCCGGCACGATCGGCACGCGAAAGCCGCCGACCTCGACGCCGATGCCCCTTTCACGCAGTGCCGCCTGCACCCCCGACGCGGCGTCGAGGCCAAAAGCAGACCCGCCCGAAAGCACCAGGGCATGGATGGCGTGGATCGAATTGTGCGGCTCGAGCAGGTCGGTTTCGCGGGTGCCCGGCGCACCGCCCAGGATTTGCACGCCGGCCACGGCCGGTTCGTCGCAGATGACGGTGGTCACACCGGATTTCAGCTTGGCATTCGCCGCATTGCCGACACGCAGGCCGGCGACGTCGGTGATGAGATTGCGCGGACCCGTATGGAACATCCCTGTGCTGGACATCATTGGCTCTCCGCCGGCACGAAACGGCCGCCGTCGAAACGGAAGGCTCGATAAGAATTTTGCGTCAGGTCACCTTTTTCGTCAAAGCGGATCGGTCCGATCGCCGTGGTGAAGTCATGCGCGGTCAGCACGTTGGCCACCCTCTCGCCGGAGCTTTGCGTCAATGCTGAAGCCGACTTGGCGATCTCGACCGCGGCATAGGCGGGCAGCGTGTAACCTTCCGGCACGATGTTTTGTCCGGCAAAGCTCTGCAGCACCTTGGGGTCGGCGACATCGGCCCATTCGGGCGGCGCGATCATCAGCGTGCCGACGGCATAAGGCATGTCGCCGAGCGGCGCGCGCAACGCTTCGCCGCCGGCAAACACCATGCCGGTATTTAGCTGGCCAGCATCCCGGCCCATAATGGCGACATCATCGCCGTCGCCGCCGGCAAAGACATGCGTTGCGCCGGCTTTCCTAAGTCGGCCGATCAGGCCAATCTGGTTATCGAGCTGCGGCCGGAACGTGTCGACGAAAACCGGCTTCAGCGCCGCTTGCTCGGCGGCTGCCCGAAACGTCTCGGCCATTTCGCGGCCATAGATCGTGCCGTCGTCGACTATGGCGAACAGCTCGGTCTGCCATAGGCGGGTGAGGATGGCAGCGACGGCATTGCGCTCGTCGTCGCCGCGCGGCCCGAGACGATAGATCGGCCATCCGGTCTTGGCGCGCCGGTCGGTCAGGCTTTCCGTGCGAACGCCGACTGTGATCACCGGTATGCCGGCATCCTTGAGGATCGGCAGAGCCGCCTCGATTGCGTCGGTGCACAAAAACCCGACGACGACGTTGACCTTGGCCGCGGTGAATTCCCGCGCGGCGGCGGCGCCACCGTCGGCCGTGCAGGCGTCATCGATCGTCCTGATCTCGGTACCGTCAGCTTCAGCCGCCATTGTCGCGCCGGCCTCGATCTGTTTGCCGAGGATCGCCGACGGCCCCGACAAAGGAGCCGCGACGCCGACCAGCAGCGTCTCGGCGCTCGCACCACCGGCGACCGAGAGCCAGGCCAGCACCGCTATTGTGGTTGTCGAACGTCGCATGCGAGCGAAGAATTCCTCCACGCCGGTCGCGTGGTTGCCGGCGCCAATGCCGTCAAGACCTAAAGGCTGGCCAGCTTTGGCGCAACACGCGAATTCGGGATATGGGTCAAGCACTTCGCTTGTGGCCTGCAATATCCCCCCATATATAACGGTTGGTTCTGACTAATGGAAAATCATCGGTGCTGAAGAAGAATGACATCGGGCCGCAGGCCTACCGCGACGCGATGGCCCATTTTGCTGGCCATGTGCATGTAGTCACCACCGATGGCCCTGCCGGCAGGCGCGGCGCGACGGTGATCGCGGCCTGCTCGGTGTCGGACACGCCGCCAACCATCCTGGTTTGCCTCAATCGTGAAAATCCCAAGAACGAGCCGTTCGTGGAAAACGGCAAATTTGCCCTGAACACGCTGGCTTCGGATCAGGAGCCGCTGTCGATCGGCTTTTCCGGCATTACCGGCCTGCCGGTCGAGGAGCGTTTCGCGTTGGCCGAATGGGATGTGATCTCGACCGGTGCGCCGACGCTGAAGGGCGCGCTCGCCGTCTTCGACTGCGAACTGATCGACTCCAAGGATCTGGCCACCCACCGTGTGCTTTTTGGCCAAGTTACAGGTTTGCGCATCGGCGATAATTTGCGGCCGCTGATCTATCACAACCGCGGCTACCACGCTTTGTAGAGGCTTTCAGATGGCCGCGCCCGCGAAAACAGAATGACCGAGTTGAAAACCGCGTCCGACGCCGCGGACGGTCGACGAGACGCTCGATCTGTTAACCCGTGCGGATTATGTGCGGACCGGTCGCTGGCAACCGTGCTGTTTTTATGCGTTCGGTCGACGCGCGCCCGTGGATCGAGGCTGGCGTGAAGCGCGTCGCATAACCACATGTCTGCCAGGGAGAAAATCATGGAACGCACTATCTATCTCGATGAGGCCCGCGACCCGCTGATCATCGCGGAGGGCTGGATGAAGGACGGCAAGGATGTCGCCATTGCCACTGTGGTCGAGACCTGGGGCTCGGCGCCGCGCCCGGTCGGCAGCCACCTGGTCATCGACGCCGAAGGCAATTTCCACGGCTCAGTCTCTGGCGGCTGCGTCGAAGGCGCGGTGGTCACCGAGGCGGTCGATGTTATCGATAGCGGCAAGGCCAAAATGCTCGAATTCGGCGTCGCAGACGAGACCGCCTGGCAAGTCGGCCTGTCATGCGGCGGCCGCATCAAGGTCTATGTAGAAAGATTGGGTTGATCTCGAATGGATCCCTATGCGCTGAAGACACTCAACGCCGAACGCCGCGCCCGCCGCGCGGCAATCCTGGTCACCGATCTCGACGACGGCCGCGACCGTGTCGTGCGCGAGGGCGACCGGGTAGCCGGCGAACTCGGGGCGGCCATCGCCAAGGCATTTCGCACGGGCAATTCCGGTTCGGTCGAAGCTGAGGGACGGACCTTCTTCCTCAACGCACATCTGCCGCAGCCGCGCCTCGTGGTGATCGGCGCCGTCCACATCAGCCAGGCGCTGGCACCGATGGCCAGGATCGCCGGCTATCCTGTCGAGATCATCGATCCGCGCACGGCCTTTGCCACGCCCGATCGTTTTCCCGATATCGCGCTGCATGCCGAATGGCCAGAGGATGTGCTGACGCGTCAGCCGCTCGATAGCTATACGGCGCTGGCTGCTCTCACCCACGATCCGAAGATCGACGATTCCGCGCTGAAGGCGGCGCTCGACGCCGGCTGCTTTTATGTCGGCGCGCTCGGCAGCCGCAAGACCCACGCCAAACGTGTGGAACGCCTGCTGGCTTCGGGAGCGACCGCCGACCAGATCGCCCGCATTCATGCCCCGATCGGCCTCGACATCGGCGCCGCCAGCCCCGCCGAGATCGCCGTCGCGGTGTTGGCGCAAGCGATCCACGCCTTTCGCTCCCGCGGCCTCGAATCCAAAGGCGCGGTCGCGTGAAATTTGGTCCCGTTGCGATCGATGCGGCCGAAGGGGCAGTGCTGGCGCACGCCACCACAGCCGGAGAGCGCCGCTTCCGCAAGGCGCACAGGCTAAGCGCCGGGGATGTGTCCCTGTTGAAGGCCGCTGGCATTTCCGAGGTCGTAGCGGCGGTGTTGGCGCCCGATGATCTCAGCGAGGACGTCGCTGCCGAAAAGATCGCCGCATCCATGATCCATCGCAACATCGAGGCGAAGCCCGCCGCGACCGGCAGGGTCAACCTCCACGCGCAGGCTGCCGGCATGTTCACCGTCGACGCGGCGATGATCAACGCCATCAACGCCGTCGATCCGACGATCACCATCGCCACGCTCGCGCAGCATGCGCCGGTCGAAAAAGGTCAGATGGTAGCAACGGTGAAGATCATCCCATTTGCGGTCGCCTCCGCTTTGGTCGATGCCGTGGCAAGGATCTGCGCCGGCGGCGAGATATTTGCGGTCAACGCCTATCAGCCGGTGCGCGTCGGCGTCATCCAGACGGTGCTGCCCGGCATCAAACCCAGCGTGCTCGACAAGACGCTGCGCGTCACCGAAGCGCGCCTGGCGCGTTCGGGCGGCAGGCTGACGGCGGAGCGTCGAACCCTGCATGAAATTATCCCCGTCGCCGAGGCTGCGGCCTCGCTGATCCGCGACAACGATATGGTGGTTATCTTCGGCGCCTCGGCGATGGCCGATTTCGGCGACGTCGTTCCCGCTGCCATCGAAAAGGCAGGCGGCACTGTCATCCGCGCCGGCATGCCGGTCGATCCCGGCAATCTGCTGGTGCTAGGCACTCTAGGCGGCAAGCGCATCATCGGTGCGCCGGGCTGCGCCCGCAGTCCCAAGGAGAACGGCTTCGACTGGGTGCTTGACCGGCTGATCGCCGGTCTCGACGTGACCGCCAGGGATATTGCCGGCATGGGTGTCGGCGGGCTGTTGATGGAAATTCCGACGCGGCCGCAGCCGCGCGAGCCATTGCCGGCCAAAGCCGAACCAAAGGTCGAGATCGTGCTTCTGGCCGCCGGCCGCTCCAGCCGCATGGGCGGGCCGAACAAGCTCTTGGCGCTCTTCGATGGCAAGCCGCTGGTCCGTCGCACTGCCGAACGCGCGGTCGGTTCGAAAGCCGGGGCCACTATCGTCGTCACTGGCCACCAGCGCGAGCGCGTGCGCGATGCACTGTCTGGCCTCGATGTGACCTTCGCCGACAATCCGGATTTCGGCGAGGGTCTGTCTTCGTCGCTGAAGGCCGGCATCGCCAAGATTTCCGGCGACGCCGCCGGCGCCATGATTGTCCTCGGCGATATGCCCGGCGTCGCCTCGGCCGACCTCGACAGGCTGATTGAGGCGTTCCGCAGGTCCGAAGGCCGATCGGTGGTGCGGGCCTCGCACGACGGGCGGCGCGGCAATCCGGTGCTGCTGCCGCGTTCGCTGTTTGCCGCGATCGCTCACCTCGAAGGCGATACCGGCGCCCGCCATCTGGTCGAGGCCGAAGGGCTAGACGTCATCGATGTCGAGATCGGCGAAGGGGCAGCCGTCGACGTCGACACGCGCGAGGCGCTGGAAGGCGCCGGCGGCGTGCTGCAGGATTGACAAACCGAAGCCGAAAAACGCATGGCTGAGGGATGGCCTTTCGTTCCTGCTTCCGGTTCCGCTTGCCTCTCTTCGGCCTCCCGGCCCTGCTGATGGCGATTCTTTTGTCGCTCTCTTGTGCCGCCTACGCCAACGCTCTCGAACTCAAACCCTTCAAGGACGATCTGTTCGCCTACCCGGGCACGCTCTCGTCCGAGAGCAACGGCGCCTATACGGTTGTCGATTATCGTGAGCTGCGCGACATCAACGCTCGTGACGAAGTGCCTGAGCGTCGTGTACACGCGCAATACTCCGACACCGGCGTGCGTAAGGTGCAGCACGATCTCTTGCTGCCGACCGATGCAGGCGATGTCCGCCATATTGCCGTCGGCAAGACCGGGGGCGCCAGCATCATCGTGCTTTATCTGCACGGGCAGGGCGGCAGCCGCAAGCAGGGCATTGACGACTTCACCTTCGGCGGCAATTTCAACCGCATCAAGAACCTGATGGCCGGCAATGGCGGCCTCTATCTGTCGCCGGATTTTTCCGATTTCGGCGACACCGGTGCGACCCAGATCGCCGCGCTGATCAACCACTATGCCGAACAATCGCCGAGCGCAAAAATCTTCGTCGCCTGCGGCTCGATGGGCGGCTCAATATGCTGGAAGCTGGCCGCCCGCCATGACACCGGCGGGCGCATCGACGGGCTGCTGCTGCTCGGCTCGCTATGGGACGAGAGTTTCTTCTCAAGCCCCGCCTTCAAGCGTCGTGTGCCGGTCTTCTTCGGCCAGGGCAGCAAGGACCCGGTGTTTCCAATCGAGAAACAGGAAGCCTTCTTCCGATCGATTCTGGCCAAATCGAAAGCCTATCCGACCCGCTTCGTCCGCTTCGAGACCGGCACGCATGGCACCCCTATCCGCATGACCGACTGGCGCGGCACGCTCAATTGGATGTTGTCGAAGGCTCCCTAAGGCGCGGTATTGTAGTCGACGACCGTCTGCGGATTTTCCTCGCCGTCATAAGACGCGTCGACATCGTACTGGACCAGGGAAAAATCGCCGTTGCGAAACAGATAGGTCCCTGATGAAGAGGCATCGCCGATGCCACGCCATTTGTTGAAGCTGGTGATCGTCTTGGTCTCTTCGTCGTAATCGGAATTAGTTGCCCAGCCGGAGGTCTGGAAGCCAACTATGGTCATGCCCAGCAATTTGCCGTCGCTGTCATTGTTCTCGTAGCGGATGTCCATCTCAGGTTCGGCGAACTGCAATTGTCTCACGCCAAGCACGTCGTCGCTCATGTAATAGATCGAGTTTTCGTTGTAGGCCGCGGCCGAGCAGGCGAAATGGAAAAGCCGCGTTTCGCTTTCGGGATCACTGGCAGACGTATCCTTGCCCTTATAGTGGATCGAGAAAATGTCCGGCTCCTGCGCCAAAAGATCCTTGTCACACTGGTCGCCATAAGTCGCGGCAAACGCCTTTTTGGCTTGCTCAAGCGCTGCGTCCTTCTTCGGCGGCGGCCGTCCTTCGCCGCAGCTTGCCGGCACGGCATCCTCGAAATCGGCCTTTGAGGGTTTCAGCGCACCCTTATCGATGAAGATCGAGCGAAATGGCGGTTCCTGGATCGAGGCGTTGATCTGGCGCAGCGTATAGCAGCCGGCAAAGACATTTTCGCTGCCGTCCTTGGCCGTCGCCCGGATGGCGACCGGAACGCTATAGTAGATGCTGCCGGCAGCCCCGTCTTCGGATACGCCACCGGTTTTGACTTCGACCGTGTCCGTGCTGTCATAGCCTTTGACGAAGGAATTGAAATCCTTGGCCGGCTTGGTGTCGCCGAAATAATCCCAGGCGCGCGCGAATTCGTGCCGGCTGATGGCACTATAAAGTGACCGGATGACCGCTTCGGCATTCGACCTGTCGTCGATATAAGGCGCGTCTGCGGCGAGCGCCGATTGGCCGGCAATGGCAAGAGACACAAAAGCGGTCGCTGCAAAAAGGGCGCGTCTCATCGGGAACCTCCACTCGATGAAAAATCCTATCATATCGATTGCGGCGACGTGGTGACGCTTGAACAATCGCCTGCGAAGGCGCTACCTCTCGCCCTCGGCAGTCGGGCCGCGTGGAGATTTCTTGTGACCATATCAATGTATGAAGCATCCGTGCCGGTATTTTCGGCGAGGCTGAAGGCACTAGCCAATGTGCTGAACATTGCCGAGCAAAATGCGGCTGATCGCAAGATCGATCCGCAGGTGTATCTGACGGCGAGGTTGGCGCCGGACATGTTTGCCCTGACCAGGCAGGTACAGATTGCCACCGATCACGCCAAAGGCGCCCCGTCACGGCTTGCGGGACGCGAGGTGCCAAAATACGAGGACAATGAGGCGAACTTCGCTGATCTGCAGGCCCGCCTTACCAAGACGCTCGACTATCTCGCGACATTTTCGGCGGCCGAATTCGATGGTTCAGATGACAGGATAGTCGAACTGCGGCTTGCGGGACGCGAGGTTTCGATGCCGGGGATGCAGTATCTACTGCATGCCGCCATGCCCAATTTCTATTTCCACCTGACCACCGCCTACGACATCCTGCGCCACAACGGCGTGGCATTGGGCAAGTCGATCTTCCTCGGATCGCGTTGAGATCCGCTCGGGAGATTTCCGCCACGGCGGATATCTCACGGTTGTTTAGCGCAGGGACATTTCCCGGGCGATGCGCGGGAAATCGGCAGGCTTAACGCCGATATCGGCGCGATCGGCATTGCTCATCGAATGGAGCAGCGCCAGCGCCGCTCGATAGCGCAGCTGTTCCCGCGGACGCGGACGAGCGAACATTTCAGTGAAGAATCCCATGATTCAAGCCCCTTATTGAACCTCCAAGGCGGTCAATATAAGCAGATCATGACGATTGTGCAGTGCAGCATTCGCATGGCAGCCATGCTGCCCTGATCTTTTTTGACATAATTCGGCTGGTCCGGCGAAACTTCTGCGGCGCTTTGACCGTAGGCGTCTATGCCGGCACTTGGCCGGTTTTTTCCTCGCCATTCCTGGCGAACTTCCGGACTGCATGAAAATGCAGTCCGGCTTTTTATTAGCCGCAGGGATAAACCCTGTCCGCCGGCGTCCCGGGAAAGTCGTCTGACCTTCCATCCGTGGGCTTGGAAGCGGGCGACGCTTTCCTGTATGCTATTGCTTCCTCCTCGCGCAGCCGCGCAAAATTCCCGCCGGAGAAACTCCATGCACAAACGCCGTCTCGGCCAGACCGATCTTTTCGTGTCGCAAATCTGCCTCGGATCGATGACCTGGGGCCAGCAGAACACCGAGGCGGACGGTCACGCCCAGATGGATCTGGCGTTTGCTCGCGGCGTCAATTTCATCGACACCGCCGAACTCTATCCGATCCCGCCCAAGGCGGAGACACAAGGCCGTACCGAGACATTCATCGGCAATTGGATGAAGGCGAAGCGCAATCGCGACCAGGTGATCATCGCCTCGAAGGTAGTTGGTCGCACCGCCAACACTTGGTTTCGCGGCGACCGCCCGTCTAAGCTGGTGCGCGCCGATATCTTCGACGCTATCGATAAGTCACTCGCCAGGCTCAACACCGATTACATCGACCTCTATCAGATCCATTGGCCGGAACGCGACGTGCCGTGGGGCGCCAATCCGAACCGCATCGGCGCCGTACCGCGACGCTCCGATGCCGCCGGCGTGCCGGAAGGAGAGACGCCGATCGCCGAGACGCTTGCCGTATTTGATGAACTGGTGAAGGCCGGCAAGATCCGCCATTTCGGCCTGTCGAACGAGAATTCCTGGGGCGTCATGCGTTTCATCGCCGAAGCCGACAAGGGCCTCGGCCCGCGCGTCGCCTCGCTGCAGAACGCCTATAATTTCGTCAATCGCACCTTCGAGGTGAACCTTGCCGAAGTCTGCGAGCGCGAGCAGGTGTCGCTGCTTGCCTATTCGCCGCTGGCGCAAGGCTATTTGACCGGCAAATACGATCATGGCGCGCGGCCGCAGGGCTCGCGCTCGCAGTTGTTCAACCGCGGCCAGCGCTACGAGACTCCGAATGCTGCCGACGTGCAGCTCGAATACAACCGGTTGGCGCGCACCTTCGGCATGGAGCCGGCGCTGTTTGCCAATGCCTATGTCTCGAACCGGCCCTTGGTCACCTCGAACATCATCGGCGCCACCACCATTTCGCAACTCGAAATGGCGCTCTCTTCCGCCGACGTGGTCTGGACCGAGGACATGCAGAAAGCCGTTGATGCGATCCACCAGCGCGTCGGCAATCCGTGCCCTTGATGCGTCGGGACGCGGTTGTCCGATCGTCATAAGGAGAGGGGAACAGCCATGGACTTCTGGATCGACGCGGTGCGCGCGAAATTTCCGGCTTTGTCGCTGACCGACAAGGGCCGCCGGCGCATCTATCTCGACAATCCTGCCGGCACGCAGGTGCCGCAGTCGGTGGCCGACGCAGTATCGCGTTGCTTGCTGACCACGAATGCCAACCTCGGCGGCTTCTTCGACACCACCGTTGCAGCACAAGGCATCGGGGACGAGGCCCATCTGGCGATGGCGGATTTTCTCGGCGCTGCGAGCCCGCAGGAAATTATCATCGGTGCCAACATGACGACATTGACCTACCACATGTCGCGAACGCTCGGCCGCACGATGAAGCCCGGGGACGAGATCATCCTCACCCGCACGGACCATGAGGGCAACGTCTCGCCTTGGCTGCAACTGGCAGAAGACCTTGGCCTTGTCGTGCGCTGGCTGCCCTTCGACCAGCAGAGCTGGCAGATCGAAGAGGCGGCGCTCGCCGCGCTGCTTTCCGAGAGGACGCGGCTCGTCGCGCTCAACTACGCCAGCAATCTCACCGGGTCGATCAACCGGGTGAAGGCGTTGACCGGCATCGCCAGGCGGGCTGGTGCGTTGGTCTACGTCGATGCCGTCCAGTTCGCGCCGCATGGCCTGATCGACGTCCAAAACCTCGGCTGCGATTTCCTGATCTGCTCGGCTTACAAGTTCTTCGGCCCGCATATGGGGATTTTGTGGGGCAGGCTGGACGTTATCGATGCGCTTAAGCCGTATAAATGCCGTTGCTCGTCCAATGCCTTGCCGGAGCGCTTCGAGCTCGGCACGCCGCAAATTGAATTGATGGCCGGCCTGTCGGCGGCTGTCGATTATTTTGCCGAGTTGGGCGCGGCAGCCGGCGCGCAAGGATCGCGTCGGCTGAAAATCGCCAAGGCCTTCGAAGTTTCAATCGCTTACGAGAACCCGCTGGCGCAACAGCTGATCGACGGTCTGTCGGATATTGCCGGCCTGACCATCCACGGCATCACCGATCCGAAGCGGATCAATGAGCGTGTGCCGACGGTGTCGTTCACTGTCGAAGGCATCGTGCCGGAGACGATCGTGCGGCAGATGAATGCCGAAAACATCTTCCTGTGGTCCGGCCACAACTACGCCTGGGAGATCGTCCACCAGCTCGGCATTCCGGCCGAGCAGGGGGTGGTGCGCATCGGCATCGCTCATTACAACACTTCAGCCGAAATCGACGAGACGCTGGAGAGCGTGCACCGCGTTGTCGCCATGCTGAGGCAGGAACGATCCTGAGCGGCCCTCGCGGGCGGATCATCGCTTGTGGGCGCCGTCAAAACCGGTGAGGAAGGCGGTGAGATTGTCGCCGAGCTCGTCGCAGAGATAGCCGCCTTCCTGGACGATGACCGTTGGCAAGCCGAGCCCGGCGATCACCTCGCCAATGCGCGAAAAACCAGGCGTGCTCACCGACAGCCCGCCGAACGGATCACCTTCGAAGGCATCTAGCCCCAGCGCCACCACAAGCGCATCGGGCGAGAAGGTGTTGACGCGCTGGAACGATGCCTCCAGCGCTTCGAGGAACGCTGCATCGCCGGATTTGCGCGGCAGCGGCAGGTTGAGATTGTAGCCGAGGCCGGCGCCTTCGCCGCGCTCGTCGCCATAGCCCCAGAAAAACGGGTAGAAGCGCACCGGGTCGGCATGCAGCGACACGGTGAGCACGTCCGGCCGGGCATAGAAGATGCCTTGCGTGCCGTTGCCGTGGTGCAGGTCGACATCGAGGATCGCCACCCGCGCCGCCTGCTTGCGCAGAACCTGTGCAGCGACGGCCGAATTGTTGACGAAGCAGAAGCCGCCGGCGACATCGGCAAAGGCGTGATGGCCGGGCGGCCGGCACAGCGCATAGGCGGCCGGCGCTCCCGACATCACCGCCGCGGCCGTTTCAACCGCGCTCCAGGCGCTCCAAAGCGCGCTCTGCCACGTCTCGCCGGAGATCGGGCAGGCGGTGTCGGCCATGTGGTAGCCGGCCTGGCCGACCGCCGAGGCCGGATAGGAGCCGTTCCGCGCGATCGGATGGATATTGGGGATGACCTCGGCCGACGCGCCCTCGATGCGCTGCCAGCGCGCGAAGATATGCTGGAGAAAATAGAGATATTCCGGCGTATGCACCGCCGCAATCGGGCCGAGCCCGTGATCCCGCGGCCGTTCGATCGTGCAGCCGGCAGCCTTTGCGCCGGCCAACAATCGCTCGACCCGTTCCGGCTTTTCCGGATTGGGCTGCGGCGCGCCGCTCGAGAGGAACGCCTTCGGGTCGTGGCGCTTCTGTTCTTCGGCATAGAAGGCTTTCATGTTGGCTCCTCCGGTGCATCGGCAAAAGCGAAAAAGGCGTCGCCGACGATCTTCTGCACCTGCTCGTAGCTGGACCAGGCAATGCCCAATCGTTCGTAAAAAGCCTTGGCGGTCTCGTTGTCGGTATCGACGGACAGCCTGAGATAGGCGCCGCCGTTCTTCCGGCATTGCGCCGCGACTCGGCGCAGCAGGCGTTCGCCGATCCTGCGGCCACGAAAACGGTCCTCGACATAGAGGTCCTGCACATAGACGCCGGGCCGTCCCATCCATGTCGAGAAGATCGGGAAATACAGGCAAAGCCCGGCAAATTCGCCACCGATTTCGGCGATCAAGGTCGAGAAGGCAGGCTTTTCGCCAAAGCCATAGGTGCGGAGATCCTGAGCTGTCGAGGTGATCTCCTGATGTGCGCCGACATGCGCGCCGAGCCGCAGGAGCGCGGCGTGGATGGTTTCGACGTCCTCGACGGTCCCGGGCCGGATGACAATGTCTCTTGACGGTGGGTTGGTCACGGTCGCATCTCAGAACGCCACGCGGTCGCCGCCTTTGAGCGCCAGCATCTGCCGCGCCTCGGCCGGCGTCGCGACGTCCAGCGACAATCCGTCGAGCACGCCGCGGATGCGGCGCACCTGGTCGGCATTGGACTTGGCGAGCTGGCGCCCGTCGTAGAGGCTGTCCTCCAGCCCGACGCGGACATTGCCGCCCATCGCCGCCGCAATCGAGATCATCGGCATCTGGTGGCGTCCGGCGGCCAGCACCGAAAACCGGTAGCTGTCGCCGAACAGTTTGTCGGCGATGCGCTTCATATGGATCAGGTTTTCTGGATCTGCGCCGATGCCGCCAAGAATGCCCAAAACAAACTGGATGAATAAAGGTCCGGACACCAGTCCACGATCGCGAAAATGCGCCAGCGAATAGAGATGGCCGACATCGTAGCACTCGAATTCGAAGCGCGTGCCGCAACCACGCCCGAGCTTCTCGAGCACCGTCTCCATGTCGGCAAAGGTGTTCTTGAAGATCGTGTCATGGGTAGCCTCGAGCAGCTTCGGCTCCCATTCGTGCTGCCATTCGCGCGGCCGGTCGAGCATCGGGAACAGCGCGAAATTCATCGAGCCCATATTGAGCGAGCACATTTCGGGCTCGGCCCTGAGCGGGGCGGCCAACCGCTGGTCGAGCGTCATCAGCGACGATCCGCCAGTGGTGATGTTGATCACCGCATCGGTCGCCTGCTTGATGCGCGGCAGGAACTGCATGAACACCTCGGGGTCGGCGGTCGGCCGCCCGTCGCTGGGGTCGCGGGCGTGAAGATGCAGGATCGCGGCGCCGGCTTCGGCGGCGGCGATCGCGTCTGCGGCGATCTGGTCTGGCGTCACGGGCAGATGCGGCGACATCGACGGGGTGTGCACCGACCCGGTGATGGCGCAGGTGATGATGACTTTTCGCGACGCCATGGTTCGCCTCTCAGCCTTCGACCGGCAGGTCGAGCTCGCCGGCCAGCACCTCGAGCGAGTCGCCGATGATGGATATGATCTCGCCGATCTGCGCGGCGGTGACGATCATCGGCGGCGCGACCATGAAATTGTCGCCGTCGACGCCGCCCTTGACCTTGCGTCCGTAGATGATCAGGCCGCGCTCATAGGCGAGGTCGAGCAGGCGCTGGGTGGCCTTTTTCGCCGGCTCTATCGGCCTCAGCGTGTCCGGATCGGCGACCATTTCGGCACCGGTGAGCAGGCCCTTGCCGCGGATGTCGGCGATGAACGGAAACCGCTTCGCCAATCGCTTCAACTCGTCCATCAAAAGCTCGCCCATGTCAGCCGCATTGGCGATCAGGCCGAGACGGTCCATTTCGCCGAGTACGGCGAGCCCGGCGGCGCAGGCGAGCGGGTTGCCGGCGTAGGTGTGGCCGTGCTGAAAGCCGCCCGACGCGAGCAATGGCTGCACCAGCCGCATCGGTGCCGCCAGCGCGCCGAGCGGCGCGTAGCCAGAGCCCAGCCCCTTCGACAGCGCGACGATGTCGGGCTTGCAGTTCCAGTGGTCGCCGCCGAGGAATTTTCCGGTGCGGCCGGCACCGCTCATCACTTCGTCATGGATGAGCAGGATGCCGTAGCGATCGCAGATCTCGCGGATGCGCGGATAGTAGCTGTCGGGCGCCACCAGTGCTGCCGTGGCAGCGCCGCCGACTGGCTCCATGATGAAGGCGAGCACGCTCTGCGGTCCCTCGGCGAGGATCTTTTCCTCCAGCATGTCGGCGTAGCGGATGCCGCGCTGTTCCATCGAAAGATTGTCGCGGTCGCGCCAGGCGATGGGCGCCGGCACGGTCGGCATCATCTGCATCATCGGCACAAATGTTTCGGACAGCGCATCGTCGCCGGTAACGGCGAGCGCGCCGAGCGTGCCGCCATGATAGGAGGGAAAGCGCGAGATCACCTTCCAACGGCTGGGCTGGCCGGTGGCGACCGCCCATTGCCGCGCCAGCTTGATGCAGGATTCGGTCGCTTCCGAGCCGCCGGAGACAAAGAAGATGCGGTCCATGCCTTCAGGGAGTTTGGCCGCCAGCTGCCGCGCGAGCTCCTCTGCCGGTTCGTTCTCGAAATGCAGACGGTAGGCGAAGGTGGCGCGGTCCATCTGCCTTTTCATCGCGTCGAGCACGTTGCGATTGGAGTGGCCGATATTGGCAACCATCGGACCGCTCGATCCGTCGATGAAGCGGCGGCCATCCTGCGTCCACATGTAGATGCCTTCGGCGCGGTCGATCAGCGGCCGGCGCAGGCTGGATAGATAAAACAGATGCGAGGCTTCGCGAGTTTCCGGGGCAGGAGACTTCAACATGTCATGGCTTTCCAAGATAGCGGTCAAGGACATTTCTGGTGACGCGCTCGACAATCGCATCCTGCCTTAGCAGGCCGGCAACCCATTCGCAGCTTCCGGCGTGAAACACCTCGCCTTTGCCGCGCGGGAAATTGACGATCATGCCGTTGCCGCGTTTGACCTTGTCGAGGTTGGCATCGCTTGCCTCGCCGAACAGCGTCTCGGCGGTGAAGCGTCCGTCCTCGTCGCCGAGAAACTGGTCCTCGAACGCAATGTCGGCGCTTTCCTCGACCTGGCTCGCCATGCCGACCGCGAGCACCTGCAGGCCGTCCGGCGCACCGCTAGTGGTCGTGGGGTAGGGCAGGCCGCCGCGGATCTCGAAATCGAGCCCGTCGACCTCGTAGCCATAGACATGGCTGTCGGCGCCGAGCAGATCGCCATAGTAGATGCCGGTGCCGGCAAACGCCCAATGCTCCGGCCGGTAGACCGGAAAGCCGCGTACGCCGCGCGGCGCGCAGCCGCCCCAGCCGGCATAGACGCCTCTTGTCGCGTTGAGACCGAAGGTCGCGGCACCCGGCCGGCCGATTTCCGGCGCTTCCCAGGAATTGGTGGCGCGCCTTATATCGCCGCCGCGATAGGCCGGGTCTTCGGCGCGAGCGCAGTATTTGTAGCAGACCTGCCGGCGGCCTTCGTCCTCCAGCCTGGTCTGCCACATGAAATTGCCGGCAAAGCGCGCCGCATGACCGCCGCGCTCGACATAGGTGTCGACCGCATCGCGCATTTCCCAGGTCCAATATTCGTCGTGGCCGACCAGGACGACGCAGTCATAGCCGTCGAGAATGTCGGGCGAAAAATGCAGATCGTGCTGGCTGGCGAGATCGACGGCGTAGCCGGCACGCTCGGCGAAGCGGAAGAAATGGCTGTCGTAGCTTGCCCAGCCGGACGAGGCGTATTTCTTCGAATGGCCGGTAGCAAAGGCCCATTCCATGTGCGGATAGCGCGGCACGGTTTTTGGCGGCACGGCGACTTCGAGCGGCACGCGCGGCGCGTCCCTGGGCAGCACGACGAAGCCGCGGCACCACGGCCGTTGGGTCGACACCATTCGTGCAAACTGGTCGCGGGCCGGCCCGGTGATGCCTTCGTAATGGTTGGAACCGCCCCATGTGTTGTAGGCGAGCCAGGTGCCGGTGGCCGCGACCTGCAGCACGCGGCCGGGTTTCTTGCCGGGCTGCGGCGAGACGATAAAAAGGTGATGACAGCGGATCGGCTTGCCGTCGCGAGCGTCCGCTTCAAGCGTGACGCGATAGGCGCCGGACGGCCAGTCGTCGCCGATGCGAAACTCGAACGACGCTTGCCAGCCGCAGCCTTCGACCGAACATTGGTCCGGCGTATCTTGCCAGCGCGCCGCGATTCCGGTCCCTTCGAACATTGTCGTTTCCGCGCCGCCGTCGCGGATGATCGCGATGCCGAAACTGACGGCCGTCGAACTGACATGCAGTGCCACCATCTCGCCAGGACGGTAGGAAAAACGGTCGCTGTAGCACCAGATTTCGCCGCGCCCGCCATCCATCCCCGGCCATTCCCAGTAATGGCTGCGCACCGCCTGGCCTCGCTGCTCCGGCGTCAGTCCGAAATCGGGAAACTCGGTCGGCAGGTGGTTCATGGACACCGCTAAGGTCGAAGGCCGCCATTTCGGCCATCCGCCGGCCAAGCGTCAATTGGAAACGATCGGGCCAGCCATTGCCGGGCGCTCCCTTGGCGTTGCCGGACAAACAGACTATCTCACAAAACGCGGCCTTGTCCGCCACGGGAGCCGACATGCTGAGAGTGCAAAAGGTCAGGGTCAACGATATCTACGTGCCGACGGCGCGCAAAAAGACGCTGCATCCCGAGACCGTCCGCCATCTGGCCGAGGACATTCTGGAAAACGGCATGAAGATGCCGATCCAAGTGCGCCATGACGGCAAGCGCCATATCCTGGTCGAAGGGTTGCATCGGCTGGAAGCGGCCAAGTGGCTCGGCGAGACCGAGATCGACGCCTATCTGGTGCAAGCCAAGCGCCACTGAAGCCACTTATTTCCGTCGTTCGAATCTCCTGTCCCGCGGATTTTTTCGCGGGCCGTGTCGGCTTGCGTCGTGTCGGTTCGTCCTAGACACGGAAGCCAAAACCGACGTGTGAGGAAACACCATGACCACCAAGCTCGACATCGCCCCCAACTCCGACCGCGAGCTGGTTCTCGCGCGCATCATCGATGCGCCGCACGAGAACGTCTATCGCTGCTGGACCGAGCCAAAGCTGTTGACGCAATGGTTCTCGCCGAAGCCGTGGATGACGCCGCGCGCCGAATTGGATGTGCGGACCGGTGGCTCCACCCTTGTCGTCATGGCCGATCCCGACGGCAAGGAGTTCCCGAATCCAGGCATCTTCCTCGAAGTCGTACCGGGCAAAAAGCTCGTCTTCACCGATGCCTATACGAAGGCGTGGGAGCCGTCCGAAAAGCCGTTCATGACGGTCGTGCTGACCTTTGAGGACGAGGGCGAGGGTAAGACCCGCTACATTGCCCGCGTCGCGCATTGGTCGGTCGCCGACCGTGAACAGCACGAGAAAATGGGTTTTCACGAGGGCTGGGGCCAGTGCGCCGAACAGCTTGAGGAGGTCGCAAAGCGACTTTGATGCAAACGGGAGAGGGAGACTGACGTGTCCAGATCGGTATTTTTCGCCATACTCGCCTCGGCCGCCGCGCTATTTGCCGCACCGGGCACCATCAACGCAGAGGAGGCCAAGCCCGCCATGACGACCGCAACCGCAACACTGCCGACGCCGGAAAAATCCGGCCTGCTGCCGATCAACGGCCTGAACTATTATTACGCCGTCTACGGCAAGGGCGAGCCGCTGCTTCTGCTGCATGGCGGTCTCGGCACGACCGACATGTTCGCGCCGATCCTGCCGAAGCTTACCGAGAACCGCACCGTCATCGGCGTTGACCTGCAGGGCCATGGCCGCACCGCACTCGGCGACCGGCCGCTCAGCCTGGAGGCGATGGGCGACGACATGGCGGCGATCGTCAAGGCGCTCGGCTACGACAAGGTCGACGTGATGGGTTATTCGCTGGGTGGCGGCGTCGCCTTCCGCATGGCCGTCCAGCAGCCTGAAGCGGTGCGCCGCCTGGTGCTGGTCTCGACCGGCTATGCCGCGGACGGCTTCTATGCCGAGATGCGTGGCGAGCAGGCACAGGTCGGCGCGGCGATGGCCGACATGATGAAGGACACGCCGATGTACAAATCCTACGTCGCGGTTGCGCCGCATCCTGAGGATTTTCCGAAACTGCTCGATCAACTTGGCGCCTGTATGCGCAAGGACTACGATTATTCCGCCGACGTGCCGGAGCTGAAAATGCCGGTCATGCTGGTGTTCGGCGACAGCGACATGTACCGGCCCGAGCACGAGATCAAGTTCTACCAGATGCTTGGCGGCGGGTTGAAGGACGCCGGCTGGATGCGCGAGAACCTGTCGCAAAACCGCCTGGCGATCCTGCCGAACCGCACCCACTACGACGTGTTCTTCGCGCCGGAACTGACAGCTGCCACGCTGCCGTTCCTCAATGGCGAGACCAAGGTCAAGACCTGGGATGAGGTCGTCAACCAAACGAACTGACGCCCGGTTAATTGTCTGCCGGCCGTCTCCTGCGCGATGGCCGGCATTTCGTTGATGAGGCCTTGGCGCGGCGCATCTAGCCGATCGCCCATCGGCCGGATCACAGCTTTGGATGGCGCCATCAAAGCTTTTCAATTGACGCCGCCACGCCTATCGATAGGTATCGCCTATCCTCGCAGGGAAGGGACACGGGCGATGGCAAGATATCAGGGCGGGTGTTTGTGCGGTGCGGTGCGCTACCGTGCCGAGGCGGCACCGATCAATGAGCGCGTCTGCCATTGCCGGCTCTGCCAGAAGGCACTGGGTGCCGCCTTCAACGCGCGCGTGCTGTTCCGCATCGACGATGTGACGGTCGACGGACCGCTGGCGACGGTGAATTCATCGCCCGATCTCAAGCGCGGCTTTTGTCCCCGCTGCGGCACGACGATGTTTTCCCGACGCGATTCCGGCGGCATCATCGGCATCACCACCGGCTCCCTCGATGATCCATCGGTGTTCAGGCCTGAGATGCATATCTGGACCGCCTCGAAGCAGCCCTGGGTGCAGATCGATGACGGCCTGCCGCAATATGAAGGCGCGCCACCTCCGGCTTGAGGTGAAATCTGGACAAAAATTTAATCCGAAGCGACACGAGATAGCCGGCAAAGCGTCATTGGCGGGCCATCATTGCTGCCTATCTATTGCGTGCGGGCGGCAGTCGAGGAGGCGACGGAATGAACGACAGCATCAACACCCTGGACGAGCTCTTGAGCGATCCGATGATCAAGCTGGTGATGGAGCGCGACCGCGTGCAGCCGGCAGAACTTCGTACGCTGCTCGAGGAAAAGGTCCGCCGGGCGGACGATGATGTGGCGGTCAACGATCGTTTTGTACCGCCGGCCCACCTGATGGCCACGACCTGCCACAAGCTGTGGTTGTGCAGCTAGGGTCTTGAAGCGGTCAGCCGGAATTTGCCGGCAAATAGCTGTAATGGCTGCGGAAATAGGCAAGCTTGAAGCCGAGGCGCGCATAGTTGCGATACGCCGGCCCGTCGCGTTCGGCGCGCGGCGCCTCGATGTCGGCCACGAACGGTTTTGCACCGGCCGCAAGTCCGTCGCGCACCATCGCTTCGCCAAGCATTGCATCGAGGTCGAAGCTCGGCGCCATGATGCCGGGAACCGGCGCGTCGATGCCGCTCCAGGCCATGCCGTCGACACCGATGAACATCGAGCGCACCGCCGCCACCGCGCCGTCCCGCCGCAGCATGTAATGATGCCAGCCGCGTCGGCCGGCCAGCGCCAGCAACCACGGTGAGGTCGGCAACCGATATTGGCTGTCGATGAACCCAGCCCATTCCCTTGCCGTTGCCGGCGTCACCCGCTCGACCGAGACATTCTTCTTCGGGAAAAGCGGCTCCGTTGGCAATGGGGCGGCGTCGCGAAAGATGCGTTCCCACCCGCCCTGACGCTGCAGGCCGCGCGCCTCGAGCCAGCAGCTGAGCGTCGCCGGCTCGGTATGTGGATTGGTGTAGAACCAGGGCCTCAGAATACCGGCCTCGCGATAATGCGCCAGAAGCGCGTCAAGCCGGCTCTCGGTGGCTGCGCTATCGACACCGAAATTCTTGACGCAGTTGAAATGGATGAACGGGATCGTCGTGCAGGTGGTCCAGACGAGATCGCCATCTTCGGCGATGGCAAGGCCTTGCCTTGCGGCAAAGTCTGCCGGGGCGGCGCGATAGAGATCGAGCCAGGCATCGACCTCGGCGCGTTCGATGACGCGGCTGAGATCGCCAGATATCTCGTCGATCCCGATGGCGGGCGAGTGTGGCTCGGGCGGGGCTACGGGCTGCAATTCTGACAAGGCGGCGGGCTGCATGACTTCCTCCCAAGTATGGCCTTACACCGTAAGATTAGTGGAGACTAATCTCATGCCGTGAGTTGTCAAGCGGGATTGCGAGGCAGCCAGGTGGCCGAACGCTGGGGGATAGCGCACCTCCGTCCGGGCCAACGTCCCGATGCAAAGCCCTAACAATTCGATTCAAACTTTGTTGGTAGTTTCTTGTTAGGAATCCAGCTTGGTTTGTCCGGCGGCGTTGTCCTGCCTACGGTCTGTTGTGTTTTGCGTACAGGTCCAGATGCGGTTATCAGGCGTCGTCATCTTCTCGATCGCAGCGCTGTGCCTTGCCGGCTGCACGTCGACCTCCGGCGTCGATGCGCTGCAAGTGCCGTCCAGTGAGACCACCAGCTCGGTTGTGCGGCCACCCGCGCCGGTGGCATCCGTGGCGAAAACTGATGCTGCGCCAGCCTTCGCGGAACAGGAGCAGGACGAACAACAGGTCGCGATGGACGTACCCGACCAAAGCATCGATCCGCCGGCCGAGGTGATCGCGCTGATGGCGCCGCCGAAGCGGCTGACACGCGCAGCACCGGCGATGCTTGCCGAGCCGGTCACGCGCTATGGTTTTCGCGACGCCAAGCCGATCAATTTCGGTAAATCCTCCTCGCCGAGGCGCCTTGCCGTCCACGGCGTCGACGTTTCGCGCTGGCAGGGCAATGTGAACTGGCAAAAGCTGCGCGCCCAGGGCGCCAACTTCGCCTACATCAAGGCCACCGACGGCGGCGATCATCTCGACCCGATGTTTACCAGGAACTGGCGCAATGCCGACGCTGCCGGCCTGAAGCGCGGCGCCTACCACTTCTTCTACTGGTGCCGCACCGCCGGCGAGCAGGCCGACTGGTTCATCCGCAACGTGCCGAGGGTCGAGGGCGCGCTGCCGCCGGTGATCGACGTCGAGTGGAACGGCGAATCCAGCTGCAAGCGCCGCCCGTCGCGGCAAAAGGTGCTGGAGAAGATGCAGGTGTTCATGGACATGCTCGAGCGCTACTACGGCCAGCGCCCGATCATCTACACCGCGCCTGACTTCTACCGTGACAATCTCAGGGGCGCCTTCCCCGATTATCCATTCTGGCTGCGCGCTGTGGCGGCGCACCCATCAAAGGTCTATCCCGACCGCAAATGGCTGTTCTGGCAATATTCCGGCTCCGGCCTGTCGCACGGGGTAAGGGGTCGCATAGACCTCAACGTCTTCCACGGCGATGAGAAGGCGTGGCGCGACTGGGTTGGTGGAAGGCAGATGGTGGCCGAGGCGGAGTAGCGCGGCAGCTTCTTCCTTCTCCCCATGTGGGAGAAGGTGGATTGGCGCGCAGCGCCGAGCCGGATGAGGGGTGTTGGACGGATCGCCGTCGGTGCCAAGCTGGAACACCCCTCATCCGACCTCGCTTCGCGAGGCCACCTTCTCCCACAAGGGGAGAAGGGATAGCGCTCGGTTTTCCACACTTGGTCTCAAATTCCTTGGACGTCATGCCCAGATTGGATACCCTCGTCCCATGCCGCACCAGCCCGTCGCGCCGACCAAGCGTCGTTTCGCCCGCTCTATGCGACGCGAGCCGACCGAGGCGGAAGACCGCCTGTGGCATGAGCTGCGCGGACGCAAGCTCGACAGCATCAAATTCCGGCGTCAGGTCCCGGTCGGCCGGTTCATCGCCGATTTCGTTTGCGCCGAGGGCAGGCTGATTGTCGAGATCGACGGCAGCCAGCACGCGGATTCGGGCTATGATCGGGAGCGGGATGCCGAATTGAAGGCGAGGGGCTTTCGCGTGCTGCGCTTCTGGAACGATGACGTGCTGCGGGATCTGAACGCCGTCTGCGATACCATCATCGCCTACGTACGGGACGAGAGTTTGCAGCCTTGGCGGTAGCGCGCTCTTCCCTTCTCCCCCTGTGGGAGAAGGTGGCTCGGCGCGGAGCGCCGAGACGGTTGAGGGGTGTTGGACGGAGCGCCGCCGGTGCCAAGCTGGAGCACCCCTCATCCGACCTCGCTTCGCGAGGCCACCTTCTCCCACAAGGGTAGAAGGGGAGATCGCACCTTCTACGCCTCTACATATTCCGCCAGGCTGACCCCCTTTGGGTACATCCAGCCCATTGGCCCGCAGGCCTTCGATATGAAAGCGTATTGCGTCACGAATTTCGGCTTCAACCTCAGGCACCGTCGCACCGGTGGCGATGCAGCCGGGCAGATCCGGCACATAAGCGGAAAAATTGTTTCCGGCTTTTTCAATCACCACCGCGTAACGCATGTCATCGCTCCTTTAGGCGGACTGCCGGCCACGGCGACGAAGGGGCTGGCGGCATTGACGCGATAGACGGCAATTGCTGGCAGAAGCAATTGGGCGGCTATCTTGGCGTCGTTAGCTCGGGTGGCGCATCCCATGCCAGGTTTCGCCGGGGTCCTTCGGGATCAGCTTCGGGCGCCACGTTATCGAGGAAGTCGGATCTAGCCCCTTTGAAAGCGTCGCATCTGCTCGTTCTAGAAGGTAGTCTGGTGACTCGCCGATAGACGCCCTGCCTTCCCAAAGAGCGCCGCTCTCGAACTGATGGAATTGGATGCGAAATACCGGCCAACTTTTCTTCTTCGCGCGCATTAGCTGGGTGGCCTGATTGTACTCGCGCGATGCATAGATATGCATACAGTGGTAAAGAATGGTGTCAATCGAGGTGCGTCCTGAGAAGATCGTTATGAATTCGACTCCATTTGTGGAGGTCTTAGATAGGATCCAGCAATTTTTTATTATTGAGTATTGGCGATTAAAGTAGGAACGAAACAGGTAAATTTGATACTTGATAAACTCTTGGCCAGTTTTTCTATCTTGAAAATACTTTTCGATCTCGCGTTCTATTTCTATTTTCGACGCGCCTGAACGGATCGCGTTTGAAATGGCAGTAAGTGCTCGGCGTTCGTCGTTTGGGTGTACGGCGAAAGGGGCGCTATCAAAGGCAAACGCCCCCTTCAATTGTCTACGCCAATCGGCCATCGAAGATGTGAGCGCTCAACTACACCCGCTCGTCGCCCCGCAAGTATCGCACTTCTCGCAAGTGCCGTTCCGCACCATCGTGAAGTTATGGCATTCCGAGCATTCGTTGCCGGTGTAGCCCTGCATCAGTGATTGCTGGCGCCGGTTGGCGGCGAGTGCTTTGGCTTCGGCTGCTTCTTTCGCGGCCTCATCGGTGAACAGCTCCGTCGGGTCGGAGGCTTCCGCGTAGACGATGTCCTCGACCAGTTCCCTGGCGCGCTCCTCGTAGTCGCGCTTATAGGCGATGGCTTCGTCGCTGGCCGGCTTCAGCGTCAGCACGTTGGAGCCGGAGAAGGCGGTCGGGGCGGTACGGGCTGGAGTTCCGGAGCCCGAGCCAGCAAAGCCTTTCGGCTCGGCGCCCATGCCCGACACCAGCTTGACCGGCGAGGCGCCGCGGGTCAGGCCCTTGGAGAAGGGCGTTGCCTTGCCTTCGTTGATGCCGCGCCCGAGCGCAGTCTTGTCGAAGTCCGACTGGTCGACATGGGCGAGGTCGTTGCGGCCGAGATAGGAGACGGCGAGTTCGCGGAAGACATAGTCGAGGATCGACGTGGCGTTCTTGATGGCGTCATTGCCTTGCACCATGCCGGCCGGCTCGAATTTGGTGAAGGTGAAGGCTTCGACGAATTCCTCGAGCGGCACGCCATATTGCAGGCCGAGCGAGATGGCGATGGCGAAGTTGTTCATCATCGCCCGGAAGGCGGCACCTTCCTTGTGCATGTCGATGAAGATCTCGCCGAGGCGGCCGTCGTCGAACTCGCCGGTCCTGAGATAGACCTTGTGGCCGCCGACGACCGCCTTCTGGGTATAGCCCTTGCGGCGGTTCGGCAGTTTCTCGCGGTCGCGGTAGAGACGCTCGACGACGCGCTCGACGATCTTCTCGGTCACCTGCACGGCGCGCTGCGCGGCCGGTGCCGCGATCAGCTGCTCGATGGCTTCGTCCTCGTCGTCTTCGACGTCGGCAAGCAACGAGGCGTTGAGCGGCTGCGACAGCTTCGAGCCGTCGCGATAGAGCGCGTTGGCCTTCAGCGCCAGCTTCCACGACAGCATGTAGGCGCCTTTGGCGTCTTCCACCGTCGCGTCGTTCGGCATGTTGATGGTCTTGGAAATGGCGCCGGAGATGAAGGGCTGCGCCGCCGCCATCATCATGATGTGGCTGTTGATCGACAGCGAACGCTTGCCGATCTTGCCGCACGGGCTGGCGCAGTCGAACACCGGCAGGTGTTCGGCCTTCAGGAACGGCGCGCCTTCCAGCGTCATCGCCCCGCAGACATGGATGTTGGCGGCCTCGATGTCCTTCTTCGAGAAGCCCAGCGCCGGCAGCATCTCGAACGAGAAATCGTTGAGCTGCTCATCGGTGAAGCCGAACGTCTCCTTCACCCAGTCGGCGCCCAGCGTCCACTGGTTGAAGACGAACTTGATATCGAAGGCCGACTTCAATGCCGCATTGAGCGCGGCGATCTTGTCGTCGGTAAAGCCTTTTGCCTTGAGCGAGCCGGGGTTGATGCCCGGCGCCTGGTTGAGATTGCCGTGGCCGACGGCATAGGCCTCGATCTCGGCGATCTGGGCCTCGGAATAGCCGAGCGTGCGCAGCGCTTCCGGCACCGCGCGGTTGATGATCTTGAAATAACCGCCGCCGGCGAGCTTCTTGAATTTCACCAGCGCGAAGTCGGGCTCGATGCCGGTGGTGTCGCAATCCATCACCAGGCCGATCGTGCCGGTCGGCGCGATCACGGTTGCCTGTGCGTTGCGGTAGCCATGCTCCTCGCCAAGCTCGATGGCGCGGTCCCAGGCGGCCTTGGCATGGTCGGCAAGCTCCTGCTGCTTGAGATCCGAGGCGACCAGCGGCACCGGGTTGACGGCTAGCCTCTCGTAGCCGTCCCTTTCGCCATAGGCCGCGCGGCGGTGGTTGCGCATGACGCGCAGCATGTTCTGCGCGTTGCGGTCGTAGTCGGGGAAGGCGCCGAGCTCGGCGGCCATTTCGGCCGAAGTGGCATAGGCGGTGCCGGTCATGATCGCGGTGAGGGCGGCACAGATGGCGCGGCCCTCGTCGGAATCATAGGGAATGCCCGAGGTCATCAGCAGGCCGCCGATATTGGCGTAGCCGAGGCCGAGCGTGCGGTACTCGTAGGAAAGCTTGGCGATCTCCTTCGACGGGAACTGCGCCATCATGACGGAGATTTCCAGCACCATGGTCCACAGCCGCACCGTGTGCTCGTAGGCAGCGATGTCGATGGTGCCGTCGGCATTGCGGTAGGGCAGAAGGTTGATCGAGGCCAGGTTGCAGGCGGTGTCGTCGAGGAACATGTATTCCGAGCACGGGTTGGAGGCCCGGATCGCACCGGCCGAGGCGCAGGTGTGCCAGTCGTTCATCGTCGTGTTGAAATGCAGGCCCGGATCGGCCGACGCCCAGGCGGCATAGCCGATCTTTTCCCAGAGATCGCGCGCCTTCAGCGTCTTCAGCACCTTGCCGTCCTTGCGAGCGGTGAGATGCCAGTCGCCGTCCTGCTCGACGGCGCGCAGGAAATCGTCCTTCAGCGACACCGAATTGTTGGAATTCTGACCGGAAACCGTGAGATAGGCGTCCGAATCCCAGTCGGTGTCGTAGGTCTTGAACGACATCGAGGTGTAGCCCTGCTTTGCAAACTGGATGACGCGGTAGATGTAGTTCTCCGGCACCGCGTCCTTCTTGGCCGCCTTGATCTCGCGCTTCAGTGCGGTGTTGACCGCCGGGTCGAAGCAATCGTCGCCATTGCCTTCGCAGTTGATGCAGGCCTTCATGATCGCTTCGAGATGCTTCTTGACGATCTTCGAGCCGGTGACCAGCGAGGCGACCTTCTGCTCCTCATTGACCTTCCAGTCGATGAATTCCTCGATATCGGGATGATCGGCGTCGACGATGACCATTTTCGCGGCGCGACGCGTCGTGCCGCCCGACTTGATGGCGCCCGCCGCGCGGTCGCCGATCTTGAGGAAGCTCATCAGCCCCGACGAGCGGCCGCCGCCCGACAGCTTTTCGCCTTCGCCGCGCAGGAACGAGAAGTTGGAGCCGGTGCCGGAGCCGTATTTGAACAGGCGCGCCTCACGCACCCACAGGTCCATGATGCCGCCTTCATTAACGAGGTCGTCCTGCACGCCCTGGATGAAGCAGGCATGCGGCTGCGGATGCTCGTAGGAAGACTTCGACTTGGTCAGCTTGCCGGTGAACGGGTCGACATAGAAGTGGCCCTGGCTCGGACCGTCGATGCCATAGGCCCAGTGCAGGCCGGTGTTGAACCATTGTGGCGAGTTCGGCGCGACGCGCTGGGTGGCCAGCATATAGGCGAGCTCGTCGCGGAAGGCGCGCGCGTCTTCCTCCGACTTGAAGTAGCCGCCCTTCCAGCCCCAATAGGTCCAGGTACCGGCAAGCCGGTCGAAGACCTGGCGGGCGTCGGTCTCGGAACCGTAGCGCTCGGCTTCCGGCAGCTTGGCCAGTTCAGCCTCGTCGGCGACGGAGCGCCACAGGAAGGAGGGGACTTGCGTCTCTTCGACCTTCTTCAGCCGTGCCGGGACGCCCGCCTTGCGGAAATATTTCTGCGCCAGGATATCGGCGGCAACCTGGGAGAACTGCGCCGGCACGTCGATGTTGTCCAAGCGGAACACCACCGACCCATCCGGATTCTTGATCTCGGAAAGCGCCTTGCGGAATTCGATCTCCGCATAGGCAGATTGTCCTGGCTTGGTGAAACGACGCTCGATGCGCATTGGTCCGGTCCCTTTTGTCTACATATAGCGCTTTTCCCAGAGGATTTCTGCCCTCTTGACGAAACGCGCATGTCCGCCGTCTGCCGGCGTTCGAAACCCGCCGGCCCTCATTCTTCACAGTCTCCGCCGCCCTGCCGGTCGAACCTCTTGCGAGGCCGCTGTCCAACGCGCTCACGGACCCTGTGGGTCCCTCAAAACTGAAAACTTTTTGTAACGCCCTCGATCGAGGGAAATTCACATTATCTAGCGTCGAACCTACCTGCAAACACTAAATATAGTATTAACAGACAATTTATTCAAGTCCGACAATCCTCCCCTTTCGCCCCCCAAGGCTTCAAAATCCCACGCCTTCGCCGGCCTCGTAAACAGGCGGGAATGCGGCTCAAAACGCACATATTCCGGGAAAAAGACCGGCCTCGAAACTTTTCCGGTCGCACTCTCAACAGGAGCGCATGGCCTATAAAAGGCGACTCGTTTTGCGCCGTCAAGGATTCGTTTGCGTAGCTTTTATGACCCCCACATCTTGTGTGTCACATATGTGGATAACGGGGATAGAAGCGGAGCGCAGCGAGGAAGGTTCGGCTCTGGGTGGAGGCGCTTCGGCAACGACGTTCACAGCACCTGAGCGAATAGGCTATGCGCGACTGAGACTCAGGAGAACCGATGCGGATCCGCGCAGAAATGGGCGATGATCTGGCTGAGGTCGGGTTCGTTGACCATGCGCACAGCCTCGGCGGCGCTGACCCATTTGCGGGTGCGTGCCCGCTTTTCCTTCCATCGGTCGGCGACCTTGTCGACCTGCAGCGGGAACACCAGCACCTCGCACGGCACTTCCTCGCCGGAATCCAGCACCTTGGCGTAGAAATAACGGCCGGCCTCGTGATGCGAGATCGTGCCGCGCAGCCCGGCCTCCTCGCCCGCTTCGCGTGCCGCCGCTTCACAAAGCGGCTCCTTTGCTTCCGGCCAGCCCTTGGGAAGCACCCAGCGGCCGGTATCGCGGCTGGTGATCAGCATGATTTCGACGCCGTCCCCGCTATCGCGCCAGGGCAGCGCTGCAACCTGCAGGCGGTACGGCACCGCGCCTAAGAGTCGCCGGACCCTTTCGGCCTTATGGTTGTGCGTCGTTGGCCTCGTCAACATCGGAGAAGCTTGCCCCAGCTTCCAGAATCATTTGCCGTCTCACGAATCTTACGGCTAATTATAAGCAATGAAAGTAAAAAATGTTTCACGGATCGGCCAGATTCCGTCAATCTGCGCCGATCTCAGCCTAATGGCGCGACTGCAGCAGCGTCGCGCCACGCCTTTATCGGTGTGCGGAGGTCCTCTGGGCGGACTCGGTGCATCAAGCGGCGTTGCCGCGAATCAGCCGGCGTGGTCGTCGGCGATCGGCTTCTGGTAGGTGAAGCCCATGTCCCAGGGGAAATAGATCCAGGTGTCCTGGCTGACCTCGGTAACGAAAGTGTCGACCATCGGCCTGCCTTTCGGCTTGGCATAGACGGTGGCGAAATGCGCCTTGGGCATCATCGCGCGCACGATGCCCGCCGTCTTGCCGGTGTCGGTGAGGTCGTCGATGATCAGCACGCCGGCCCCGTCATCGACGAGCAGCGCCGGCGTGACCTCCTTCAGCACCTGCAATTGCCCCTGGCTGGTATAATCGTGGTAGGAGGCGACGCAGACCGTCTCGATGATGCGGATGCCAAGCTCGCGCGAAATGATAGCCGCCGGAACCAGGCCGCCGCGCGTAATGCAGACGATCGCCTTCCATTGCCCCTTGTTGGCGCCGGCAAGCCGCCAGGCGAGCGCGCGCGCATCGCGGTGGAACTGGTCCCAGGAGACCGGGAAGGCTTTTTCGGGCAGGGACATCTTTCGCGCACTCCGCAAAGCGCGCATCGCGCGCAGACACCATGGAATGCGCGCGGAATTAACTGGAAAGGCTTGGCCTTGGCAAGGGGCGTGGAAAGCTATCCCTGTGAACCTACCGCGACAGAAAGGCCGCCACGGGTGCGGTGCGCAGCACCGTTCGCGTCACGCCGCCGAACAGCAGCTGGCGCAGCCAGGAATGGCTGTAGGCGCCGAGCACGAGCAGGTCCGCACCCGACTCGGCGACCCTGGTCTGGATGATGTCGTCGACCGAGGCGCCGCCGGACCTCAGCACCGAGACACTGACGGTCGCGCCATGCCTGGACAGCGAGGCGGCGATCTCGGCGCCGGCTGTTTCCGGCGCCTCGTCGAGCGTATCGGGCGGGTCGATGACGACGATGTCCGTCTTTTCGGCCTCGATAATGAAGGGCAGGGCATCGAAGGCGGCGCGCGCGGCTTCCTTGCTGCCGTTCCAGGCGAGCAGCACATGCTTGAAGCTGGTCACCAGCGAACCCGAATGCGGTACCACCAGCACCGGCCGGCCGGCATCGTAGACCAGGGTGTCGACGTCGGCGCTCGGGTCGCTGCCCGATTCGCGCTGCGCGGCGATGATCAGGTCCGCGGTGCGAACGGTCGAGATGCCGGTCAGCGCACTGTCGCCGGAAAAACTCTCGAGGCTGCGCCACTCGAACGACAGGCCGGAATTCTCGATGCGCTTGTGAAAGGCGGCCTGCAACTTCTCGGCGCGCTCCCGGTTCATATCGGCGGAAACCTGCAGGAACTCGGTGTCCGGAAAGCCGGTGGCAGAGGTGTAGGGCACGGGCAGCGCCTCGGCATGGATGCCGATCAGATGGCTCTGGAATCGGCTGGCCAGCGGGATCGCGCAGTCGAGGACGCGCTCGGCATCCGGTTCATTCTGCAATATGGCGACGATGGTCTTGAAGCGCATGGCAGTCCCTCACTTCATACGGCGATCCCACTCGTGACAAACGTCACTGCGCGATGCTGGTTCCGTCGGGCCGGCCGATCAGCCTTCCCTGCTTGCCCTGATCAAGCCCGCCACCATAGCCTCTACGTCGGCGCGTGCGGAGTCCAGCGCCTGCTGGCTGCGGGCGCGCACCACCAGTTCCGTCCAGAACTTGCCGTCGCTATATTTCGGGTAGGAGCCGATGATCGTGTCCGGATGCGCCTTCTGGATGTCGCCCAGCGGCCCGCCGATCAGGCCTTCGCCGAACGGGCATTCCACGGTTGCCGACAGCATTTTGGTGCCGGCCCGCAATGTCGGCACGACATTGTCGAGCATCGCCTGGAAAATCGCCGGCACGCCGGCCATGACATGGACGTTGCCAATGCGAAAGCCCGGCGCAACCGACACTGGATTATCGATGTGGTCTGCCCCGCGCGGCATCCGCGCCATGCGCTTGCGCGCTTCGGTGTATTCGATGCCGCGGGCGGCGTAGCTTGCCTCCAGCAGGGCGTAGGCCTTGGCGTCGTATTCGCATGGCACGCCAAAGGCCTTGGCAACCGAATCGGCGGTGATGTCGTCATGCGTCGGGCCGATGCCGCCGGTGGTGAAGACATAAGTATAGCGGGTGCGCAGCGCATTCACCGCAGCGACGATCTCGTCTTCCTCGTCCGCAACGATGCGCACTTCCTTCAGGTCGATGCCGATCGCCGTCATGATCTCGGCGAGGTGGCCGATGTTCTTGTCCTTGGTGCGGCCGGACAGAATCTCGTCGCCGATGACGAGCATGGCGGCGGTGACGATTTCGGTCATGGCAGGCTCCGGCAAACGGGTCGCCTGAGATAGCGCGGCAAACGGCCGGCGGCAATGCCGCCAAACGACGGATCCACCTGTGCCACCTCCCTTGCAGTGGAGCCGTCGGCGGGTGATGCTGCGCCGGTTTGGGCGCTGAGGGAAAGATGCCGGTATCAATTCTGCTATGGCTACCCGGCGCGCTGTTTCTGCTGGCGCTCGTCGTGGCAGCCTATCCGCTGCTGGCGACGCTGCGGATCGCGGCGAAGGCCGAAAGGCTGGTGCCGGCCAGTGGCAGATTCATCGAGATCGACGGCAACCGCATCCATTATGTCGAGACGGGCGAGGGGCGGCCGATCGTCTTCCTGCACGGCCTCGGCGCGCAGCTTCATCAATTCGGCCACACGCTGTTCGGACGGTTCGGCCCGAACTATCGGCTGATCGCGCTCGACCGCCCGGGCTCCGGCTATTCGGTGCGGGCCAGGGCCGCCAGCGGACGGCTGTCCGAGCAGGCCGAGGTCGTGCGGCATTTTATCGACGCGCTTGGGCTGGGAAAGCCGCTGGTCGTCGGTCATTCGCTGGGTGGCGCCATCGCGCTGACGCTGGCGGTCGAGCATCCAGAGGCGATTTCCGGCATCGCCTTGCTGGCACCGCTGACCCATCTGGAGCCGGACGCGCGCGAGAAGTTCGGCCCGCTGTACGTCAAGTCGCCGCTGCGGCGCCGGATCATGGCTTATACGGTGGCGATCCCGGCGGCTCTCAAATATGCCGAAGCGACGCTTGCCTTCATTTTCGCGCCGCAGACGGCGCCGGCCGACTATATGGTCGAGGGCGGCGGCTGGTGCGGGCTCAGGCCAAGCCATTTCTATGCAACGTCGACCGATGTCGTGGCCATCGAGCATGACCTTGGCCGCATCGAGCAACGCTATGGTGAAATCACCATGCCGGCCGGCATTCTGTTTGGTGCTTCCGACCGCGTGCTGGGGATCGATATCCACGGCTGGCCGGTGATGGAAAAGATCAGCGGGCTCGATTTCGAACCTGTCGAGGGGCTTGGCCACATGCCGCAATTCGTCGAGCCGGAACGGGTCGTCGCTTTCATCGAACGCATTGCCGACCGCGCATTTGCGCCGAAGTCCGACACCAGCAGCTGACACCCTCCCGGAACGCGGTCTCGGCCGGCAGGGTGCCCGCCCCGGGCATCCGGGCCGCCGGGAATACCTCCGAACTTAATCACGTCGGCTATTCCTTCACGGCTCCGGTCATCGAGGAAACATAGTGCTCGACAAAGAACGAATAGAGCACCACGACCGGCAGCGAGCCGATCAGCGCTCCCGCCATCAGCGCCCCCCATTCATAGACGTCCGAGCGCACCAGCTCGGTGAGCACGCCGACCGGCACAGTCTTGTTTTCGGACGACTGGATGAAGGTCAAGGCGTAGATGAACTCGTTCCATGACAGCGTGAATGCGAAGATGCCGGCGGAAATCAGGCCCGGCACCGATAGCGGCAGCACGATCTTGGTGAGGATCTGCCAACGGCTCGCCCCGTCGATCAGCGCGCATTCTTCCAGCTCGAACGGGATCGAGCGGAAATAACCCATTAGCAGCCATGTGCAGAACGGGATCAGGAAGGTCGGATAGGTGAGGATGAGCGCGAACGGCGTGTCGTAAAGTCCAAGGTTGAACACCATCACAGACAGCGGAATGAACAGGATCGACGGCGGCACGAGATAGGCGAGGAACACCGCGAGGCCGACCTGCCGCGCCCCGGAGAACCTCAAGCGTTCGATCGCATAGGCAGCGAACACGGCAGCCAGCAGCGACAGGAACGTGGCGGCGGTCGAGATGATGATCGTGTTGAGCAGCCAGCCCGGATAAGACGTCTCGAAGAGCAGGTAGCGGATATGCTCGAGCGTCGGATGCACCACCCAGAACGGATTGAAATTGGCGTAGTCGGTCATCTCGAGGTTGGGCTTAACCGCCGTGATCGTCATCCAGTAGAACGGAAACAACAGCACGATGACGAAGATCAGCAACGGCAGGTAGACCGTCACCACGCGGCGCGGCAAACTCTGCAGGTAGCCCATGCCGCCTTCGTCGAGTTCCGGGCGTTTGCTCGTTTCGATCGCGGTCATGTCAATCTCCGCCGCCCTGCTGCCATTTGCGACGCTGCAGGCCAAAATAGCTGAACAGGATCGCCGCCAGCAGGAACGGGATCATGGCAACTGCGATCGCGGCGCCTTCGCCAAGCTGGCCTCCGGAAATGCCGCGCTGGAACGACAGCGTCGCCATCAGATGCGTGGCGTTCACCGGCCCGCCGCGCGTCAGCACATAAATCAGCTGGAAGTCGGTGAAGGTGAACAGCACCGAAAACGTCATGGTGATGGCGATGATCGGCGTCAGCAGCGGCAGCGTCACATAGCGGAACAATTGCCAGCGGCTGGCGCCGTCGAGCGTGGCGGCCTCGTAGAGCGACTGCGGAATCGTCTGCAGGCCGGCAAGCAGCGTGATCGCCACGAAAGGAATGCCGCGCCAGACATTGGCGGCGATGACCGAAGCCCGCGCATTCTCCGGATCGCCGAGGAAGTTGATGCGATGGTCGATCAGGCCCATTTCCATAAGCGCCCAGGACAGGATCGAGAATTGCGAATCGTAGATCCACCAGAAGGCGATCGCCGACAGCACCGTCGGCACCACCCAGGGCAGCAGGACGATCGCGCGGAAGAACGACTTGAACGGCAGGTTCTGGTTGAGGATAAGCGCCAGCCACAGGCCGAGCGCAAACTTCAGGATCGAGGCGCTGATCGTGTAGAGCAAGGTGTTGAAGACCGAGAGCCAGAAGACGGCGTCATCCCACAGATATTCGTAGTTCTCGATACCGATGAAGATGCCGGGGCGGCCGATGCGGGCATCGGTGAAGCCGAGCCAGACGCCGAGCCCGAGCGGATAGGTCAGGAAGACCAGCAGCAGCGCCGCCGCCGGCAGCATGAAGCCGAAGCCAAGCGCGTTATGACTTTCGGACACGAACGTCAGAATGCGCGACAGCGCCGACCGGCGTGGCTGAGCGGCAGTGGAGGTCACGGCCATGGGTCGGCTCCTCTAAGGTCTCATTGAACGGCCGGGCGGCCATGCGCGATTCGAAGCCGGGCAGCATGGCTGCCCGGCTGAACCGGCTCAAACGCGATAGTAGCGGTTGGCGCGCTTCTCGGCTTCTTCCATCGCTTCTTGCGGCGTCGCCTGGCCTGTCACCGCCTTGGCGAACATGTCGACCAGCACATAGTCGGCCATGGTCGCTGCCGAGGCATAGCCAAGCGGGCCGGCATAGCCGTTGGGCCGCAGCGTCGCCGAGGCCTTGGCGTAGGCGGCATTGTTCGGATCGGCCGTCCACACCGGGTTGTTGTCGAAGGCCTTGAGCGTCTGGCAGCAATAGCCTGCCGACGACGTGATCCACTGCGACATTTGCGGATCCTCGAACATGAACTGCAGGTAGGCCTTGGCGGCGTTGGGGTAGGGCGTGTAGTCGAAGATCACGGCCGTGGTCACCTGGAACAGCTCGACGGATTTTCCGACCGGGCCGATCGGCAGGTTGGTGGTGCGGATGTCCTTGGCCATCTCGGCCAGTTTCGGATCCTTGTCCTTGTTGATCTTGGCGGTGTTGTAGGCCGAAATGCCGTTGGCGATGACGCTCAATTCGCCGGCCAGGAAGGCGCGGTTGTTGTTGACGTCGAGCCAGCTTTCGGTGCCGGGAATGAAGGTCTTGTAGAGTTGCTGCGCGTATTCGATCGCCTTCAGCGTCTCGGGGCTGTTGATCGTCACCTTGCTGCTCTCGTCGACCATCTGGCCGCCATGGCTCCACAGCAGCCAGTGGGCGTAGTTGTTGCCATCGCCGACGCCGTGGCCATGCGTGAAGCCGGCCGGGTGCCCCTTCGCCTGCAATGCCTTGCAAAGCTCGAGCAGGCCTGCCGTGTCCTTCGGAAATTCGGAGAAGCCAGCCTCTTTCACCCAGCTTTCACGATAGACGATGGCATTGCCGATGGTCGCCAGCGGCAGGCCGAGGAACTTGCCTTGCCGTGTCGCATATTGGTGCGGTCCATCGTGCCAGCCGCCATATTTCGAGCCCAGATATTCCCCCAGCTCCGTCACGTCGTGTAGCTTGTCGGGATATTGGTGCGGGTCGTCGAACCAGACGAACATCAGGTCCGGACCGGAGCCGACATTGGCGGCGACCGCCGCCTTGGGGCGGATGTCCTCCCAGCTTTCCTTGTCGACGCGAACCTCGACACCGGTCGCTTCGGTGAAGCGCTTGGTGTTGGCCAGCCATTGGTCCTCGTCGCCCTTCACGAAAGGCGACCAGCGCAACAGCCTTAGCTTGGCGCCGTCCTCGGGCTTGTATTTCAACCCCTCCTGGGCAAAGGCGGGAGAGCCGATGAGCCGGCTTCCCAAGGCTCCCGCCGCCGCACCGGCGGTGGTGCGGATCACGTCGCGTCTGGTGAATTTCATGCTCGCTTCCTCCTGCTTATTGTCATTGCCGTCCTACTGCTCGATGGGTGTTTCGAACCGCTGTCCGGTTTTGCCGTGAAAGAGATGGATGAGGCCAGGCTCGGCCGTAAGCCGGATGGTTTCGCCCGGCGTGAAGGAATGGCGTTCGCGGAAGTTGGCGACGATCTCCTCGCCGCCGGCGGTGCGGCCGATGAGCTGCACTTCGGACCCTGTCGGCTCGACCACCACGACGGTGACCGGGATGCCCTGATGGTCGGACAGCCGTAAATGCTCGGGCCGTATCCCCAGCACGACCGGCTCACCATTGCCGATGGAAAGTGCAGACGCCAACGGGACCGAAATCCCGCCGGCGCCGCGAAACGACGGCGAGCCGTCGCTTACGATCTCGCCCCTGAGCATATTCATGGCGGGCGAGCCGATAAAGCTGGCGACAAAGAGGTTGTTCGGCCGGTCGTAGAGTTCGAGCGGCGGCCCGATCTGCTCGACGATGCCGTCATGCATGACGACGATCTTGTCGGCCATGGTCATCGCCTCGATCTGGTCGTGGGTGACGTAGACCGTCGTCGTCTTCAGGCGCTGGTGCAGTTCCTTGATCTCGGCGCGCATCTGCACCCGGAGCTTGGCATCGAGATTCGACAGCGGCTCGTCGAACAGGAAGACCTGCGGATCGCGCACGATCGCCCGGCCCATGGCGACGCGCTGGCGCTGCCCGCCGGAAAGCTGGCGCGGATAGCGGTCGAGCAGCGGCACCAGTCCCAGGATTTCGGCCGCGCGCCGCACGCCGGCATCGCTCTCCGCCTTGGGAACGCCCTTGAGCATCAGCGAGAACGCCATGTTCTCGGCGACCGTCATATGCGGGTAGAGCGCATAGTTCTGGAAGACCATGGCGACGTCGCGCTCCTTTGGCGCAACGTTGTTGACGACACGTTTGGCGATCGCGATCTGGCCGCGCGAGATCTTTTCCAGGCCGGCGATCATCCTGAGCAGGGTAGACTTTCCGCAACCCGAAGGCCCGACCAGCGTGACGAACTCGCCGTCGTCTATATCGACGCTGACCCCGTGCAGGACCTCGACGGTCCCAAATGATTTGTAGACATCCCCGATCGCGACAGACGCCATCGATCTCCTCCCGATTGATTCCCGCAACGACTTCGAAGGAAACCGCTTTCCTGCCTGGCTCGCGACGGCGCCCAGGCTCCTCCCCGGTCACGCGCGATTTGAGACGGTAGCGCTACCAAACCGACCTGTAAAGCACGCCGGCATCACCTGGATATCGGCACACTCTAATCCGAAACCTCGGTCTGCGGCCGGTCGCGGCCGTCGGCGAGCTCGTCGTGCCATTTGCCGTCGGCGTCCTCGTACTGGATGCCGTCGGTGTTGCCGGCGACCTGCTGTTCGGCCGAAGCGATCTCGGCGGCGCGCAACGCGTCCTGATGGGTGGGGAACGTTTCGGAGAATGTCGAGCCGACCTTGTAGGCCCAGCCTCCGTCATGCTCGACGATCTTGTAGGTCAGTTTCGCCATGAAACCCTCCGGTTGAAAGCCCGTTGCCTCAATGCAGCCTATCGTCGGCCAGTCTGTCGTCTGGCAGCCTGTCGTCTGGGACCAGCACGTCCGATTCCCTGGCGGCTTCGATCAGTGCCCGGCGCGCATCCGCCGTCGAACGATAACCTTCCAGCACTTTTAGGCAAGTGTCGAGGGCATCACGATGACGCGGCCCGCGGTTGAGTGGCCAGATCGTCATCAGGCACTCCGCCGCCTCCTGGGCGCTGCGGATCTGCCGATATTTGCCGACATGGCCGAGTTCGACCACGACCGGCTTTTCAAATGGCTTGCTGTCCATCATCGCCGCCAACGCGGAGCGGCCGATTTGGTTGCAACTGCTTTTTAGCTCAGGCGAAAATAGCTCAATAGCCGCAGTCGTTGCGCAGCCAGCGTGCATTCGCCCAGCCGGTGCGGCCGCCGAAATCGACCTTGTACCAGTTTCCGCGGCGGTCGAAGATCTCGGTTTGGTCGCCGTTGAACAATTGCCCGACCATGCGCGACGACGAGTTCGGCCGGGCCCGAACGGCGAGAAAGCCGCTTCCCGTCGCCAGATTGTAGTGCCTGGAAAGTCCGTGCACCGTGCCTTCGCAATATTGCGCCCCGGCCGGCGTCGGCGCGGCGAACGACAGCTCGGCCACAACCGCGGCGGCGGCCGCAATGGAAATCCCCCTGAACGACATGTCTCTGCTCCCCCAACCCGCCGCGCCCAGCCGCGGCCCCCGGCCACTCTACACCGGCAGAGGATCCATGCGAAGCTGTGCTGGCCCGTCCAGCGAGACGAACCCGCCGTCAGTTCGCCGCCTTCATCCAGTGCTGCATCGTCGTCACCGAGCGGGCAAGCTGCGGCGCCGGGTGGATTTTTTCACCGAAGGTGGCCGCGGCGCGCCAGCCCCAGCGCGGATCGGCAAGAAAGGCGCGCGCCAGCGCCACCATGTCGGCGCGGCCGTCGGCGACGATCGCCTCGGCCTGTTTCGGATCGTCGATCAGGCCGACGGCCCGCGTCGGGATGCCGACGGCCTTGCGCACCGCTTCGGCCAGATGCACCTGGTAGCCGGGCCCGGAGGGCAGCTTCTGCAAGGGCGAGTTGCCGCCGCTCGAGCAGCAGAGATAGGCGACGCCGGCTTCCTTCAGCGCTTTTGCCACTTCGATCGCATCCTCGACCTCGAAGCCGCCATCGACCCATTCCTTGATCGACAGACGCGCGCCCAGCATCAGCCTGGGCGTCGCCTTCTTTACCGCCTTGGCGATCTCGACGGCGAAACGCATGCGGTTCTCCAGCGAGCCGCCCCAGCGGTCGGTGCGCCGGTTGGACAGCGGCGACAGGAATTGGAAGATCAGATAGCCATGCGCGGCATGCAGCTCGATGAAGTCGAAGCCGGCGCGCTCGGCCCGCCGCGCCGCATCGGCGAAGCGTTCGATGATTTGCAGGATCTCGTCGTCCTCCAGCGCCCGCGGCACCTGCCAGCCGGTGTCGTAGGCGATCGCCGAGGCCGACACGATCGGCCACGGATCCTGATCGGCATGCAGCGGGCCGCCGCCCTCCCAGGGTTTCCGGTTGGACGCCTTGCGGCCGGCATGGGCAAGCTGCGTGCCGAATTTCGTGCCCGGTGCGGCGACACGCTTGGCTGCATCCAGCGTGCGTCGCGCCGCCGCCTCGTTGTCCTCGGAATAAAGGCCGAGACAGCCATGCGAGATGCGGCCGCGCCGTTCGACATCGGTCATCTCGACGGTGACCATGCCGGCGCCGGACATCGCCAGGTTCATCCAGTGATAGAGATGCCAATCGCTGGCCGAGCCGTCCTCGGCCGAATACTGGCACATCGGCGCGACCGCGATGCGGTTGGGGAAGGTGAGGCCGTCGAGGGTGATCGGCTGGAAAAGCGATGAGGTCATAAAAAACTCCGGAGAGGGTTGCCGCTATTTAGGCAGCCGATTGTGCCAGCGCCAGACACGAGACGGTGAACCGGTGCTCTGGACCATTTGGTGGCCCGATTGCACGAACCGCCGTTCGCGGCTACGCCTTGCCGCGGCAGCAGGGAGTCCACCATGGAAGATCGCATTCGCATCCGCTCCGAGGAAGTCCTTTCCGACGAGTGGGCGGTTTTGAAAAAGACCGTCTTCGACTATCGCCGGCGCGACGGCAAATGGGAAACGCACACCCGCCAGACCTACGATCGCGGCGACGGCGCGGTGATCCTGCCTTTCGATCCGGAGCGTTCGACGGTGCTTCTGGTGCGGCAGTTCCGCTACCCGGCCTACGTCACCGGCCACAAGGAGCCGCTGATCGAGGCCTGCGCCGGCCTGCTCGACGAAGACGATCCCGAAACCTGCATCCGCAAGGAGGCCGAGGAGGAACTCGGCTATCGGCTGAAGGACGTGCAGCGGCTGTTTTCGCCCTATATGAGCCCCGGCAGCGTGACCGAGCGGCTCTGGTTCTTCGTCGCCCGCTATTCGCCCGCCGACCGCATTTCCGACGGCGGCGGCGCGCATGACGAAGGCGAAGACATCGAAGTTTTGGAAATGCCGCTCGACGAGGCGCTGGCCGGCATCCACGACGGTCGGATTATCGACGCCAAGACGATTATCCTGATCCAGCATTTGAAGCTGAACCCGATCGGGGGGTGAACGGCTTTGCCGCAACGGGCTGAGATGCAGCTGAAAGGGAACAGATCTATGATTATCAAAAACTTGCCGAAGTGGTTGGGTGCGACTTCGATGGCTGTCTTTCTCCTGGCATCGATTACCCCGTCACACGCTGAATCCTATTCCAACCTGCAAAGCAAAGGATACAAGACCGGCAAGCTGTCGCGAGGTGCATCAGGCTCGCTGGGCTGGTTCGTGTCCAACGGCGAGAAAAAATACTTCTGCAGAATGCGAGCGGCGCGAGCCTATATCGGCACTACAGGGATGGTCGCTTTTACTGCCGCCGGTCGGCAAATCTCGTTGGACAGGGAAGTCTACGAAAAATACGCCGGATTTGATGCATCCATTCCGCAGCTTTCAGACCTGAAGGCTGGTAAGCTCAACAAGCAAGCTGTCGGTAATTGCGGTCCCGCAAAGTGAACCGCCCTTAAGCTGTCTTGGCAAATCCAAATCTGGTGCGGACGACGGGAATCGAACCCGTACGATCGGAGATCGAGGGATTTTAAGTCCGTTGCGAGGGTTGGTGTGGGCGACGGGATTTGAACCCGTAAGTGCTTGAAACACCGGCAGATTTTAAGTCTGCTGCGTATACCAGTTCCGCCACGCCCACCTCCCACATTGTGGGGAAATCCCACCAGTCTCCCACATGGTTTCCCACACGGTCGGCCTAGGATTTGCCGTTCACTACCACGAGCCTCGGAGCCGCGCCACCTTCGAGCGCCGTGAGGTTGTCGAGCAGATGGTTCGGCGCAAGGTGGGCGTAGTTCAGGGTGGTCTGGATCGACTTTTGACCCATCCAGATTTGGACGCGCCGGATGTCGATGCCACGGATGATCTGCCACGAGCAGCACGTATGCCGCGTTGTGTAGACCACGGTGTCGGACAGTCCTGGGATGTGTTCGCGGATGCTGCGCCACACCTCTATGACCTCCCACTTGCCGATGTCGCAGAGGTCGCTGTGCTGCATCAGACGATGGATGCCCTTGCGGTTCTGAGCCATCAGGCGACTGCCGAGAGATCGTGGTCGTGATGCGTTAATGGGGTTGGCTGGACTAGCTTTGAAGGCGATGTCCTAAACACCGTCCTCTCCTACTCCAATGCGAGCGCCTAGTTTCCCGCAAGTTGAGATCAGCAAGGCGCCTCGCAGCGCCCTTGAACGTGGTGTCCATGATGTTTTTCTGTGTTTTTGTGGGGGGCAGGCTTTTCTTGGCCACGACTTATGAATAGTAGAAGGTAACGAGCGCTATATTTCGGCGATCTCTAATTTAGGAGTATATGATTTGTGGTGGTCAAGGTTCAAAAGAGGTTTTGCAGGAACATGGGAGGATAGACTGGACGGGATATTCTCATTGGAGATCGACTATGCTGGGAAATCCATTCTCGATGTTGGCTGCAATATGGGTGTTGTCGCCTATGAGATCTCCAAGCTGAAACCCAGTTCGATCCACGGGATCGACATTGCCAAGCCGCATATCGAGACTGCAAAGATGTTGTTGAGTGGCTCCCCGGTACATGCCAGGTTCGATCGCCTAAACCTCGGCAGCCGGCGCCTCGGCAATATCCTTCTACCGAAATACGATATCGTCCTGCTGCTGGCCGTCTATCAGCACATGCAGCGCAACATCGGCCCAGGCAAGGCGCGAAGGGTGCTTTCCAATATTGTGAGGCGCACCTCGAACGTCGTTGCCCGCGTTCCGCCTGGAACGGATGGCGAATTCATCGAAACGCTTTCTGACGAGGGGTTCCAGGTTAAGAGCACTCACACATCGCCTCTTGGCAGTCATGTGCTGGTGCTTGAGAAACCGCCTCACGCACCTCTAAGATTGTGCTGATTTAATTCGATTTCCTCTTCTGGAGCCAGCCTTGGCGTAGTTGTCTAACTCGTCGTCGGTGCCGGCCTGCAGATTCATGTGGATTGGTTTGGCCATGAACGTCGGTTCTCTTTTTCCCACACGATTCCCACAACGGCGTGTTTCCCACAAAATCCGTTGCACGAATGGAGAGATTAAAATGAAATGAAAAACCCCGGCGCAAACCGGGGAATTACAAGCCTTGAGGGGTTAGTTGCGAGGGTGCAAAGGACTAGGACGGGATTTTAAGTCCCTTGCGTCTACCAATTCCGCCACGTCCGCAGGCCAGTCCTGTTCAGATGCCGGGCAGGGGCCGTCAAGCCGTCTTCTTCCGTAGAGAAATCTGGAAGCTAGCGAGGCCGATCACCTACAGTGATACAAACAAAATCGTTTCACCTGGAAATGTTTTTAGCGGCAGCTTCCGCGGCTATCGCGAATGCGCGTCCCCCGTTCGCAGGATGCGTTCGGGCGCTCTGCCCTGATAGACTCCAATTGGCAAGTGGATCGGCGCGCCGATACTCGACGCCGTCCTCTACAGACACTGGGAGATTGTCATGCTCAAGCTTGCCTCTGCCCTGGCACTGCTGCTTGTTGGGACGGCGCCTCTGTTTGCCGATGAGATGCCGATGAACGCCAAAGACATCAAATGGGGTCCTGCTCCTGCTGTCATTCCCGCCGGCGCGGAAATGGCTGTTGTCGCTGGAGATCCCTCAAAGGACGGCGCTTTTGTGCTGCGGTTGAAGACACCTGCGGGCTACAAAATTGCCGCACATAATCATCCCACCACGGAATACGTAACGGTGCTTTCCGGCAACTTCCATATTGGAATGGGCGATAAGTTCGACGAGGCGAAAGGCGTCGAACTGACTGCTGGCGGCTTCGGCGTCGCGCCGGCCGGAATGAATCACTTCGCCTGGACGACAAGCGATACGATCATCCAGGTTCATGGCGAGGGGCCATTCAAGATCACCTACGTCAACCCGGCAGACGATCCGAGCAAGAAGTGACAGTTCGGGATCGAATTGAGTGAACCGGCTGAAGGCTCGGAACGAGTGCGTCGAACTCCGCCACCGTCGATTCAGAAGGATCCTCTAACGAGACGAAAGCTGATTGGCCGCAACGGAATCGCATTCCGCCTGGGCCATTTGCCATGAATGGCGCAATAACAAAAACCCGCCTCGGGAGGCGGGTCGTTGGAGCCAATTGGCACCATACCCAAATTAGTAGCATAGCTGCCGGCACAAAGCAAGAACAAAGTTGCTGCGGCCCGGCAAAAAAATGCCCTTGGCGATTGGCGAAGGCCATGGCGCATCGATCTCCCTCCTAGAGGGGGAGATGGCCGGCAGGCCAGAGGGGGTCGTCGCGCGTGGATAGGCGACCCCTCTGTCGCCTTCGGCGACATCTCCCCCTCGAGGGCAGGGCTATCGCAGATGGAACGCCGAGGCTTTCGCTCTACGACGTACCCCACCCCTAACCCCTCCCCACAAGGGGGAGGGAGACTTCCGTTGGCGCTGACCTCGGCAAATTTGCCTGCCTTTCGGCGCCAAAAGGGGAAGTAAGGGCGCGCGGCAGCATTCCCTCCCCCTTGTGGGTCCTCGAGGGGGGAGATCTGCAACTTCGCCGTCCGCGCTTACTTCCTCGCTGGTCAAAATCCTCGCGGCTTGGCACAGTCGGGCAAAGAGGAGCCTGTTGATGCCGAAGACCGCCAATGCGACGAAACCAAAACCCTGGGCTGAGATGGCGACGCATCTGGTCGATGTCGCTATGGGTCGCAAACCCGCCGATCTCGTCATCCGCAACGGGCGCTGGGTCAACGTCCATTCGGGCGAGATCATCGCCGGCACCGACATTGCCATTGCCGGCGGCCGCTTTGCCTATTGCGGGCCGAACGCCGGCCATGCCATCGGCCAGGGCACTAAGGTGGTCGATGCCGGCGGCCGCTATCTGGTGCCGGGGCTTTGCGACGCGCATATGCATGTCGAGAGCGGCATGGTGACGGTGACGGAATTCTGCCGCGCGGTGATCCCGCATGGCACAACTTCGATGTTCATCGATCCGCATGAGATCGCCAACGTGCTCGGCCTGCCGGGCGTGCGGCTGATGCATGACGAGGCCGTCGCCATGCCGGTCAATGTACTCGTGCAGATGCCGTCCTGCGTGCCTTCGGCACCGGGGCTGGAGCATGCCGGCGCCGAACTGACCGTCGCCGACGTTGCCGAAGCGATGAGCTGGGAAAACATCATCGGGCTCGGCGAGGTGATGAATTTTCCCGGCGTCGCCGCCAACGATCCGGTGATGTCGGGCGAGATCGCCGCGACGGTGAGGGCCGGCAAGACGGTCGGCGGGCATTATGCCTCGCGCGATCTCGGCCTGCCGTTCCACGGCTATGTCGCCGGCGGCCCCGAGGACGATCACGAAGGCACGCGCGCCGAGGACGCCATCGCGCGCGTCCGCCAGGGCATGAAGGCGATGCTGCGGCTGGGCTCGGCCTGGTACGACGTGGCCTCGCAGATCAAGGCGGTGACCGAGAGCGGCCTCGACCCGCGCAACTTCATCCTGTGCACCGACGACAGCCACTCCGGCACGCTGGTGCACGAAGGCCATATGGACCGGGTCGTGCGCCACGCCATCAGCCAGGGCTTGAAGCCGGTGACGGCGATCCAGATGGCGACGCTCAACACCGCCCAGCATTTCCGGCTGGAGCGCGAGATCGGCTCGATCGCGCCGGGACGGCTCGCCGATCTGCTGATCGTCTCCGACCTCGCCGAAATGACCATCGACGAGGTCTATGGCCGCGGCGTCAGGCTGGCCAAGGGCGGCAAGCTCGAAATCGACATTCCGGCCTACGACTATCCGAAGACGGCGAAGAACACCGTCAAGCTCGGCAGGAAGCTCAAGCCCGGCGACTTCGACATCGCCGCACCCATGGGCGCCAACGAGGTGCGGGTGCGCGTCATCGGCGTGATCGAGAATCAGGCGCCGACGCGGGCGCTGGAGGCCGATCTTGCCGTCGAGGACGGGCTGGTCGCCATGGACCGCCGCAACGATGTCTGCCAGATCGCGCTGGTCGAGCGCCACAAGGGCACCGGCGGCGTCACCAACGCCTTCGTCTCCGGCTTCGGCTATATCGGCGATTGCGCCATGGCGTCGAGCGTGGCCCACGATGCCCACCACATCATCGTCGTCGGCACCAACAAGCAGGATATGGCTCTGGCCGTGAACCGGCTGGGCGAGGTCGGCGGCGGCGTCGTGCTGTTTTCCAACGGCAAGGAGCTGGCGCTGGTCGAAATGCGGATCGCCGGGCTGATGTCGGACGAGCGCGCCGAAATCGTCGCCGCCAAGGCCGACAAGCTCAGCGACGCCATGCGGCAGATGGGCTGCTCGCTCAACAACGCCTACATGCAGCACTCGCTGCTGGCGCTGGTCGTCATCCCCGAGCTCAGAATTTCCGACGTCGGCCTGATTGACGTGACAACTTTTCAGAAGGTTGATTTGTTCGTTTGAAGAATCATTGAACCCTGGAGGGACAGCGCCCGGACAGCGCCCCCTCTGTCCGGCAGGACAGAGGGGGGCGCGAAGGATCGCTGCAGAGCGTTTTTGTTGACAGCTGCCAATCACCGGCGCGTTTGGCAGCAGAGGTCGGCTCACCCGCCGGTGGCGATGGTCAGCACTTTGAACGGCGTGGTGATGACGATTTCGGCGACCGAGCCGACGGCCTTGCCGAGGCCCTGGCCGAGATTGTCGAGCTGGGCCGGCGCGGTCTCTTCGGAGGCGAGGCCGGCCGGGGCGCGCAGGCGGTCGCCGAGCAGCTGCACCAGGAACGGGTTGTCGGCGAATTTGGCGTGGTTCAGCCGGTCGCCGCCCTTGGTCTTGGTCAGGTCGACCACCGAGACGCCATAGCTGGCGAGGTCGGCCGCGTCGCCATAGTCGCCGACGCGTGGCTTGTCGCCGGAGATCAGGGTCGACAGCCTGAGCGCCCGGTCGTCGCCCGAAAGCAGCACGGCGAACGGCTTGTCGGGCTTGCCGTAGCGGTTCATCTGCTTCTTGAACACGTCGACGTCGATATCGGGTGAGGCCAGGATGACGTAGCCGAGCTTGCCGCCGAGGTCGCGGTCGCCGGTGATGGCAAGCTGGCGCAACGCTTCCATGGTCACCCAGGTCCCCATCGAATGGGCAATGATGTCGATGCTCTTGGCGCGGCTCTTGGCGAGCATGCGCAGCGTCGCTTCGAGATCGTCGCGCGCCGCATTGGCGCTTTCCTTGTCGTAGATGTAGCCGGTCGTCTTGCCGCTCGACGCCCACGAAAACAGCACCGGCGTGCCTGGGTATTTCGTGTCGTGCGCGATCTGCGTCAGCCGGTAGATACCGTCATCGAAGCCGTTGTTGAAGCCGTGCACGAAAACCAGCGCGCGGTCGCCGCGCATGGCGATGTCGGCGCCGACCGCCTTGGCGAATTGCGGCGCGCCTTCGTAGAAGGTGACGCCGGTCGCCGTGAAATCCTTCGCCGGATTGCTGTTGGCCGAGCCCTTGACCCGCTCGATGGCGCCGAGCTGGTGGATTTTGGGCACCGTCACCTCGACGCTGGCAAAGCTGGTGGTCGGCGAACGGTCGCCGTCGAACACCTGCCGGGGCTCTTTCATTGCCTTTTGCCGGGTTGTGGCGACGAAGATCCTGTGCGTCGCCGCAATGTCCGAAGCAGGCACGATGATCGTCGTCTTGTTGAGCAGATCGTGCGTGTTCTGGCCGGCGCAGCCGGTAACCGCGAGCGCGAACGCAACGACGAGAAAGATCTTCGAAGGCACGATCACGCGGGCTCCCGCAAAGGCGACGTCGAGCCGGAGACGTCTTGGCCTATTCGATAGAGGCAGAGGCCGGCACGGTCCAGTTCAAACTGTTCCGATGGTGCGGCAATGGTCAACGGTCGCTGCCGCGCAATGCAGCTATTGTCCGACCGAGGCGATGCGGTCTGTCACCTCGCGGTCGCTGGCAAACCCGTCATCCTCGCGCAGCTTCTGGCCGATCAACTGCACCAATTCCGGATTATCGGCGAATTTGGTGTGGTTGAAGCGGTCGGTTCCCTTGACGCTGGAGAGATCGACGACCGACACGCCATAGCTGGCGAGGTCGGCGGCGTTCTTGTAGTCGCCGACGCGCGGCCGCGCACCGGCGATCAGGCCGGAGAGCCGCAGCGCCCGGTCGTCGTCGGAGAGCAGCAGGATGAACGGCTTGTCCGGCTTGCCGTAGCGGCGCATCTGGCTCTTGAACACGTCGACGTCGATGTCGGGCGAGGCCAGCACGACGTCGCCGAGCTTGCCGCCCAGATCACGGTCGCCGGTGATGGCGAGCTGGCGCAACGCCTCCATGGTAACCCAGGTCCCCAGCGAATGGGCAACGATGTCGATGCGTCGCGCGCCGGTCTGCGCCAGCATTCTCAACGTCACTTCCAGCTGGTCGCGGGCAACGCTGGCGCTTTCCTTGTCGTAGACGTAGTCGGTGGTCTTGGCGCCCGACGCCCAGGAAAACAGCACCGGCGTGCCCGGATAGCCGGAATCATGGGTGATCTGGGTGACGCGGTAGACTGCGTCGTCGAAGCCGGTGTTGTAGCCGTGGACGAAGACCATGACACGGCCGCCGCGCGCCGCGATGTCGGCGCTGAGGGCGCTGGAGAATTTCGGCTGGGTGTCGTAGCCGACGACCTCGGAAGCCATGAAGTATTTGGCCGGATCGTCCGACTTGCCGCGCGAGCGCCGCTCGATCTGGCCTGTCTTGTGAATGCCGGGGACGGTGACGTTGACGCGGGCATAGTTCAGCGTCGCCGAACGCTCGCCGTCGAAGACCTTGTTGGGATCGTCGGAGCGCTTGCGCGTCGTGGCGATGAAGATCGAGTGATTGCCGGCGATTTCCGTCACCGGCACTGCCATCATGGCGCTGCCGAGCAGTTCCTCGGTTTGGCGGCCGCCGCAGCCGGCGAGCAGCGCGGCAAGGACAATGATGCAAATCGTCTTCAAGGGCACTTAAGCAATTCCACTCTGGCCTGACCAAAGGCCCATCCACCTCCGCCGCACCTCCCGGACAGGCGAAGTGCGGCAGAAGTAAGTCGCAGGCGCCCGAAATGCGCTCAGCGCCGCGCGACTGCCATCGCACTGTTGCGCGAAAGCCAGAACGGCGGCAGGAACGCCGGAATGTTGGAAAACGGCAGCACTTCCGGCTTCAGTCTTATGCCAAGCACGTCGCGCATGAAGGCGCGGCGCGCCTCGATGCGGCGCCAGGCTTCGGGATAGCGCGCCGCGATCTCTTCGCGCAGCGCCTCGTCGGCCAGCGCGATGCCGTCCTCGATGTTTGTGGTGAAATAATCGGTGCCGGTCGCCGGGATGATGTCGACCTGCAACGCCATGCCCGACTTCAATCTGATGTCGGAGCCGGAAAATACCGGCGAATGCATCCATTCGTCGATATGGATGAGATGGCCGGGGTTGAGCGCTACGCCGAAGAACCGATCGCCGATGCGCTCGTGCACCGCTTGCCACAACGCGCCGCCGGGAACGCCGATGCCGACCGTCTCGTACCAGTCGACGACGGCGCAGAAATAGGGCGCGACCAGCTTCTCGACATAGTCCTGGATGCCCCTCGGAAGCTCGGCCGCGTCCTCGACCAGAAAACCGGCGCGGGCATTGAGCGAGCCCTGGATGCCATAGGCCATGGTGATCGGGTCGCCGCGCTTGATGACGTCAAGACGCGGGCTCGGCAGGCCATAGGCCGCCCGCCTGCCGGCCGACAGCATCGGGTGGCAGCATTGCGGCAGGCCGTTGATGCCCATCAGCCGCGCCGCCTGCAATTCGGTCATGCCGGGTTCGATGCCTTGCAGGACATTGCGCAGGCCTTGCGAGGAATAGGTCGCGGCGAATTCGAACGCGGCCAGTTGGTCGGCCTCGTTGATGGCGCGCAGGCCGTCGGCAGGGTTCATCAAAAGGTTCGCCGCGTTGATGATCACGCCCCTATCGCCGGCAAGGCTGCGCAGCGTGTCGGCGATGAAGGACGGCAGGTCGAGCGTCGTTTCGCCAAAACCCGCATCGCCGGGGCCGAACGGCTTCCAGCCGATGGCGCCGATGCGCTGGCCGGCTTTCAGGCCGCAACCGACGAGGATGTCGGCCAGCGCTTGCGAGCGGTCGCGCGGCTGCGCCGGCAGCGAAAACGTCTGGTAGAGCACGCGCTCGTACGGCCCGTCGCAGATCTCGGCATAGCCCCAGCCCTCATTGCCGACCAGCAGTTTCGGCGGCTTGCCGGGAACGATGACCAGCAGCGTCTCCTCGAAGCGCGGATCGTAGCCGCAGAGGTAGGCGACATTGGCCGCATGTTCGCGGTCGCCATAGACGACGAAGGCATCGAACCCGCCGCGCGCGACCAGTGCCGCTATGCGGGCCTCATAGGTGGCGCGCGTAACCAGCGGCATCACCGTCGGCTCGCCGAACTCCGGCAGCGACACGGTTTTCTGGGCCACCGATGCGACAGGCATGAACACACGCTCCTAACGGCCAACGAGGTTTTGGGAACACCCTTTCGGGTGGCCGGACAATGGCTTCGCGAGGCCGGATATGCAATAGCGGGACCGAATTCGCCTAGCCTGTGGGGTGCTCCAGCCATGACCAGTTTCTCCTCTCGCGTCGCTGCCGCCGCTGCCGCGATCCGCGAGATCTTTCCGGAGACGCCGCTGCAGGAAAACGACTATCTGTCGAAGAAGACCGGCGCGCGGGTGCTGCTGAAGCGCGAGGACCTGACGCCGGTGCGCTCCTACAAGATCCGGGGCGCCTTCAACTTCTTCCGCAAGACGCTCGCCGCCGGCAACGCTGCCGAGCTGTTTGTCTGCGCCTCGGCCGGCAATCATGCGCAGGGCTTTGCCTTCGTCTGCCGCCATTTCGGCAAGAAGGGCGTCGTCTTCATGCCGGTGACCACGCCGCAGCAGAAGATCGACAAGACGCGGCTGTTCGGCGGCGCGTTCGTCGAGATCAGGCTGGTCGGCGATTTCTTCGACGACTGCTACCGCGCGGCACTTGAATTCACCGAAACTGCCGGCGCCCACATGGTGCCGCCGTTCGACCACAAGGACATCATCGAAGGGCAGGCGACCGTCGCCTATGAGATATCAGGCCAGATGCCCGGCGCGCGCATGGCTGATATCGTCATGCTGCCGGTCGGCGGCGGCGGCCTGGCCGCCGGCGTCACCCATTATTTCGCCGACCAGCACCGCGAAACGCGCTTCGTCTTTTGCGAGCCGGCCGGCGCCCCGAGTTTGAGCGAGAGCCTTGCCGCCGGAAAGCGGATCAAGCTCGCCAAGGTCGACAATTTCGTCGACGGCGCAGCAGTGGCCGAGATCGGCCGCGAGCCGTTGCGCCACCTGAAGGAGTTTGCCACCGACACCGTGCGGCTGATCCCGGAAAACCGGCTCTGCGCGACCATGATCGAAATGCTCAATGTCGAAGGCGTCGTGCTCGAGCCGGCCGGCGCGCTGGCGATCGATGCGCTCAAGGATTTTTCCAGGAAGGAAATCAGGGGCAAGACCATCGTTGCCGTGGTGTCGGGCGGCAATTTCGATTTCGAGCGGCTGCCGGATGTGAAGGAACGGGCGCTGCGGTTCGAGGGCTTGAAGAAATACTTCATCATCCGCTTCCCGCAACGGCCCGGCGCGCTGCGCGATTTCCTCGAATTGCTGGGTCCCGACGACGATATCGCCCGCTTCGAATATCTGAAGAAATCGGCGCGCAATTTCGGTTCGGTGCTGATCGGCATCGAAACCAAGGACCGCCGCAATTTCGACCTGCTCAAGGCGAATTTCGACGCCGAGAGCGTCCATTACCAGGACATCACGGACAACGAGACGCTCGCCGGGTTCATCATATGAGCAGCAACGATCTTCCGAACGCTCCGGCGAAGGATTTTATCGCGCTGTTTTCCGGCATCAATGTCGGCGGCAACCGCATCGTTAAGATGGCGGAACTCAGGTCATTTTTGGAGCAGCTCGGCTTCTCCGATGTCGCCACCTATGTGCAGAGCGGCAACGCCGTGTTCCGGTCGCCAGATGGCGATGGGGCGACGCTGACCAAGCGGTTGGAAGCGGAATTCGAGAAGAAATGGGGGTTCCATTCACGCATCATGGTGCGCGATCTCGGCTGGCTCGAGCGGCTGGCGGCGGACAATCCCTATCCGGAAGTGGCCGGCGAGCCGACCAAGCTGCATGCCTATGCGCTGGAGCGCCGGCCGACCGCCGAGGAGGTCGCCCGGCTGGCGGAAAAATGCACCGGGCCAGAACGCTTCGAGATCAAGGGCGACGTGCTCTACCTGCATGCGCCTGACGGGCTCGGCAAATCCGTGTTTGCCAATCAAATTCCGCGCGTTCTGAAGGTGCCGGGCACGGCGCGCAATTGGCGCACCGTGCTGATGCTGCTGGACATGGCCAAGGCCGGCGGTTGACAGGTCGTCTACGCGGTCGGAGCGCGTTTCCAGTCGAATGCCAGCTCTTCACGGAAGGCGAAGCGCTTGATGTGCTCGGCGACGACCGTTTCCAGGCGCTCGAGCGACCCGGCTTCATCGGTCGTCACGGCAATGTGCAGCGCAGCCGGGTCGGCATCGAGAACCGTGCGGCCGAGCGTCAGATCGATGGTGCCGTGGTTCGGGTCGAATTCGACGGGGAACTTGTGCGCCCAATGTTTGCACAGCTGCTGCAGATAGCGGCTGGCGTGTTCGGTGGCGACGTCGACATGGCTGGCCGGCATGAATGAATTCTCCTTGGGAATGCGGACGCGAAAACCGAACCAGGGCCCGCCTGCGTCCGTTCAAGATGGCGTGATCGGTTACCAGCTGCCGGTGTTCGGCATCGACGCCCACGGCTCGGCCTTCGGCTTGGCCGGACCTTTCTGCAACAGCTCGATCGAGATGCCGTCCGGCGATTTGACGAACGCCATGTTGCCGTCGCGCGGCGGCCGGTTGATGGTAACGCCCTTGTCCATCAGCCGCTGACAGGTGGCGTAGATGTCGTCGACCTCATAGGCGAGATGGCCGAAATTGCGGCCGCCCTTGTAGTCTTCCGGGTCCCAATTGTAGGTCAGCTCGACCAGCGGCGCTTTCTCGCTGATGCCGCTTTGCTCGTCTTCGGGGGCGGCAAGGAAGATCAGCGTGTAGCGGCCTTGCTCGTTTTCATGGCGGCGCACTTCCTTGAGGCCAAGCTTGTTGCAGTAGAAATCGAGCGAAGCATCGATGTCGGCGACACGGACCATGGTGTGCAGATAGCGCATGATTTCCTCCTTATGTTGCGTTGCGGCGCAACATAGGGGCGGCCCGGCCAAAGGGCAATTGGCCACGCTTGCCGGCGCCGGCAAACGGCAAATCCGCTATTCCTGTACGGAACCGTGAAAAAAGGCACGTCAGGTCTTGCACACACCGGAAGCCGCGGTGTTAATCTGACACCAAGAATCAGTTGCGGTGTTTGTTGAAAAAAGGGGGCGTTCTTATGGGGGAAAAGGCCTCTTTCATGGGGCGGGACGGGGCCGGTAACGATGCGTTGAAGCGGGATGAGAGCGCCGATACGGCCGATCTCATCGAAATCGCCGGCGCCATCAAATGGTTCGACGTGGCCAAGGGCTACGGTTTCATCCTTCCCGATGATGGTACTTCGGGCGACATCCTCCTCCATGTGACATGCCTTCGAAAGGACGGTTTTCAGACCGCCCTGGAAGGCGCCCGTGTCGTCTGCCTGGTCAAGCAGGGCGAGCGCGGGTTGCAGGCCTTCCGCGTGCTCTCGATGGATGTCACCACGGCGGTGCATCCGGCGGAGCTGCAGGAGCAGCGCACCCATGTCGCGGTGACGCCGGAAAGCGGCCTCGAACGGGCGCTGGTCAAATGGTTCAACCGCACCAAGGGGTTCGGCTTTCTGACCCGGGGCGAGGGCACCGAGGACATTTTCGTCCACATGGAGACGCTGCGCCGCTACGGCATCACCGAACTCCGGCCGGGCCAGGTGGTGCTGGTCCGCTTCGGACGCGGCGACAAAGGCCTTATGGCTGCCGAAATTCACCCCGATATGGGTACCTTGCCGGTCTCGCATTAGTTCCGGCCGAGGATTTCATATGGCTCACAGCAACCGGCTGACGGCGGGCGCGCTCTGCGCCGGGATTTTCCTCATCGTCGCCGCAAGTGCGTTCTTCTATTTTCAGCAACCGAGTTCCGCCGACGGCAAGGCGATGATCCTTCCCGTCGACCCGGCGCCGCTGGTCGCGGTGACGAAGGCCGGCGAGCGTTCTTTTTCCGTGGAAATCGCCGACACGCCCGCCGAGCGCGAAGCCGGGCTGATGTTCCGCCGGCACATGGCCGACAATCACGGCATGCTGTTCGTGTTCGGCGCGCCGCAGGATGTGAGTTTCTGGATGAAGAACACGCCGATGCCGCTCGACCTGATCTTCGTCGGACAGGACGGCCGGATCCGGGCGATCGAGCAAGGCGAGCCGCAGTCGGAGGCGATCATCTCGCCGGACGAACCGGTGCGCTTCGTGCTCGAGCTCAAGGCGGGCACGGCCGCCAAAAAGGGCATTAAGGACGGCGACCTGCTGCGCCATCCGGCCATCGGCACGGCGCCGGGGCCGGCCATGCCGCCGCCCGACAAGGGCGATGCGCCGAGTGTCGATTCCGACTGAGCGGGCAGGATCTTCAGCCGATGCAGTTCTTCTCACATGACGGTTTCGACCTTGCTTTCCTTGACCGCCAGCCGGCATCGGGGCAGGGCGATCCGGTGCTGATGATCCACGGCTTTGCCTCGAGCCATTACGTCAACTGGGTGTCACCCGGCTGGTTCAAGACGCTGAACGACGCCGGCTATCGTGCGATCGCCTTCGATAATCGCGGCCATGGCTCGTCGTCGAAGAGCTATGACGAAGCTGACTACACGCCGGCAAAAATGGCGTCGGACGCGGCAGCGCTTTTGAACCATCTCGGCATCGAACGCGCTCATGTCATGGGTTACTCGATGGGCGCGCGCATATCGGCCTTCCTGGCGCTCTCCGACCCGGATAAGGTGGCGACGCTGGTCTTCGGCGGTCTCGGCATCGGCATGGTCGACGGCGTCGGCGACTGGGATCCGATAGCCAACGCCCTTCTGGCCGACGATCCGTCAGGCACCAGCGATCCGCGCGGCCGCTCGTTCCGCGCCTTCGCCGATCAGACCCGCAGCGATCGCCGCGCGCTCGCCGCCTGCATCGCCACCTCGCGCGAATTGCTGAGCGAGGCCGACATTGCCCGCATTGCCCAGCCGACCTTGATTGCGGTGGGAACCAAGGACGACATCGGCGGCTCGCCGGATGAACTCGCCGCCCTGATGCCGAACGCCAGGGCTTTTCACATCGAAGGCCGCGACCATATGCTGGCGGTCGGCGACAAGACCTTCAAGCAGCGCGTGCTGGAGTTTTATGCCGAGCATCGGTTTTGATGGATGGCTGCCCAAAAGCGGCCATTGGGCCTGAAGCTGGGGTTCTTAGCGGTTTTGCAACGATACGGGAGTAACTAAGCGTGACGCGTGGATCGGTTCAAACCCGCCACGCGCTGAACGAGGGGCAGGGGGTACGATGGCACAATGGGGAAGAAGCGACGCCGCTTTGCTGGGCGTCGTTGCGAAAAGCAGGTTCGGCGAATGGTCCGTTGTTCTAGCGCTGGCTGCATTGGTGGCAGGCGCGATGGCGATCACCGCGTTGATGGCAATGCCGAGCGACGCGTCCGTGCTTATCCAGCACAGTGTGACAGGCTTCTTCATGGCGGTATTTTTCCTGGTCGGGCCATTGGCGCATCTTACCGGCGCGGTCTTCGGGCTGATGGCGCTGGGTCGTCCAAACGACAATCGTTTGCTCGGCCTGGCTGGCATCGTGGTCAACGGCGCGTCGCTTGCCGCCGGGGTGTTTATGCTGTGGGCCATGGCATCGACCATAGGCGCGTTTACGTGATTTCGGGCAGATCTTCCGGACGCAAGTGGCCGACGCGTCGGGCTACGATCGGCGCGGGCTGTGCCCCAGCGCCCTGAGCGAGCGCGCCATGTTATGCCGTGCCTGGGTTTCGAAGCGCCGGCGGAATTCCTCGCTGTGGAAGATATGCGGACGCGCGAGGAAGCCCTCTAGCACTGCGGCACGGCCGGCCCGCCACATCGGCTCATCGACCCACTTATATTCGCGGCGGACCGCCTGTTCATAAGCGTCGAACGCCTCGGGCGCAGCACCCAGGATCGCCAGGTCCATGTCGAGGAACAGCGCCGCGTCGCGAACCGAATGCTGGTCGCCAAGGGGCGGCAATTCGTGGCCGGCGGTGGCAGTGATCATCGCGGCGATGTGGCCGAGGCGTTGTGCATCGGCGCGACCGGCGAGCTTTTCCTCGGCAAGTGCGGCACTCCTCGCCTCATTGTCGTTGGCGCGGCTGTCGTAGATCGCGTCGTGAAACCAGATCGCTGCCTCGACTGCTTCAGGATCATGCAGCAACGCCTTGTAATCATTGGCCAGTGCCAGCATCGCCTCGATGTGGCCAAGGTCGTGGTAGTGGCGATCTTCGGCCTCATAGAGCGCGGAAAGCTCGCGCTTCAGGGTCTCGTCCATCAAGGTTGCGTTTTCCATGGCTGCTTGAAATTCCGCCAACCAAATCCATTTCACGAAGCACTAAGGAAAATTGAGTTCACCCGTGCTATGATCTGGCTTATAGGTGCGGCCGGAGAATAGGCAAGCCGCCAACCGAGACATTGGATGGCCGAGACATTGGATGGCCGGAGACATCAGATGAACAGCGTTACGATTTCCCGTCCCACCAGGGTGCAGCCGGTAGATCCGATCTGGCGTTCGATCCGCGACGAAGCGATGGAAGCGGTCAACCGCGATCCGCTGCTGGCGGCGTTCCTCTATTCGACCATCCTCAATCAGGAAAACCTGGAAGAAGCGGTCATTCACCGGCTGGCCGAGCGCCTCGCCCACCAGGACATCGGCTCCGACCTCATCCGCCAGACGTTCAAGGCGATGGCGGCCGACGACAAGGACTGGTCGACGACGGTGCGCGTCGATATCCAGGCCTATTACGACCGTGATCCGGCATGCGACCGCTTCATCATGCCGGTGCTCTACTTCAAGGGTTTTCACGCCATCCAGACGCACCGGCTGGCGCATTGGCTGTGGAACCAGGGCCGTCAGGACTTCGCGCTGTATTTGCAGAGCCGGTCGTCCTCGGTGTTCCAGACCGACATCAATCCGGCTGCCCGCATCGGCAAGGGCATCTTCCTCGACCACGCCACCGGCCTCGTCGTCGGCCAGACGGCGGTGATCGAGGACGACGTGTCAATCCTGCACGGCGTGACGCTGGGCGGCACCGGCAAAGCCGGCGGCGACCGCCATCCCAAGATCCGCTACGGCGTGCTGATCGGCGCCGGCGCCAAGATCCTCGGCAACATCGAGATCGGCCATTGCTCGAAGATCGCGGCCGGCTCGGTGGTGCTGTCGCCGGTACCGCACAACAAGACGGTTGCCGGCGTGCCGGCCCGCGTCGTCGGCGAGACCGGCTGCGACCAGCCTTCGCGGCAGATGGACCAGCTGTTGCCATCGCAGACGATGGACCACGTCGTCAGCTTCGACATCTGAGTGCTCGGGCAGGGGCTTGTCGCGTCGGATCAACTGTCGATGTCGGCGCCGCAGCGCAAACCTGAGGCGATTGCCCGTGTTCTCTCGCCGGCTTGCCTTTACATGGCCATTGTCGACGTGCCAGAAGCGCGCTCAAACGAAGAAGCCGACGATCGGAGAAGACTGTTGAAGCCGGACGAAATCAGAAAGCTGGACGCCTATTTCAAGCGCACCTTCCAGAACCCTAAACTCGAAGTGAAGGCGCGGCCGCGCAAGGAAGATTCGGCCGAGGTCTATGTCGGCGACGAGTTCCTCGGCATCGTCTTCAAGGACGAGGACGATGGGGACTATAATTTCTCGATGGCGATCCTCGACATCGATCTGGCCTGAGCTGGGAGTTTAGCTGGCCGCTACGCCTCAAGTGCTGCGGCGGTACGGAACCTTGCAGGACGCCGGTGGGACAGCGCCCCCTCTGGCCTGCCGGCCATCTCCCCCACGAAGGGGGAGATTGGCAGCCTCGGCGCTGCGCTCTTCCTGCAACATTGGAGATTGGCGAAAGCCAAGATGACGGCCGATCTCCCCCCTCGTGGGGGAGATGTCCGGTAGGACAGAGAGGGGCGCGAAGGATCGCTACGGAACGGCTCGTTTCGTTGCTTATCGCCCGGTCTTCTGCACACGCGCTGCTTCGGCAGAAATCGCCGCGTCGAGCCCCTGCCAGTCGCCAAGGAATCCCCGGGGGAAGCGGTAGGTGAGGCTGAGATTGTCGCCGACCAGGATGTCGCGTTCGCAGGGCGCCAGCGATTCGTCCGCGCTCGGGCCGCTCAGGCAGCGTGCGACGAACGGATCCTTGCCGGGGCGATCGGCGACCGCCAGCACTTCGTTGAGATAGCCTGATTTTTCGCTGAAGGCGTAAAGCGTGGTGCCGCCAGGGCCGGGCGTACCCGGCTTGGCGATCAGCGCGCTGTAGATCGGCGCGAAGCGGCCGCTCATGTCGCGCGACATCATCTGCGGCTCGAACGACAGGAAGACGATGTCCTTGCTGGGTCCGGTGTGGTTGAAGTCGTTGCGGGCAGCCTCGCTGTAGCCGTCCATCTCGGGATAGCGCAGATAGAGGTCGAGTCGCGAGGCGATGCCGTCGCGCCGGGCCTGGGCAAAGCGGATGACATTGGCCGGCACGGCAATGACGTTGTTGCCGATGACGACCCTGTGGACCGTGGTGTCGTCGGTGTACCCGGCCATGGCGATCGAGCGGCCGAACCATTTGCCGCCGAGGCTGATCGCCACCGAAACCAGCGCCAGCGTCGCGAATGCATAAAACACCCGCCTCATCAGCGTCGAATCGACGACGCTGAGTTGCGGGCCCTCAGTGGCGGCTGCCTGCTTCATCGCGACCCTCGTTTGCCGTCCAACGGGTGTGCCTGAACGGCACATCTCGACGCGGCACGGCTCTTGCTTCGCAGCTTTGCGGGCGACTGTGCAATTTCATGGTAAACGGAGGGTAAAGATGGGCCCGGTCGAACAAATCATATTCAGTTTTATGGCTGGGCTGACGGCTTGCGGCCTGGCCGGATCGGCGATGGAGCTGATCGCCGGCCGCAGGCTTGCCTTCGTCCAACCCTATGTATCGTCGAAGCAAATGCTGCGCTCGCTCGCCGCGACGGCTTGCGCCGGGCCGCTGATGTTTGCCAACGAGGCGCTGGACGCCTGGCGCGAGCGTCGCATCTCGGTGCTGGGGCTGATCTCCTGCGGCTGTACGGCGACCATCTGGGCGCTGGCGCTGGGGATGGTGGTGATCGCCATTGCGTCCTGGGCGGCTTCGCTTCTAGGGTCTGGCAGCTTGTCGGTGTGAGACGATCTGGAGACAGCAATGCCGATCTACGCGATTGACGGAAAAGCGCCCGCCTTCGAGGACGCCGACAGCAACTGGATCGCGCCCGACGCCACGCTGATTGGCAATATCAGGATCGGCCGCAATGCCGGCTTCTGGTTCGGCGTCGTCGTCCGCGGCGACGACGAGCCGATCGTCGTCGGCGCCGACACAAACGTGCAGGAGCACACAATCATGCACACCGACGCCGGCTTTCCGCTGACCGTCGGCCAAGGCTGCACGATCGGCCACCGTGCCTTGCTGCACGGATGCACGATCGGCGACAACAGCCTGATCGGCATGGGCGCCATCGTGCTGAATGGGGCGAAGATCGGCAACAACTCGCTGGTCGGTGCCGGCGCGCTGGTCACCGAACGCAAGCAATTTCCCGACAATTCGCTGATCGTCGGCTCGCCCGCGCGCGTCGTCAGGATGCTCGACGAGGACGCAGTCGCCAGGCTGCGCGCCTCGGCCGCGCATTATGTGGCAAACGGCAGGCGGTTCAGGGCGGGGCTGAAGAAGGTCTAGCCGACCCGGAAATGGCGGAGCCGCGCCTTGAGATACCGAAGCATAACCCCTTCCAAGTCAAACCGGCTGGGCGGTCGGCCGGAACAAGATCTCGTTGATATCGACGTCGTCGGGCTCGTTGATCGCGAAGGCGACCGTTCGGGCAAACGTATCTGGCCCCACGGCGATCTTGCTCACGAAGTCCCTGGTCCCCTGCTGGATATCCTTCTCGCTGATATGCTCGAGCAACTCTGTGCTGACAGCGCCCGGCGAGATCACCGTGGTGCGGATATTGTAGGGTTTCACCTCTTTCCGCAGACCCTCGGATAGCGCACGCACCGCGAACTTGGTGGCGCAATAGACCGCCGCACCCGGGTCGACCACATGGCCGTATACGGACGAGACATTGATAATGTGCCCCGATCGCTGCTCCTTCATGTACGGAAGCGCGGCCGCGATGCCGTAAAGGACGCCCTTGATGTTGACGTCGATCATCCGGTCCCATTCGTCGACCTTGAGCCGTTCGAGCGGGGCCAACGGCATGAGGCCCGCATTGTTGAGCATCACGTCGATGCGGCCGAATTCCCGGACCGCCGTGTTCACCAGGTTCTGGACCTGGCCGGCGTCGGTGACGTCCGTAGTAACGGCCTTGGCTTTGTGCCCAGCGGCGGTCAGTTCCTGGACAAGGGCGTCGATGCGGTGTGACCGCCGTGCACCCAGGACCACGGAAGCGCCTCGTGCGGCAAGATGGCGTGCCGTCGCTTCACCGAGGCCGCTGCTGGCACCGGTGATGACGACGACCTTGTTCTCGATTCCTTCGGACATGAGATTCTCCTTGACAAGAATTGAAAGAGTTCAGGTGCGGGGGCCGGCCGAGGCGGCGAGCAAGGCCGATCCCGTGAGCAGGACGGCGGCGAGAAGGAAGGCGCTCCACCAGCCGGCCACGTCGAACAGCAGGCCTCCTGCAATAGCGCCGCCTGCGATCGCGAACTGGATCAGGGCGACCTGGAGTCCGCCCCCGGCCTCCAGGTCTTCAGGGATGAGCGTGCTCATCCAGGTGTTCCACGCCACCGGGATCGGGGTAGCGAACAGTCCCCAAAGAACCAGCAGGCCGGCCGTGGCGCGTGCAAACGGTCCAAAGGCAATCAGCAGTAGAGCGAAGACCGCGAGTGCACTCGGCAGCCCGATCAGCACGGCTGTGAGGTGCCGCCGGAGTATGAAGCCGACAATCGACAGTCCCGCCACGCCACCGAGGCCGACGCCCAATAGAGCCAGTGAGAGGGTGTTGACCTCAAGGCCCGTCACGTTTTCCAGAAACGGCCGCAGATAGATCGAGAGCGCGTTCTGCCCGATGAAAGCGAGCCCGGTCGCGCCCATGCCGATGGCGAATCTGCGATTCCGCAGCAGGCCGAACATGCTCGACACCGAGGCGATCTCTATCGGCGGCATCTTCGGGAGAACGGCCAACTGCCACACGAGCGCCGCAAGGCCGATGGGGACAGTGACGAAAAACGTTCCCCGCCATCCGATCAGCGATCCGAGGAAGCTGCCAACGGGCGCGGCGATCACCAATGCGAAGGCAGTGCCACCCTGGAGCAAGGCAATGGCCTTGGGCAGGTCGGGTCCCGCGGCCAGGCGGGCCAGAATGGCCGTCGACAGTGACCAGAAACCGCCGATCGCGATGCCCACCAGCGCCCGCCCGGCCAGGAAGACCAGGAAGTTGGGAGCAAGCGCCACCGCCAGGCTCGATGCGGCCAGCACTGCCGTATAGACCAGAACCACCGTCCGTCGATCGACGTTTCGCAACAGCGAGTTGCCGAAGAGGCTGGTAACCACGGCGAAGAATCCGGATACCGCGATTGCCTGGCCTGCCTGACCCTCGGAGACGGCCAGATCCTGAGCGATCGGGGTGAGCAGGCTCACCGGGAGGAACTCCAGTCCGACCAGAAGGAAGGTCAGCAGCGACAGGCAGACCACCGCAGACCATGGGGTCGTCCCGCTGTCAGCAGCAGTGGCCCCGTCCAGCACGAAATCGATGGTCATAAGGCAGTCTCCTGTCCGTTCCCGAACTAAGTAGTCGGGCTGGCCAAATGCGACTAGCGGGTATAATTTTGATGTGGTTGTGAATGAGGCTCATCAATGCCACGCGACGAGTTCGCCGAAATGCGCGCGTTCCTGGAGATCACCCGGACGCGGAGCTTCACCCGAGCAGCCGCCAAGCTCGGGGTCACTCCTTCGGCCCTTAGCCACACCATCAAGTCGCTGGAGTCGCGGCTTGGCGTCCGTCTTCTGTCTCGCACCACGCGCGACGTGGCCCCGACGGCGGCCGGTCAACGCCTCAAGGAAGGCATCGAACCGCATTTCGAAGGCATCGCGGCTGAGGTCAGCGCTCTCGGCGTCCTTCGCGACAGGCCGTCCGGCAACATTCGCCTGGTGTGCACCGATGATTCGGTCGACATTGTCTTCCGCGCCCGGCTGCCAAAGTTCCTGAGCGACTTCCCCGATATCAATGTCGAGTTGGTGGTCGACAACGCCTTCACCAACATCGTCGAGCGCCAGTTCGATGCCGGCGTGCGTCTGGGCGAGTCCATTGCCCGGGATATGGTAGCCGTGCGCATCGGAGCCGACGTGACCTACACTGTGGTCGGCTCACCCCATTACTTCGCCCACCGGACACCGCCGGAGACGCCGCAGGAGCTGACCGACCATAACTGCATCAACTACCGGCTGCCGACGTCAGGATCGGTCTATGCCTGGGAATTGCGGGAAGGAGCGCGCGAGTTCAATGCTCGGGTCGAGGGACAACTGACGCTTAACAATATGGGGCCGGCGATCCAGGCCGCGCTTGACGGAGTGGGCTTGGCCTATCTGCCGCGCGAACTCGTCCTTCCACACATTGAGAGTGGCCTTCTCCAGGAAGTCCTCACCAAATGGTGCCCAACGTTCCAGGGTTACCACCTGTACTATCCAAGCCGGCGCCATCCCTCTCCGGCGTTTTCCGCCTTTGTCGACGCGTTCCGTATCAGGGGCAAGTAACAGCGTTTCGACGGCAAACGGGAGCTCGTATCCCACAAACGATCGTGAGACAGCTTGGATGACGAAGCGCAGTTGGAGGCAAAGCCGAGATAACTTTATCGAGATGCGTTCCGCCAGAAATGGTGGAGCCGGCCCGGGGACGGGGCCGGCTCCTTAAACCCGGTCGTTGGGGACGGGGAGGGTGGGGACTCGACCGGGTTTCTCCTAAAGCGCGAAGTCATGCGACGCACTTAACCTCTGCTCTATGCATGTCGTTATCCCAAAACCGCTACGCGCTTTTGGGCGACATGCCTTGGCGTCCTCAGCGGACGCTGGCGACCGCGTCGGAGCGGCCGTCGTTGATCGTCACCCAGGCGCCGGAATTCCGCTCGGACTGGCGCTTCAGGTAGGTGTAGCCGGTATTGGTCCAGGACAGCACCTTGGGCTGGAGATTGTCGAGGATGAACTCGCCAAGGCTGGTGCGCACGGTCAGCACCGCATGGCCGTCGCCATTGCGCTGGCGCACCACCGTCATCAGCAGATCGCCGGCCGGCACGCCGATGCTCATCAGCTCGCGGCGCTTTTCCAGCGCATAGTCCTCGCAGTCGCCGAAGCCGCTATTGGGAAAGGACCAGACTTCCTCCTTGCCCCACATCTCCATGTCGGTGCGCGGCGCGACCCTGCTGTTGACCGAATTGTTGACCTTGACAATCGTCGTCCACAGCTTGCGGGTCAGCTCGACGGGTGCCCGGCCAGGCGTCCTCTGATTGCATTCCTGCGGAAGCTGCTGGCACAATTCGTAGTGTCCGACCGGCTGCGTGGTGCGGCCGCCGGTGTGCATGAAGGCCGGCTCCGCCGCGTTTACAGTCCCCCAACCGAAAAGCTGCATCGCTATTGCCGCCAGCAACAGCTTGCCCCTCATCCTGTTCATTATTCAGTCTCCCCGTTTGAGGAGACAATGACACGGCTGGATTTATTTGACGCAAAAGCGCGAAGTAGACATTAAGTAAAACGCCAATAGAATAAACATAAAATTTGACACAATTGAATATAGAATTGTTAGGGTGCCCTTTGGGTGCATCCGCGACAGCGGGACAGCGCCCCCCTCTGTCCTGCCGGACATCTCCCCCACAAGCGGGGAGATTGGCAGTTCCGGCGTCCCGCTCATTCCTGCGACGCTTGAGATTGGTGAAAGCCGTTTTGAAAGCCGATCTCCCCCTCGTGGGGGAGATGCCAAGTGGTGGCAAAGAGGGCAAGACAGAGGGGGGCGCGAAGGATCGCCAGCCTCTCTCTTCCCTATAGTGCTGACGCTTCCGCGTCAGCCGCGCGACGAGCTGAATTCGGTATCGAGCGTTTCCGGCCGCTGGATGACGGCGAACTCGATGGCGACGCCATCTTCGAAATGCCGCACTATCTGGCCGCGCATGGTGCCCAGCGTCACCTGGACGCCGATGGCCGGCTTGACGTCGATCTCGATCGCCGCGCCAGACAGCGACAGGTCGATGATGCGGCACTGGTACTGGCGCCCGTCGGCAAGCTGCAGCACGCTCGTCGGGTTGCGCGGTGCGACGCGTTCATGGCGGCGGTCTTCCGGCAGGTCGAGCTCGTGCTTGTTGGCAAGCCAGGTCAGTTGCGCGGCGAGCTTGTCCCTCTTGCGGTCCGACGCGATGACGGTCATCGCAAAGCCATCCTGCAAAGTGCGGGTGATGACGCCTTCGATGCGGCCGATGTGATCGATATAGGCAATGACCTTTTCGCCAGCCAGGCCGGCGCGCTCGGTGCGCAGCGCGACGTTGCCGGGCGACATGTCGACCACCTGGCAGGGATGTTCGGTGCGGTCTTCGAGCATGAAACGTCCGTAAATTTTCACGCGGACGCGCTGAAAGTTACGCCTTTCAGCTTGGGACGGCGCATGGTCGACCGCCGCTGACCTCATCACTGCCATACCCCGTTCGGCATTCCGCGCATGGATGCGGGGAATTTCAGCGGAAAACTACAACAAAGCAGGTTAACAAAGGGGAAAGCCCGGCGCTGTTGCTTTAAGCTTTGGGCATCATTCCTCGCGTCCGCCGTCGAAGACGACCAGGTGACGGATGCGGCGGGCCTGGCCGAGCGCCGAAATCGTCTCGGGCGGGTCGAATTCCGACGGGGCGAGCGAGGGAACCTCTATCGCCGGCCGGTTCCCCGGGAACATCGGCTCCTTGTCGGGATCGACGACGCGGATCGAATCGATCAGCGCGTCGAGAACCGGGTCGGCGCCCAGCCAGAAGGGCTTTTCGACGGCACTTATAACACCGAGGCAACGCGGGCTCTCGACACCGCCGTCGAGCGGCAGCGCGAGCAGCTCGAACCTGTTGGAACGGCCGCTGCGGCTGAAACCCTCGTAGGTGATGAGCACCACCGATTTCAGGTCGAAGACGCCATCGGTCAGCTTCGAGATCAGCCGCTGGTCCTTCTCGCGCCACAGCGAAGGGAATGAAAACCCCTTGAGTTCGCGGCCATAGACCGCGCAGAGCCTGGTGCCGGCGAGCCGGAACACCGCTTCGCCGCGCGTGTCCTTTTCCAGGATGAACGTGTCGGCCAGCAGCGACTTGATGTCGGCGGGTTCGACTTCCGAGCGCTTCGGGGCAGGGCGTCCGTCACGCAACCGGTTCCAATAATGGAACAGCGTGATCGATCCGGTCTGGTTCATGCTAATGCTGCTCCGCGCATTCTGTCTTCTGATGTCCCATCGGTGAACAGAAGGGCGCCCTCCGAAGACCTACATGCGTTGCGGAGCAGGATGCGTGCCAGCATCGTTAATACTTGTTCACGGGTCGGGGCGGTTAAGGTTAACAACTGGTTTACGTTGCGCGCCGGCCAGGCCTGTGGCACACCAAAACCACTCCAGAAGCGGTTGTTTTGCGACGATCGGCAGCACTTCAGTCAAGAGTTCAGGGGGAGCAAGGGGGCTCGACCAGCCGTTCAAGGGAAACCTTGGACGGCTTCTTTTTTTGATTCGGGGCTGCTGATTCGCCGTTTGTGATTCGGTTGGCCGTGATCTACATGCTCGCCAAGTCCAATCCAGCGACTGAGTGCAAGCCATATGAGCGACCCAGAAAGCCCACCGGAGATCGAGCAGGGTCAGGGTGGGCCTGCCGCCCGCGAACCGGAGCAGCGCCGCGAACCGGTGTTCAACCTGCCGCCCGTGGTGCTGGCGGTGATCGGCATCTGCGTCGCGGTCCATCTGATCCGGGTCTATTGGCTGACCGACGACCAGGACTTCGAACTGCTTGTCCGGGCTGCCTTTGTCCCCATCCGCTATTCGGGCCGCTTCGATCTGGATTTCTTCGCGTTTTCGAGCCCCTTTACCTATGCCTTCCTGCATGGCGGCTTTGCCCATCTTGCCATCAACATGGTGTGGCTCGCGGCCTTCGGCTCACCGTTGGCCAACCGCTTCGGCGCGCTGCGCTTCAGCCTGTTCTTCGCCGCGACCGGACTGGCGGCGGTGGCGTTGTTCTGGGCCATGCACCCGCTTGGCGAGGCGCCGCTGGTCGGCGCCTCCGGCGCGATTTCCGGCATGATGGGCGCGGCGGCACGCTACGGCTTCCGCATTGACCGATCGTCGGGCAAGGCCGCCTTCGCCGGCCAGCCTTTGCCGATGGCGGCGGTGCTGCGCTCGCGCGGCGTCGTCACCTTTCTCGCCATGTGGATGGTGATCAACCTCGCGACCGGCCTCTTCGGCCTGGCGCCTGGCATTGACGGCCAGATCGCCTGGGAAGCCCATATTGGCGGCTTTCTTGCCGGCTTTTTCGGCCTGCGGTTTTTTGATCGGCGAGAGCAGGTGCCCCGGCAGGCGGACGAGCCGGAGACCTGAGACGGCCGCACTTGAAATGCAACCGTTCGCGGCGCACCATGTTCATCCCAGGGCAAGCCGGCCAGGGCAGGAGCCGGCAGGAAATGCAGAGGAGGACGCCATGACTGTTAAGGCAATTCTCGAGGCAAAAGGCCACGACGTGGTGACGCTCGGGCCGAACGAAAAGCTCAGCGAAGCCATCCGCATGCTTTCCGAACACAGGATCGGCGCGCTGGTCATCACCAACGGCGATCACAAGATCGTCGGCATTCTTTCCGAGCGCGATGTGGTGCGGGTTCTCGCCAAGGAGGGGGCGGCGGCGCTCGACCTTGCCGTCCGCTCGGCGATGACGCCCAAGGTGAAGATCTGCAATGAGAACCACACCGTCAACGAGGTCATGGAGATCATGACCAAGGGCCGCTTCCGCCATCTGCCGGTGGAAAAGAACGGGCTGCTCGACGGCATCGTGTCGATCGGCGACGTGGTCAAGCGGCGCATCGAGGATGTCGAGCGCGAGGCCGAGGAGATCAGGGCCTATATCGCCACGGCATAGGTGACGGCGGCCGGGTTGCCGGCAGGTCGATTTTTCAAGCTGCTATCGCAGTTCGTCGCGGCAGGTGCGGGCCTGTGCCGCGTCGGCGCCTGCGGCTTTGCGCTTGTCTCTTTTGGCGGTTTGCACTAGCGAAGTTGCACAGCAAAATATGCGTTCTCGCATATCCGCAATTTCAGTATGCAGGCCCTTATGAGCATTATCGACACCCGCACGCCCGACGCCAAGCGCCTGGTTCCCGGCGCCACCGGCGACTGGGAGATCATCATCGGCCTCGAGGTCCACGCGCAGGTGACCTCGCAGGCAAAGCTGTTTTCCGGCGCCTCGACCATTTTCGGCGCCGCGCCCAACGCCAATGTCAGCCTGGTCGACGCGGCGATGCCCGGCATGCTGCCGGTCATCAACGAGGAATGCGTCAAGCAGGCGATCCGCACCGGGCTGGGCCTGAAGGCCGAGATCAACCACAAATCGGTCTTCGACAGGAAAAACTATTTCTATCCCGACCTGCCGCAGGGCTACCAGATCTCGCAGTTCAAGCAGCCGATCGTCGGCGAGGGGAAGGTGATCGTCTCGGTCGGCCCGGACCGGCAGGGCGAATTCGAGGACATCGAGGTCGGCATCGAGCGCCTGCACCTGGAGCAGGACGCCGGCAAGTCGATGCACGACCAGCATGCGACGATGTCCTATGTCGATCTCAACCGCTCCGGCGTGGCGCTGATGGAGATCGTCTCCAAGCCGGATATGCGCTCCGCCGATGAAGCCAAGGCCTATGTCACCAAGCTGCGCACCATCGTGCGCTACCTCGGCACGTGCGACGGCAATATGGACGAAGGCTCCCTGCGCGCCGACGTCAACGTCTCGGTGCGCCGGCCCGGCGGCGAATTCGGTACGCGCTGCGAGATCAAGAACGTCAACTCCATCCGTTTCATCGGCCAGGCCATCGACTACGAGGCGCGCCGCCAGATCGCCATCCTGGAGGACGGCGGCAAGATCGACCAGGAAACGCGGCTGTTCGACCCCAACAAGGGAGAAACGCGCTCGATGCGTTCCAAGGAAGAAGCGCACGACTACCGCTATTTCCCCGATCCCGACCTTCTGCCGCTGGAATTCGACCAGGCCTATATCGACGAGTTGGCAAAGGACCTGCCGGAACTTCCTGACGCGAAAAAGGCGCGGCTGATCACCTCGCTCGGCCTGTCGACCTACGACGCCTCGATCCTGGTATCGGAAAAGGCGGTCGCCGACTATTTCGAGAAGGTGGCCGCTGGTCGCGATGGCAAGCTTGCCGCCAACTGGGTCATCAACGATTTGCTGGGTGCGTTGAACAGAGCCGGCAAGAGTATTGAAAATGCTCCGGTTTCGCCCGATCAGCTCGGCGCGGTCATCGATCTGATCAAGGAAGGCACCATCTCCGGCAAGATCGCCAAGGATCTGTTCGAGATCGTCTGGAACGAGGGCGGCGATCCGCGTCAGCTGGTCGAAAGCCGCGGCATGAAGCAGGTCACCGATACCGGCGCCATCGAAAAGGCGATCGACGAGGTGATCGCGGCCAACCCGGACAAGGTCGAACAGGCGCGCGCCAAGCCGACCATGGCCGGCTGGTTCGTCGGCCAGGTGATGAAGGCGACCGGCGGCAAGGCCAACCCGCAGGCGGTCAACGAGCTGGTCAAGGCCAGGCTCGGGATCGAGTAGGATGTTCGTCCGCACCGCCGGCGAGCGCGATCTTGCGGCGGTGCGCGCATTGCTGGTCGAGACATGGCATGCCACCTATGAAGCCATCTACGGCGGGCCGCGGGTCACCGAAATCACCGATGAATGGCATTCTGTCGCCGCGCTCAAAGCACGGCTGATGCGGCCCAACTCGGAGTTCCTGGTCGCCGACGACGGCAAAAACATCGGCGGCATGGCTTTCGCCGCCGCTACCACGGATGCCAGGATCGTCATGCTGAACCAGCTTTACGTGCATCCGGCCTGGCAGAGGCAAGGCATCGGCCAGGCGCTGCTGGACGAGATCGAGGCCAGCTTTCCGGAGGCCCGGACGCTGCGTGTCGAGGTCGAGGAAGCAAATGCTCCGGCTGTCGCCTTCTACCGCTCGAGGGGGTTCTTGCCCGCCGGCAACACGGCCGATTGCGGCGGCGCCTCGGGATTGCCGGCGCTGGTTTTGGAGAAGGCGATCGGCTAGCTCGTTTGCCTGGCGCTCAGTTGCGTTTCTCAGGCAGGTTGGAGCAGCCGGCAGCGAGAAACTCGCACGGCAGGCTGCCGCGGCCGCCCGACGTGTGCGGGGGCGTGGCGGCTTCGATTTTTTCCACCTCGTAATATTTCGAGGTGACGCCCCATTTTTTGACGCCCTGGCACGTCGAGCGCACGCCAACCTCCGTCGCCTTTGCCGCAGTCTTGTAATAGGTGGTGATCCGGCAGGATTGGCTGACCGGCAGCGCGTTCGCCGGGCTCGTGACCGGCGGCAGGAAGGTCGGGAAGGCAAGCAGCGAGATTGCCGCAATGATCCGGACGGCGGGCATGGTGAGGGGAAGGTGCTGCATCGTTTGTCTCCATCGATGGCGCCGCTCGCTCGTGGCGCAGCGGCGCGTTTGTTCCGGCAAGATCAGGCCATGATGCCGGTGCTGCCGCATCTGCCGCGCGGGGGAAGGCGGTTGCGGTCTGAACCGCCGCCGTCATCCGCGAGCGGCCGCGTCAGGGCGTTTTCGGCTTGATGAGCGTCTCTATCGGAACAGCGACTTTTGGAGGCCGGACCGTACTGGTTCCACCATCGACGGCCAGCCCGCCGCTGTTGAGATAGCGTACCGTATAGTGCAGCTCATAGCCGGGAACTCTGATCCATGTAGGCTTGGGATTGAACTGGTCCGGCGGCCTCGAATACCACTTCGGGATCTGCATGATCTTGGAACCGGCACCGAATCCCGCAGTCTTGGCCGCTACTGCGAAGGCGCTGTCTCTGGGGTCGTTCGGCGGCTGGTCGACATTGCCGATGACGACCAGCGAATCGTATTTTCGCGCGTCCAGCCGTACTGCGGGAACGTTCAGCGCAGCCACGTCGCCTTCGCGCATCGTCAGCGCCTTCTGACGGCCATCCTCATTGGCATAGACGTTGAGGTTTATGGCCTCGGATTCCGCATAGACGATATTGTTGTGGAAGTCGCGGGCTGGCAGGCGTGTGAGGCTGTCGAAGGTCACTTCAACCGTCGGCTTGGCTATGGCGTCCGTCACCACCAGGTTGCGCCGCGGCACCGTCCAGAAGATGAGATCATCGCCGGTGGCCTGTGTGCCGGCATCGGAGCCGTCTATTGCCGAGCATTTCGAATTTGGAACCGGCGTCGTCACCGGCAGAGGTGCCGAAAACGAGCTGCGTACCTGAGCGTCGATGTAATTGCCGACGTTGAAAACGTCTTCGAGGATGTTGCCGCCCTCGAAGCTCGCCGGGCCGGGTTGCGAGCGGATGATGACCTGGCTGGAATCGGTCTGCCAGCCGCTGCAGAAGACGTTGACGTCTATGGGAATGCCGATGTGGCGGTCGGAGGTCACCGGGATCGAGACTTTGATGGTCAGGATGTAAGGAACTTTGACAAACCAGCTGTTCGGCTGGTTCAGCATCTGCGTCGCAAAGCGCGACGGCCGCCATTGCTTCAGCGATTCGATCGATGCGCGTGACGATCGTCCCTGGGCGGCCAGCTGTGCGTTGGTGGCGTCGACCTTGGCTTGCGCCAAGTTGCGGACGGTGTTGGTGATCAGGAACACGCCGAGTTCGGCTTTGCAGGGCCTGTTCGATTGTGTGGCGTTGCATGGGGCAAGTGCCGCACTGGGAACCGGCGGCCCCGACGGCGGCGGCTGGGCGGCCGCGGCGGCCGCCATCAGGCAGAAGAACAGCATCGTGCAGGTTTTCAACATGGTATCCTCGCTCTTTCGGTTGGAAACCACCCTCCGGCTAGACAACACCATTTCTTCGACAGCGGTTCATCGCCCGCATGGGGGACGAACCGCGAAACATCGGGCCGGCCCAGCGACGTCGAGCCGCCGTCCTTTCGGATTGGATATCTACTGCTTCACGACGCCTTTGGTTGTCGCCATCGGCGCGACGACCTTGGGCTTGGGGGTTTTCGGGCCGGGGTCGACTACCAATGCGGCCGTGCAGGAGCATTTGCCCGAACCGCAGTTCAGGTCGCCCTTGCACATTTTGGAATGCCGCATATCGGTGCAGTCGGCGGTCCCGGAGCAGGAGCAACTGCCTTGCCCAATCGTTCCGGACTGACATTTGAAGCTCCATGCCGGATCGGCGGCAAGGCCGGCCACAGCGAGCGACACGGCAAAAAGCGTCGTCGAGATGAGCTTGCGCATGAATACCTCCCGGTTCTATCGAGCGATGGAACCACGAAGCAGCAACGCCTTCATCTCCCGCGCGGGGGACGAACTCGCATACCGGTGACGATCGTCAATGCTGTCCCTTCAGCACGACGAGATAGCCGCGTTCGACGCGAAGCCGGAACGCGATTTGCCCTGCAGTGCCGGGATCCTTGGAAACCTTGTCGATGACATAGCCGCTGGGATGCGAGCCAAGCCATTCTTCCGGTTTGTCGGTGCTTTCGAACGGCTTTTGCAACCGGGCCAGGAAGCCGACTTCGCCCTGATAGTCGAAAGCCACGGCCCAGTCCGCATCCTTTCGCTCGTCGATGAAGTTGGCGAGCGGCGTCAGATCATAGCGTTTGAACGCGGTCGCCGATGCCACCGCGTGGCCGATGCCGAAAATGACAAGCATGACGATGGCCGAGCTCTTCAGCCTGGCGAGCGGGATCTCCGCCATGAAATAGCCGAACAGGATGACCACGAACGGCAACATCGGCACGACATAATGAGGCTGCTTGCCGGATATCGCGCTGAATACCAGAAACACGGCAACGAACGAGAATGACAGCAGGCGCAAGGCGCGCAGATCCGGCGACTTCGCGTCGATCAGGCTGCGTATCCGCGTGGGCAGCTTCAACCGCCACACCTCGGGTATGAAGACCCACGGTATGAACATGACGGGCAGCAGCAGCAGATAGAAATAGAACGGCCGGCCATGCGAATTGCGCAAATTGCCGGTGACACGCCCCGCCGACTGGTTCCAGACGAGATCGTAGACGAAATTGCCTTTTGTCAGGATGGTCGCCGGCACCAGCCAGATCGCCACCGGAATCAGCGCGGCGAGCAGGGCCAGGCCCACTCCAGCGAGGAAGTTCGGTGTCGTCAGTCCCGCCCGCCGGTCGCGCCAGAACGGGTAGAACACGATGGGCGCGCCGATATGGATCAGCACCACCGGGCCTTTCGTCAGCACGCCCGCGCCGATGAACAGCCCGGCCAGAACGGCCTGCCAGCGGTTGCCGCTGCGGGCAAAGGCAATCAACGACAACAGCGCGGCGAGCACAAAGACCGTCAGCAACAGGTCGAACAGGATCAGCGTCGAATAGATGACGAACACGCTGCTTCCGGCAACCAGCCAGGGGATGCGCCGAGCGATGTCGTCGCGGCCCGGAAACAGGGTCTTTGCCAACGCTGTCGTCAGCCAGATGACGAGCGAGGAGGCGGCGAAGATGACCAGCATCGCCGCCGGCCGGCTGGCGCCGAAAATGTTCCAGACAAGGTCGATAAGCCAAAACAGCAGTGGCGGCTTCTGCAGATAGGGCGCGAAATTCATCGTCGGGACGAAGATCTGTCCGCTCAGATACATTTCCCAGGTGACGCTGAGATATCGCGTTTCGTCGACGGGCAGCAGTGGCCGGAAAGCGACCGCGATTACGATCAGCCCAAGCAGAAAGAGGTAGGGGAGCAGCCGCTCGGTAGATGTCGGTGTCAAAGATCGAGATCCGCGCCAGAAACCATTTTCATTCCAGCCGAGCATAGTGCCGCGTCTCTGGACCGCAAACGACCGCACCATGATTTTGGCCGAATTGCAACGATGCCGGTTTCGTTTCCCAGATTTTGCGGACGATGGTGTCAAAGGTTTGAAAAACTTACCGGCCGAGTCTTTTGGACCGCTGCCGGTCCGGGGAACCTGAGCAAAATCAACTGGAGCGCAACGGCGGTGACAATTCGCGCATCAACAGTTCGAGCTCGCGCTGATCGCCGGTACCGGTCTTGTCGAAGATCGTCGCCAGCTGCGACTTGACGGTGCCGTCCGAGACGCCGCCGGCCGCGGCAATTTCCTTTCGCGTCCGGCCGGCGGCAACGTGACCGGCGACTCGCCTTTCTGCCGCGGTCAGTCCGAACAGCGCCGCAATGGCGTCCAGCGCCGGGGTCGGTGTCGAACCGGCCGCGGCGATGAAGATCGCTGCGGCGGCGCGTTGCGAGATGCGCGCCGAGATTTCACGCCGCGCCAGCGGCATGACATGGGCCACTGCCGGAACGACCGTCCTGGCCAGGGGAATGTTGATGCCGCAAGGTCCGAGCGCGAATTCGTCGCGCGTGCCGAGCTGGACGGCACGGCCGATTGCGGCGTTGGCGTTGGCATAGGTGAAGGAAAGCTGTCCGCGCACGCAAGCGACCGAGATGTTTTCGGCGAGCAGCGCTTCGGCTGACGGGTTGGCGAAGATGATGGTCATGTCTTCGGCCACGATCAGCACCGGATGGTCGAGGCTTTCGATGATGGAACGGAAGATTTCCGCCTTGCGCCGCTCGGCTTCGAACAGGTCGCCGATGGTCACCGCGCGCCGCACATGCGGTGCCAGCAGGCTGACAAGCTCGAGATCCTCGCGGGAAATCTGGCGCCTGTCCTTGTCGGTCACCACCATCAACGTGCCGATCCGGGTCGGCCGCTTCATCAACGCCACCCAGAAGAAATCGTCCAGGCGGTTGGGTTGCACCCATTCGCGCACGATGCGGCTTTCGAGCCATCTCTGTCGCGTATCCGGGCCTTGCAAAGCGTAGATCGAATCGACGGTGAACGGCACGTCGATCTCCATCTTGGGAACCGCCGCATAGAACGGCACTTGCGAGCCGTAGTCATGCTTCAACGGCTCAAGAACTGCGGGATCGCCGCAGGACACCGAAAATCGCGCGGAGCTGCTGATCGTGTCGATGACGGCGAGCATGGCAAGCTGGCCTTCCGCCAGATTGCAGATGGCCTCGAGTGTCGCCTGCCAGCGGTCGACGTCGGCAATCGAATCGTAGATCGCCTCAACGACCTGCGGCAATGCGCGACCGGCCGTGCCCGCCAGCGATGACATGAGCCCCTCTCATTTGCCGTCCTTGAGGCAACGAAGCTTCAACTGCTAGAATAACGCTGCGTAAGGTTGCCAACAACCTATTTCATCTGCTTCGGACGGCCGCGAAAATAGCGTGAACGTATCGCTTTCCCGTCAGCCATTTGCTCGCCTGTTGCGGCAAGACCCTTGCCTTCGCAATGCCGTGACGCCATAAGCAGGAACAGGCGCCGCAGCCGCCGCGAGGACTTGCTTCAAGGACTTGCCACGAGGATTTGGATGAAGACTTTCCTTCTGCAGTTTTTCACCTGGTGGAACAGCCAGACATTGGGAACGCGCTTCCACACCTGGCGGCACGGCAAGAAGGTCGGGCAGGACGAGGTCGGCAATGTCTACTATGAGGGCGGCGTCGATTCGGAAGGCCGCACCCGTCGCTGGGTCATCTACCGCGACTATTCGGAAGCCTCGGCGATTCCGCCCGGCTGGCATGGCTGGATCCATCATCGTGTCGACGTTGCGCCGCCAAGCGAAGACTACAAGCCACGCGACTGGCAAAAGCCGCATGTGCCGAACCTCACCGGCAGCCCCGCAGCCTATCGGCCGAAGGGCTCGGTGCTGACCAACCAGCATCGTCCGCAGGTGACGGGCGACTACGACGCCTGGACGCCTGGTTCGTGATCGATCGCCGCGACACGCGCGCGGTCCCTACGGGGGCGGTCCCCACGAGGGCGGTCCTTTGTCGCCACAATTGCTGTTTAGCTGTTTGCTGATCCGACAGCAGCAACTAGCCTTGGCGTTAAGAGAATCACCCGGGCGCAAACCACCGGACCTTGCATGAGCATGTTCAGCCGAATTTTGACGGGCGGATTAACCGCGGTCGTTCTCGCTTCTATGGTGGCGCTCGCTACTGCGCAGGAATTGGCGCCGCCTGCGCCGGACGCGTCGGTGGCGCCTGCAGCACCGGCAGTATCCGAGCGCATCACCAATCCAGTCGCTGAATTCGCCGGCATCGACAAGATCACCGGCCGTATCATCACCTTCGATGTCTATATCGACGAGACGGTGCAGTTCGGCGCTTTGCAGGTGACGCCGCGCATCTGCTATTCGCGGCCCGAAAACGAAGAGCCGAAGACGGATTCGTTCGTCGAGGTCGACGAGATCACGCTCGATCGGAAAATACGCCGTATCTTCACCGGCTGGATGTTTGCCGAAAGCCCCGGGATCAACGCCGTCGAGCATGCCGTCTATGATATCTGGCTGAAGGGCTGCAAGCAGAAGTCCGACGTGCCGGCACCCGCCGCCGCCAAAACCAACTAGAATCTGTCAGTGCGCGGCGGATACCGCGCCCTGCGGAACCGCCGCGTTGCCCGAGCGTTGGTGCCTCTCTACGGAGGAGGTTGCCATGATGATGGCCAACAAGAACGAACTTCTCGACATCGAAAGGGGATTCTGGAGCGGCGGTACCGACTATTTCAAGGCCAATGCCGATACCGACTGCCTGGTGGCTTTCCCGCAGATGGCGCGGGTGATGAGCAATACCGATCTGGCCGCAACTGCCACGGACCCGAACCGCTGGCGCGATCTCGACATCGACCTCAAGGGCATCATCGAGCCGGGCAGCGACATCGTCATGCTGACCTACGAGGCGCGTGCGACGCGGCAAGATGGCGAAGCCTATGCGGCGCTGGTCAGCACCGGCTATGTCCACCGCGTCAATGGCTGGAAGATGATGTTCCACGCACAGACGCCGCTGGTGACGGCAGCAAAAGGCTGACCGGCCGCAAGAGCAATTCCAGGAAGTGTGAACGGCTTTCCGTCCGGAATTGCGTTCCTGTGAAACGATGAGCCATTCCAGGTTATGGAAAAAACACGGCCTCGCCCTTCAGCGCCTCGGCCAGCATCTTCTCGTACTTGCCACGCGGCACGTCGATTGCACCGAAGCGTTTGAGATGCTCGGTGGTGAACTGCGTATCGAGCAGTGCAAAGCCACGCGCCTTCAGGCGTTCGACGAGGTGAACCAGGCAGGCCTTTGACGCGTCGGTCTCCCTGGCGAACATGCTCTCGCCGAAGAACACGCGGCCGAGCGATACGCCGTAGAGCCCCCCGACCAATCGGTCGTTGTGCCAGGCCTCGACCGAATGGCAATGGCCCATCCGATGCAGCTCGATATAGGCTTCGCGGATCGGCGCGTTGATCCACGTCGACCGACGTTCCTCGCGCCTTTCAGCGCAGGCCTCGATCGTCGCCTCAAAGTCGAAATCGATGCGGAACTCGAACAGGTTCTTGCGGATCGTCTTTCTCAGGCTTTTCGGTATGTGGAACCCGTCGAGCGGAATGATGCCGCGCGTCTCCGGCCGCACCCAGAATACTTCGGGGTCATTGGCGCTTTCGGCCATCGGGAAGACGCCGGAGGCATAGGCTTTGAGCAAAAGGTCGGTCGGGATGCGATAACCGGGTGCGTAGGGACGGGTCATCGCTTCGCCCTGTATCACTCGCCTTCGGCCAGGTATTTTTCCAGCCAATGGATGTCGTAGTCGCCATTGGCGATGTCGGCGTTGCCAACGAGGTCGCGAAACAGTGGCAGCGTCGTCTTGATGCCGTCGACGACGAATTCGTCGAGCGCGCGCCGCAGCCGCATCATGCATTCGACGCGGTTGCGGCCGTGCACGATCAGCTTGCCGATCAGGCTGTCGTAGTAGGGCGGGATCTTGTAGCCCGAATAGACGCCGGAATCGACGCGGATACCGAGGCCGCCCGGCGTGTGGAAATGGGTGATGGTGCCCGGCGAGGGCGTGAAGGTGCGCGGATCCTCGGCATTGATGCGGCATTCTATGGCATGGCCGTGGAAGCGGATATCCTCCTGGCGCACCGAAAGCCCGCCGCCCGAGGCGACGCGGATCTGCTCGTGCACGAGGTCGATGCCGGTGATCGCCTCGGTCACCGGATGTTCGACCTGCAGGCGCGTGTTCATCTCGATGAAATAGAACTCGCCGTCCTCATAGAGGAATTCGATGGTGCCGGCGCCGGAATAGCCGAGATCGGCGATCGCCCTGGCGCAGACGCCGCCAATATGCGCGCGCTCCTCGGCATTGAGCGCCGGCGAGGGCGCTTCTTCCCAGACCTTCTGGTGGCGGCGCTGCAGCGAGCAGTCGCGCTCGCCGAAATGCACGCCGCGCCCGGCGCCGTCGCCGAACACCTGCACTTCGATATGGCGCGGCTTCTGCAGATATTTCTCGATATAGACTGCGTCGTCGCCGAAGGCCGCACCCGCCTCCGAGCGTGCCGTCTGCAGCGCCACCTCGAGATCGGCCTCGCTACGCGCCACTTTCATGCCGCGCCCGCCGCCGCCGGCCGATGCCTTGATGATCACGGGGTAGCCGATCGCGGCGGCAATGCGCTTGGCTTCCTTGTCCTCGGTGACCGCGCCGTCGGAGCCGGGCACCACGGGAATGCCGAGGCGTTTTGCGGTACGCTTGGCCTCGATCTTGTCACCCATGATGCGGATATGGTCGCCGGTCGGGCCGATGAAGGTGATGTTGTGCGCGGCGAGGATGTCGGCGAACTTGGCGTTCTCCGACAGAAAACCGTAGCCGGGATGCACCGCGTCGGCGCCGGTGATCTCGCAGGCGGCGACGATCTGGTGGATGTTGAGATAGCTGTCGCGCGACGGCGGCGGGCCGATGCAGACGCTCTCGTCGGCGAGACGCACATGCATGGCGTCGGCGTCGGCGGTCGAATGCACCACCACCGTCTGGATGCCGAGCTCCTTGCAGGCGCGCAGCACCCTGAGGGCGATTTCGCCGCGATTGGCGATGAGGATTTTCTGGAACATCTTTCGCCTGTTCCCGGCTCTACTCGATCACGACGAGCGGCATGCCATATTCGACCGGCTGCGCATCTTCGAACAGGATCGCCGTCACCGTGCCGGCGCGCGGCGAGGGGATCTGGTTCATCGTCTTCATTGCTTCGATGATCAGCAGCGTCTGGCCTTCCTTGACCTTCTGGCCGATTTCGATGAACGGCCTGGCGTCCGGCGACGGTGCCAGATAGGCGGTGCCGACCATCGGCGAGGCGACGGCGTTCTTCGACACGTCGGGCGTCGCCGGGGCGGCCGCTGCCGCGGGCTGCGCGGCTGCCGGGGCATAGGCCGGCTGAGCTGCGGCGACCGCATGGACGGCCGGCGCCTGCCGCGAGACGCGCACCTTCAGATCGCCCAGCTCGACCTCGATCTCGGTCAGGTTGGTGTCGTTCAGTATGCCCGCCAGATCGCGGATCAGCTGCTGGTCAACACCGTTCTTCTTTATCGACATTTTCGAGCCTTCTGTTTGTTGGCCGGTCATAGGCGTGCAGCCAGCGCCTGCAGCGCCAGCGTGTAGCCGAGCGGCCCGAACCCGCAGATCATGCCGACGGCGACCGGCGCGACCATGGAGACGTGGCGGAATGGTTCCCGCGCGTGGATGTTGGAGAGATGCACCTCAGCCACCGGCAGCGGCGCGACGGCGCGGATGGCATCGTGAATGGCGATCGAGGTATGGCCGTAGGCGCCCGGATTGATGACGATTGCGGCGGCCTTGTCGGCGGCCTCGTGGATCCAGTCGACGAGGTCGCCCTCATGGTTCGACTGGCGGAAATCGATCTCCAGCCCAAGTGCGGCACCTGCCTGCTTGCAGTCGTCGGCGATCGCGGCAAGCGTCTTGCCGCCATAGATGCCCGGCTCGCGCTTGCCGAGCGCGTTGAGATTGGGGCCGTTCAGGACGAAAACCGTTTTCAAAAAATGCCGACCTTTCCCGGCGCGGCTAAGCCGGCGCGCCGGACCCTCTATAATGGGCATAGACGCTGGCGAAAAGAGCGCAAGTGCGTTCTTTCGCCGTCCACAACAGCCGGAAAACGGCCCGTGCCGGAAACCCGCAGCCTAATCGAAACCCGAACGCTGATCAGAGCGCGGCCTTCGCCGCCTCGATCTTTTCGGCCAGTACTTCCTGGCCAAGCGCGCCGAACACCACCTCGTTGCCGACGACATAGGACGGCGTTCCGGTGATGGCGAGCTTGGTGGCGAGGTCATAGGTCTTGGAGAAGGCCTCGGTGATGCTCGGGTCCTTCATCTTTTCGCGCAGCGCCGCCTCGTCGGCGCCGAGCGACAGCGCCACCTTGATCGCCGCCGCCTCGGTGGCGCGCCCCTGGCCGCCGAGCAGCGCATTGTGGAATTCGCCGTATTTCTCCGGCTTCATCAAATGGAAGGCCATCGAGACGACGCTCGCCTTCTGCGAATCCGGGCCGAGGATCGGGAACTCCTTGAGTACGAAGCGCAGGTCCGGATCGGCCTTGGTCAGCGCGCGCATGTCGTCGATGGCGCGTTTGCAGTAGCCGCAATTATAATCATAGAATTCGACGATGGTGACCTTGCCGTTCGGATTGCCGACAACACCGTCGAATGAGGAATTGAAGATCTGGTCCTTGGCGTCTTTGATGACGCCGAGACTGGCGACGCGCTGTTCTTCCTTCTGCTTGGCCTCGAGTGCCTGCTGGGCCTCCAGAAGCACTTCCGGGTTCTTCAGCAGATAGTCGCGGACGATGCCTTCGACTTCGGCACGGTCGAGCTTGGTACCTGAGGACGTCGTCTGGGCAAGCTGTGCCGTGCCGGCCTTCGCCGTCTGCGGATTGCCGGCGACGAAGCCGAACGCCAGCATCGCGAGAGCCGCTGCCACTCCGGTAGTGCCCAGCAGAATTGCCTTTGTCATGATCCTCGATCCTCTTGCCTGTGTTCGGGTCCGCCCGGTTTGGCTGTGTCGCAGCCTGCGTCCGAAAGGTTCACTTCTTCTTACCTGATGGTGCGTAGTTTATAATGTCCTGCGCGCGAAGCCAGCCCGGCTCGCCCCGCTTCATGCTCTGCTGCGCCCGCATGGCGAAGATTTTCGCATTCTTGTAGTCGCCGGAATAGAAATGCCCTTCGGCGGTTGCAAGCTCGGCGGCCGGGATGTTGCCGAGTTCCCCGTAAGCCTGTGCCAGATAGCGGTATCCGGCGGCGTTTTCGCGATCCCGTCCGAGGCCGGTGTTGATCTGCGCCACCGCCTTCTTCAGCGAATCCTGCGTGCCGATCGCCATCAGCGCCTGGCCGTAAGAGACCGGCAGCAGCCCCGATCGCGCCGGATCGAGGCTGACCGACTTGGCATAGGCGTCCGCCGCATCCTTCGGCCGGTTCGCCTTCATCAGGATGTCGCCGCGTAATTCCTGGAAATAGGGATTTTTCGGCTGTTCCTTGATCAACGCGTTGGTCTTGGTGAGCGCCGACGCCAGATTGCCGAACAGATAGGTCATCTGCGCGTCGCCATAGCGTGAGGCGACGCTGCCGGGGTTCTTGCGCATCAATCGCGACGCCGCCGCCTGGCCCTGCATGTAGGCGGCGATCTTTATGCGCATCATGTCGTGGCGCTGCTGCAGTGCCGGCGGGTCCACCTTGTCGACGTAAGGGCTCTGCTTCACCAGCACTTCGAGATTGGCGATACGCTCCTGCGGCATCGGATGGCTGATCCTGTAGGGATCGACTTGCGCGCCCGAGAGCGACAATGCGTTCTGGAAGCGGCCAAACGTCTTCAGCATGCCCATGCCGGACTGGCCGGTTGCATTGAGATAGGTGATCGCCGAACGGTCGGCGGTCATCTCTTCGGTGCGCTGATAAGCGAGGATACTGCGTTGCGCCATCTCGCCGCCGCCGGCCACCACGCCCATGCCGGCGCCGGCGAGACCGCGGCTGTTGCTGGTGGCGCCGGCCACCATGGCGCCGGCGCCAAGCAGCGTCGCCAGGATCGCCATCGTCTTGGCGCGCTCGAGCTGTTCTCGCAATTTCTGCTGGTGTCCGCCGGCGATATGGCCGGCCTCGTGGGCAATGACGCCAATGATCTCGTTGGGCGTTTCGGCCGTCATCAGCGCGCCGGTGTTGATGAACAGCCGGCGGCCGGCAACAAAGGCGTTGAAGCTCTGGTCGTTGACCAGCACGATGTTGATGGCGTCGCCCGACAAGCCCGCCGCCTTGAAGATCGGCCGCGCGTAATCGCGCACCAGCGCCTCGATCTCGGCATCGCGCACAACCGGCACATTCTGCGCAAAGGCATTGACCGAGCCGGCCATGGCGATCACCGCGGCAAGCAAAAGCGTCGCGAGGGCGCGCGCTGTCCTGGCGATCGTCGATTTGGGTCGGCTCAACATGGCAGGTCCACTGGTAGACGAGTGGGCGAAGGATGAAAAGTCGGCAGCCTAAACTTACCGAACTTGTGATCCCCACACCAATCGGGCATTTGTGCGGCGCGGCCAGCATGGCCGGCACGTGCGGACAAGTGTGGTGGATTGAAAAATGGTTGTTTCGCTTTCGCGCCGCGGCGCGGTCGAACCGTTCCATGCCATGGACATCCTGGCCGAGGCGAATCGGCTGAAAGCCAAGGGCCTGCCGGTCGTTTCCATGGCCGTCGGCCAGCCTTCCGATCCGGCGCCGGCCGGGGTTCGCGAAGCGGCGGCCAATGCATTGAAAGCAGGCCGCATCGGCTATACCGACGCGCTGGGCCTCGCCGGTCTGCGCAAGGCGATCGCGGCGCATTATGGCGAGCACTACGGGCTTGACGTTTCGCCCGAGCGGATAGCCGTCACCACCGGATCGTCGGCTGCCTTCAACCTCGCTTTCCTGGCAATGTTCGATCCAGGCGACCGCGTCGCCATCGCAGCGCCCGGCTATCCTGCCTATCGCAACATCATGGCCGCGCTCGACATCGACATCGCCGAGATCGAGTTGGACGGCGCCGCCTATCTGCATGCCGAGCACCTGCAAGCCGCGCATCGTGAAAAACCGCTGAAGGGCGTGCTGTTCGCCAGCCCGGCCAACCCGACCGGCGCGGTCATTCCCGCCGGCGATCTCGAGGCGCTGGTCAAAACGGCGCAAGAGCTCGGCATCGCCGTCATCTCGGACGAAATCTATCACCGGCTGGCCTATGCGGCGCCCGACACGACGGCGCTTGCTTTCGGCGCGGATGTGACGGTGATCAATTCCTTCTCGAAATATTATTGCATGACCGGCTGGCGCATCGGCTGGATGGTGCTGCCGCAGGAACTGGTGCGGCCGGTCGAGCGCATCGCCCAGAGCCTCTACATCTCGCCGCCCGAACTGTCCCAGATTGCCGCGATCGAGGCGTTCAAGGCGACGCCAGAGCTGGAAGCGGTGAAGGCGCGCTATGCCTGGAACCGCGAGCTCCTGATGCAACGCCTGCCGGAGCTCGGCTTTGCTTTGGCCGCGCCTATGGACGGCGCGTTCTACGCCTTCTGCGATGTCACCAGGCACACCAATGACAGCATGGCGTTTGCGCGCCGGATGCTTGCCGAGGCGCATGTGGCGGCGACGCCGGGCCGCGATTTCGACCCGCTGCAAGGCCATCGCACGATGCGCTTGTCCTATGCCGGCAGCCACGACGACATGGTCGAGGCGATGGCGCGTATCGAACGCTGGCTGAAGTAGCGGGGGCGACGATGCCGGAGCTTGAACAGGCGCCTCAACTTGAACAGGCGTTGCGCGAGGTCGCCGCCGAAATGGCGGAGCGTACCGATCGCGGCGACGTCGCCAGCTATATTCCCCAGCTCGGCAAGATCGATTCGAAAAAATTCGGCATTGCCGCGGTGACCAATGACGGCCGCGTGCTGACCGCGGGCGATGCCGACGAGGCGTTTTCGATCCAGAGCATCTCAAAGGTGTTCACGCTGACGCTGGCGCTCGGCAATGCCGGCGACGCGCTGTGGCAGCGGGTTGGGCGCGAACCTTCGGGCAATCCGTTCAACTCGATCGTCCAGCTCGAGCACGAGAACGGCATTCCGCGCAATCCATTCATCAATGCCGGCGCCATCGTCGTCTCCGACATCCTGCTTGCCGGCCATCAGCCGCGCGAGGCGATCGGCGAGATCCTGCGCTTCATCCAGTTCCTGGCCGATGACGACACCATCGTCATCGACCGCGAGGTCGCGGCGTCCGAACGCGCCACCGGCTTTCGCAATTTCGCGCTTGCCAATTACATGAAATCGTTCGGCAATCTCCACCATGCGCCGGAACTGGCGCTGGGCGTCTATTTCCACCATTGCGCTATCGCCATGAGCTGCCGGCAACTGGCCCTGGCCGGCCGCTTCCTTGCCAATGGCGGCAAGAACCCGGCGACCGGGCATTCCGTCGTGTCGGCAGAGCGCGCCCGCCGCATCGGCGCGATGATGCTGACCTGCGGCCACTATGACGGCTCCGGCGACTTCGCTTTCCGCGTCGGCATTCCCGGCAAGAGCGGCGTTGGCGGCGGCATATTGGGGATCGTGCCGGGCGTCGCCTCGCTTGCCGTATGGTCGCCAGGCCTCAACGCCAACGGCAATTCCAGGCTGGGTTCGATCGCGCTGGAAAAACTGGCGAAGACGATGAACTGGTCGATCTTCGCGCCATAGTGTTGTCGCCTGAATTGGGGCAAAAAAAAATCCCGCGCAGCCGATCGGCAGCGCGGGATTTTTTTTAATCAGAAAGTCTGGCTAATGCACGGAAAAGCTTAGAAAAAGCCCTTCCGTTGCCACCAGCCGGCACGCTTCGGCTTGTCCTCGGCCTTTGCTTCCTCGGTCTTTGCCTCGTCGGTCTTTGCCTCGTCGGGGATGATCGAGGAGACGACCGGCACGACCGGAGCATCCACCGGTACGGGCTTGCGCCGCGACGGCCGGGCCTTCGGCGTTTCCTCGGCAGCCGCCGCTTCGGTCTCCTGCGGAACCGGCGTGGGGGTCTCGCCGGAAGCCACGGAGGCGGCCTCGGCAGCCGATGTCTCGGCGCCCGCAATCTCGGCAACTGCATCCGCCGCAACCTTCTTCGGCTTGGCGGTACGGCGCGGCTTCTTCGGCTTTTCGGCGCTCGGCGTGTCGTCATTCGCCGGAGCACGCACCGCAAGCTCTTCGGCCGGCGGCGCACCTTCCGGCTCGCCGGTCACGGGCTGTGCTTCCGACACGGCACCTTCCGTCATGGCGGCCGGCTCGCCGGCGCTGGCTTCGATCTCGCCTTCGCCCTCTTCGCGGCGATTGCGCTTGCCGCCGCGCTTGCCGCGCCGGCGCTTCTTGCCGTGACCGTCGTCCGCCGCTTCCGCCGTTTCGGCAACACCGGCCGGCGCTTCACGTTCCGCTTCGGCACCTTGATCGCCGGCGGCGACGAAGGCATCGTCTATCGGCGCCGAAACGGAAGCACCTTCCACAGCAGCGCCATGCTCGCGATCGCCATGTTCGCGTTCCCCGTGTTCACGATCCCCATGTTCACGATCCTTGCCGCCGCGCCGTCTGCGGCGCTTGCGGCGCTTGCGATCGCGGCCTTCGCCGTCCTCGCCGGACCTTGGCTGCTGCGGCTGCTGGGCAGGGCGTGGCTGCTCGGCCTGCACCGGTGCCTCGTCTTCCTCTTCGATGACGATCTCGTCCTCGGGTTCTTCCGGCTCGACATAGGCCGGGAACGTGCGCGCCTCGACAAAGCCTTCCGGCTTTTCGGCCAGCGCGCCGCGGAAGATGGCATAGTGTTGTGCACCGACCGCGTCATCGGCTTCGATGGTGATGGTCACGCCGAAGCGGTGCTCGAATTCCACCAGCGTGCCGCGCTTGTGATTGAGCACATAGAGCGCGGTCGCCGCCGGCGTCCGCACCGTGATGTGGCTGCGCGAATCCTTGAGCAGGAATTCCTCGATTGCCCGCACCACCATCAGCGCGACCGACGAATCGGAGCGCACATGGCCGGTGCCGCCGCAATGCGGGCAAGGCTTCATCGTCGATTCCAGCACGCTGGCACGGATGCGCTGGCGCGACATCTCCATCAGGCCGAAATGCGAGATGCGGCCGACCTGGATGCGGGCACGATCGTTCTTGAGGTGATCCTTCAGCCGCTTCTCGACGGAGCGGTTGTTGCGGTTCTCCTCCATATCGATGAAGTCGATGACGATGAGGCCGGCGAGATCGCGCAGCCTCAATTGCCGGGCGACTTCCTCGGCGGCTTCCAGATTGGTGTGAAGTGCGGTGTCCTCGATCGAGTGCTCCTTGGTGGAACGGCCCGAATTGACGTCGATGGCGACCAGCGCTTCCGTCTGGTTGATGATGATGTAGCCGCCGCTCTTCAGCGTCACCTGCGGCTGCAGCATGCGGTCGAGCTGCGCTTCGATGCCGTTGCGCACAAAGATCGGCGTCGTGTCGCGGAACGGCTGAACCACCTTGGCGTGGCTCGGCATCAGCATGCGCATGAAGTCCTTGGCCTCGCGGTAGCCTTCTTCGCCGGAAACCAGGATCTCGTCGATATCCTTGTTGTAAAGGTCGCGCACCGAGCGCTTGATCAGGCTGCCTTCCTCGTAAACCAGGGCAGGGGCCGTGGATTGCAGCGTCAGATTGCGGACGTTTTCCCAAAGCCGCATCAAATATTCGTAGTCGCGCTTGATCTCTGCCTTGGTGCGGCTTTCGCCTGCCGTACGCAGGATGACACCCATGCCTTGCGGCACTTCGAGATCGGCGACCACTTCCTTCAGCCGCTTGCGGTCCTGCGCATTGGTGATCTTGCGCGAAATACCGCCGCCGCGGGCCGTGTTCGGCATCAGCACCGAATAGCGGCCGGCCAACGACAGGTAGGTGGTCAGCGCTGCACCCTTGTTGCCGCGCTCTTCCTTGACGACCTGCACAAGCAGGATCTGCCGGCGCTTGATCACTTCCTGGATCTTGTACTGGCGACGGACCGGCTTGCGGCGGTTGCGCACTTCTTCCAGCGCGTCCTCGGCGCCGACCGATTCGACCTCGTGATCGTCCGGATGCGAGGATTGCACCTCTTCCAGCATGCCGCGATCATTGTCTTCGGAGGTTGCTTCGCCGCTTGTCTCGGCCCCGCTTGTCTCGGGCCCGCTTACCTCGACTTGCGGGACGGCTTCCGAGATTACGTCGGCATCGACGCTGGCAGCGATGGAACTCGAACCGCCTTCGGACGGCTCGGTCTCACCGCGATCGGCGGCTTCATCGCTCTGCCCGGCGGCACCCTCGCTCTGTCCGGCAATGTCGGACATGGTGTTGTCGTCAACGGCATCCAGCTTTTCTGCGACGGCATCTTCGCCATTCTCGCCGTCGGCCGCGCCTGCCTCGCGCCTGTGCTCGCCGCGGTCGCGGCTCTTGCCGCCGCGCCGGCGTCCGCGCTTGCCACGGTCGCGGCTCTGGCGGTCCTCGCCTTCGGCGGCTTCCTCGTCCTCTTCGTCCTGGGCTTCCTGTGCTTCCGCACGCAGCAGCGCCTGACGGTCGGCGACCGGAATCTGGTAGTAGTCGGGGTGTATTTCACTGAAGGCGAGGAAACCGTGACGGTTGCCGCCATATTCGACAAAGGCTGCCTGAAGGGAAGGTTCGACGCGCGTTACGCGGGCGAGATAGATGTTTCCTTTGAGCTGCTTCTTGTCCTGGGATTCAAAGTCGAATTCTTCAATACGGTTACCGCGAACGACGACAACGCGTGTTTCCTCCGGGTGGGAGGCGTCTATCAGCATTTTGTTGGGCATTATTTCGTTTCCTCCCGGCAGCCGTCGGCCGCAGCTTGCGAGGCAATGCCCGCTGCCGTGGACCTGGAACATGGGTGCCGGACAATTGAACGTCCGCCGGCCGCTGCCTGAGCGCCATGGCGGTGCCGCCCGCAGCCGTAGTGGCGCGGTTTGTTGCGGACCTTTCCATGATTGCGCTTGAAGCCATCGTCACCAGCAGAACCTTTTGAACCAAAGCCCGGGAAAAACCGGACCAGCTTGTTTGCTCATACAGAGCCGGCACGGGACAATCCCGGCCGTTTTGCTCACGCAGGCGATTCCCCCGCCACGGGAGCACGCCTGCGAAAATCGTCGCGATCACCGATGCCTTCTTCGCCTGAAGCGAAAGGAGCCGTCTTGCGTCTGACCTGTAGCAGGAAGCTGCGGAGGAGGACGGTTCCAGGATTGCAGTGATCCACCATCGCTTTTATGATTTGGCGGGTTGGAAGGCAACCCCGATTCCCGATGCCGGCAAAAAGCCGTTCCGCAGCGGAAGCCCCGGTCCCAAGCCTTCCATGAAAAGGCTTGGTTAACCTTCTCTGGATACCAATCGTTAATCGAGTTCGCGGTCTGCCGGCACTTTGACAAGCGACAGGGCACTTCGACAAGCGATCGGGCATGACGCCAAAACGGGAGCGATTGGTAGAAAGATGGGACTGGCAGGCTTCGCAGACAAGGGCCGTCATCATGGAGGCTGGTTGTTCCGCACCGCCTGCCTGCTGCCGCTGATCCTGGCTTGCCTGGTCTTTTCGCCGCTTTCGCGTGCTGCCGACGTACCGCTCGGCGCCATAAGCTACAAGATGGCCGGCGATGCCACCAAGATGCGCATCGTCATCAATTTCGACCGCGAGCCCGACATCAAATGGTTCCTGCTGCGCGGCCCCAATCGCCTGGTCATCGATCTGCCGGCCACCAAATTTGCCCTCAATGCCAAGGATGTAAAGCCGCGCGGCCTTGTCCGCGCCGTGCGTTACGGCGAGCTCGGCGAGGGGAAATCGCGGCTGATTCTCACCGGCAAGGGACCGTTCGCCGTCGACAATCTCGACGTGCTCAAGAACGGTGACGGCAACGGCTACCGCATCGCCATCGACATGTCGGCGGCCTCGCAGCGGGAATTCGACGCAGCGCTCGCCAATCAGGCGCTGACCACCGGTTCGACGGTCTCCGCCGACAAGGCCGGCAGGGTCGGTACTGGGCCGGTCTCCAATCCGGGCCATCATTTCACCGTCGTCATCGATCCCGGCCATGGCGGCATCGACGGCGGTGCCGAGGGCCTGAACGGGACGGTCGAAAAGAACGTGACGCTCGCCTTTGCCATGGAACTGCGCGACAAGCTCGCCGCCAGCGGCAAATACGACGTGTTCCTGACGCGCGAAACGGACGAGTTCCTGCGGCTCGACGACCGCGTGCGCATTGCCCGACAGCATGAGGCCGACCTGCTCATCTCGATCCATGCGGACACGATCAGCCTCAAGGGCATTCGCGGCGCAACCGTCTACACCGTGTCCGACAAGGCTTCCGATCCCGAGGCGCAGGCGCTTGCCGACCGTGAAAATCTTTCCGACCAGTTCGCCGGCATGGAGATCAAGGACGACAGCAAGGAAGTGACCGATATCCTGATCGACCTGATCCGCCGCGAGACGCATAATTTTTCGATGAGCTTCGCCCATACTCTCGTCGGCCAGCTTTCCACCAGCGTCGGTCTGATCAACAACCCGCAGCGTTCTGCCGGCTTCAAGGTGCTGAAGGCGCCGGACGTTCCATCCGTGCTGGTCGAACTCGGCTATCTGTCGAACGCCAAGGACGAAGCGCAGTTGCTCAGCGCCGATTGGCGCAACAAGGCGACCCAGAGCATAACCAACGCCGTTGCCCTGTTTGCTTCGGCCAAGAGCGGAACGGGGGCCGGAGGCTGAAATGTCCGCCGGCGCCCACAACCTGAAGCAGCGTTGCACGGCGACAACACCCTGTGCTTTTATTTCCGGCATTCGAAACCGAAATCCCGCGCTGCCGTATTTTGCCCACATGGTCGCGACATGGATTTTGCGATTACGGTTTGGGATCGTCCCGAAAGCTTGCGTGAAGGGCGGCTTCGTTTAGGAAATTCCCGAACCAAGGACTGGAGCGGGTATGATTCGTCTCATTGGCTATTTCTTCGGCATCGGCACGACGCTGGCCCTTTTGGTCGCGGCGGGCGTGGCGATCTATATCGGCCATTTGTCGAAGGACCTGCCCGATTACGAGGTGCTGGCCAAATACGAGCCGCCGGTGACGACCCGCATCCACGCGTCGGATGGCGCGCTGATGGCCGAATATGCGCGTGAGCGGCGGCTTTATCTGCCGATTCAGGCGATCCCGGATCGTGTCAAGGCGGCCTTCCTGTCGGCCGAGGACAAGAATTTTTACAATCACCCCGGCATCGACGTGACCGGCCTTGGCCGGGCCATTGTCGTCAACCTGCAGAATGTTGGTTCGGGAAAGCGCCAGGTCGGCGCCTCGACGATTACCCAGCAGGTGGCGAAGAACTTCCTGTTGTCTTCAGACCAGACCTACGAGCGCAAGATCAAGGAGATGATCCTCGCCTTCCGCATCGAGCAGGCCTACTCGAAGGATCGCATTCTCGAGCTCTATCTCAACGAGATTTTCTTCGGCTTCGGCGCCTATGGCGTCGCCGGTGCTGCGCTAACCTATTTCGACAAATCGGTGAACGAGCTCACCGTGGCCGAAGCCGCCTATCTCGCCTCCCTGCCGAAGGGGCCGAACAACTACCATCCCTTCAAGCATGCCGATCGCGCCTTGGAGCGCCGCAACTGGGTCATCGACCAGATGGTCGAGAACGGCTACGTCACGCATGAAGAAGGCGAGAAGGCCAAGGCCGAGCCGCTCGGCGTCACGCCGCGCCGCACCGGCAACTATCTCTTCGCCGGGGAGTACTTCACCGAGGAAGTGCGTCGCCAGATCATCGCGCGCTACGGCGAGAATGCGCTCTACGAAGGCGGCCTTTCCGTCCGCACGACGCTCGATCCGAAGATGCAGCTGATTGCCCGCAAGGCCATGCAGAACGGACTTATGAAGTTCGACACGCTGCGCGGCTACCGCGGGCCGGTCACGAGCATCGACGTTTCCGGCGACTGGGGTGTGCCGCTGGGCAACGTCAAGCGGTTGGAGGACGTGCCGGAATGGTCGCTCGCCGTCGTGCTCGACAGCTCGGCCACCGGCCTGTCCATCGGCCTGCAGCCGACGCGCCAGATCTCCGGCGAAATCGTCAAGGACCGCGTCGAAGGCACCGTCAGCAAGGAAGACATGAGCTTCGCCATGCGCCACGTCGTCGACGGCAGGACCGTCAAGGCGAAGTCGCCGGCCGACGTGCTGAAGCCAGGCGACGTGATTTTCGTGCAGAAGAACGACGGCTCGGACAACAGCTACAGCTTGCGCCAGGTTCCCGAAGTGGAAGGTGGCCTGATCGCCATGGACCCGCATACCGGACGCGTCCTGGCCATGGTCGGCGGTTTCTCCTACGCGCAGTCGGAGTTCAACCGGGCGACGCAGGCCATGCGCCAGCCGGGGTCGTCGTTCAAGCCGATCGTCTATTCGGCCGCCCTCGACAATGGCTATACGCCCGCCTCCGTGATCATGGACGGGCCGATCACCATCCAGAGCGGCAACACGACCTGGACGCCCAAGAATTACGACGGAACGGTGGCCGGCCCGGCGACCTTGCGGTCCGGCATCGAGAAATCGCGCAACCTGATGACGGTGCGGCTTGCCAACGACATGGGCATGAAGCTGGTCGTGGAATATGCCGAGCGTTTCGGTGTCTACGACCACCTGGCGCCGTATCTGCCGATGGCGCTGGGATCCGGCGAGACGACGGTGATGCGCATGGTGTCGGCCTATTCGATCATGGCCAATGGCGGCAAGTCGATCAAGCCGTCGCTGATCGACCGCATCCAGGACCGCTACGGCAAGACCGTCTTCAGGCAGGACGAACGCGGCTGCTCGAACTGCAACGCCGCCGAGTGGCAGAACCAGCCAGAGCCGGAGCTGGTCGACAATTCCGAGCAGGTGCTCGATCCGATGACCGCCTACCAGATCACATCGATGATGGAGGGCGTCGTGCAACGCGGCACCGGCGCCACTATCAACGAGCTCGGCCGTCACATCGCCGGCAAGACCGGAACGACCAACGACGAAAAGGATGCCTGGTTCATCGGCTATACGCCGAACCTCGTTGTCGGCCTTTATATGGGCTACGATCAGCCGAAAGGCCTTGGCAAGGGCGCGACCGGCGGCGGCCTTGCCGCGCCGATCTTCAAGGATTTCATGCGCGTGGCGCTGGACGGCACGCCCAATGTCGACTTCAAGGTTCCGGACGGCATGAAGCTGATTGCGATCAATCGCAAGACCGGCATGCGAGCCAACGCGGGTGACGCCGGAACCATCATCGAAGCCTTCAAGCCGGGTACCGGTCCCGCCGACAGCTACTGGGTGATCGGCATGGGTGCGGACGGCTCCAACGCCACCGGCGGGGCGCTGTCGCCGCAGGCCAACCAGGCCATCCAGTCGGGCGGCGGCGGGCTCTACTGACAATCGCTACATCGGGTCGGGCCGGCTTGACGATGATGGTCGAGCCGGTCCATTCCGCTTTACAGGGGCCGGTACATTACAGGGGCCGGCGCTTTACAGGAGACCGTGCCGTCCCTATGTATCGCGCCATCAAACCGCCATCCAGCAACAGGACAGAACAGCCAGCCATGCGCGCGGAAACGCAAAATATTGTCGACGAGATCAGGCAGGCGATCACCCTGCTGAGGAGGCATCTTTGACTGGGACCAAGCCATAAAGCGGCTTGAGTACCTGAACGTCCGTGCCGAGGATTCGAGCCTCTGGAACGAGCCGCTGGAAGCACAAAAGCTGATGCGCGAGCGTCAGGGCCTCGAGGAAGGCATTGCCGCGGTCAAAGGCCTCACCCAGGCCCTGGAAGACAATATCGGCCTGATCGAGCTTGGCGAGGAAGAGGGCGACGAGGGCGTCATCGCGGAGGCCGAAGCGGCAATCCGCTCGATGCGCGGCGAGGCCAAGGCGCGCCAGATCGAAACGCTGCTGTCGGGCGAGGCTGACGCCAACGATAGCTATCTGGAAGTCCATGCCGGCGCCGGCGGCACCGAAAGCCAGGACTGGGCCTCGATGCTTCTGCGCATGTATACGCGCTGGGCCGAGCGCCGGCGCTTCAAGGTCGAGGTGCTTGAAGTGCATGACGGCGAAGAAGCCGGCATCAAGTCGGCCACGCTGCTGATCAAGGGCCACAACGCCTATGGCTGGCTGAAGACGGAATCGGGCGTGCATCGTCTCGTGCGGATTTCGCCCTATGACAGCAATGCGCGCCGCCACACCTCCTTCGCCAGCGTCTGGGTCTATCCCGTCATCGACGATACGATCGACATCGACGTTTCCGAATCCGACGTCCGTATCGACACGTATCGGTCGTCGGGATCGGGCGGCCAGCACGTCAACACCACCGATTCGGCGGTGCGCATAACCCATCTCGCCACCGGCATCGCGGTTGCCTGCCAGGCCGAGCGCTCCCAGCACAAGAACAAGGCCAAGGCCTGGGAAATGCTGCGCTCGCGGCTTTACGAGGAAGAGCTGAAGAAGCGCGAAGCGGTGGCGAACGCCACCGAAGCGTCGAAGAGCGATATTGGCTGGGGCCACCAGATACGGTCCTACGTGCTGCAGCCCTATCAGCTGGTGAAAGATCTGCGCACCGGTGTCGAGAGCACCAGCCCGTCGAGCGTGCTCGACGGCGACCTCGACGATTTCATGGAAGCCTCGCTGTCGCAGCGGATCGAAGGTGGCGCCGGCGAAACGGTGGCCGATATCGACTGAGGCCGCCGGGCACCAATCCGGCAGGAATGTGGGTTCATCACGCGAGAGTTACGGCCATCGCGCGAGAGTGACGAGCTCTCAATTTGCACTTACCTGTCGTTCTACAACTTTGTTTTTCATCGGATTTTTCAAAAATCGATTTCCGCTTTTGACGCGGATGCCGCGGGCCGCCGGTGCCAAGCCTGGAACCAGCGCGAGCCAAATCCCGTTATTGGCGATCCCGCTGCCGGGGTTGACCAGGTTTCGTCAATCAGGACGGCAGGTTGGTTCCGGCTGCAGAGGTCGGCGTTCGGTTGCGACAGCAATTGCTTGCGCCGACCAAGGAATCAGCCCAGCATTCATGCGCTGGGGAGGAAAAAAGCATTTATGGCCGGACGCGGCGTATCTGCGACCTGACGATCCGGCCACTGGGAAGACACGTTCCGGGAACGGGCAAGCGAAATGCTTGACAACCGTTGATAGGAACTGCGCTCATGCCTGCTCTCACAACCAGACCGGCCCCAGTCGCCCGCACGGCGCGCCGACTCCTGAATTCACTTGTCGCGGCAGTGGTTTTGATAGCTGCCGCCATTCCATTTGCGGCGCCTGCTCTGGCGCATGATGCCAAGCCGACCGCGGCCATGCCGCAAGGCTGGAGCTATCCCTTCTCCTGCTGCTCGGGCTATGATTGCCGCGAGGTCTCTCAGACATCGATCAGCGAACGTCCCGAGGGCTATGTCATCAAAGGAACCGGGGAAGTCGTGGCCTATAGCGACAAGCGGATCAAGAATTCGCCCGACGGCGAATATCATTGGTGCTCCGTTGCCGGTGCCAATGACGGAAAGACCATCTGCCTGTTCGTGCCGCCATCGTCCTATTAGCGCATGACGCCCGAAAGCTTGCCGACGGGCTGACCCGGGGGTGTGCGGCGGCTTTGGATCGATGAGCCTTCGGTCGGCACTCCAGCACTTTTAACCTGTGCATCGCAGGCTCACAGGTCGCTGACAGGCAGTTGTCAGGAGCGTTTCTTTATGCTGCCTTTGCTTACGGGCGGCATTGTGAGGGACCAATCCATGACGATCAAGGCAAGCTGCCACTGCAAGGCGACGACGTTCGAGGTCTCGCAAGCGCCGCAGACAGTGACGCGATGCACCTGTTCCTTCTGTTCAAAACGCGGTTCGTTGTGGGCCTATTACACCCCATCGCAATTCAGGCTCACCAGCCCGCCGGAGAATGTTTCGTTCTACCAGTGGGGATCGAAAACCATAAAACACGGCTTTTGCGCCACCTGCGGCTGTGGCACCTTCACCGAGACGCCGGACTGGTCGACAGGCGAGCCGAATTTCGACAATCCGAAGATCAGCGTGAACTCGCGGCTGTTCGACGATTTCGATCTCGACAAGGTCGAAGTGGTGGTCATCGACGGCAAGAATCTCTGGTAGCCGGTCGAATTGCGGTGGTCGCGCGAGCCGCTGCAGGCGTGTGGAATTGAGCCGGGGAAAGCCGCGGCAGCGGCTTTTGCTGGTCCGCTTTTCGCCGCATTTCATGTTACAAGTCGCTGGAAGGGCTGATGCGGTGCGCCGTTGCGCGGCCGTGGAATGGAGAGGGACCACCATATGAAAAAGATTGTGCTCGCCGTCGTGGCGACGGCTGTGCTCGTGAGCGCATGCACCACCGATCCCTACACCGGGGAACAGAAGGTTTCCAACACCGCTGCCGGCGCCGGTCTCGGTGCTTTGGCGGGTGCCGGGCTCGGCATGCTTGCCGGCGGTAACGACCGCCGCAACGCGCTGATCGGCGCGGGCATCGGCGCGCTTGCCGGCGGTGCCATCGGTGCCACCATGGACCAGAACGAGGCCGAACTGCGCCGACAGCTTCAGGGCACAGGCGTCAGCGTCACCCGCTCCGGCGATCAGATCATCCTCAATATGCCGTCCGACATCACCTTCAACGTCGACCAGGACGCGGTGAAGGCCGGTTTCTATCCGGTGCTGAATTCGGTGGCCCTTGTGCTGAAAAAGTTCCGCCAGACCACCGTCGACGTGTTCGGCCACACCGACTCGACCGGCAGCGACGAGCACAATTTCGACCTGTCGCAGCGCCGTGCTTTGGCGGTCGCCAACTATCTGTCCGGACAGGGTGTCGATTCCCGCCGCTTCGCCGTCACCGGCTTCGGCAAGACGCGTCCGATCGCCTCCAACGCGACCGCTGCCGGCCGGGCTCAGAACCGCCGCGTCGAGATCCAGCTGTCGCCGCTTACCTGAGGCAAGCGCACGAACCGGCCGCAGCCCCGCAAGGGGCCGCTCTAATGGCTATGCCGGCCCTCCGGCCGCCGGCACCCTTCGTTCGTGATGTCAGGACCGGGCCGGCTGATCGACAATCGCGGCAACGATCCGACGCACGATCGGAAGCACAATCAGCAGACTGGGAAACGCGACAAGCCATGAAGCGCCCCATGCATAGCTCCAGGCCGCTATAAACCCGTTTGTCCAGCCTGCGCCGATTGCCGTCGAAACCGCCGAGACAATCGAGGACATCAGAATCGAAAGAACCAACGGCATCACCACCGCGCCGTAGGAGGGCGGCAGCTTTCTCAACTTGAAGGCTCGATCCGGTGATGCTTGCATCGAAATCTCCCAATCAGAAAAAATGTGCGTCAGCGTTACTGTGAGGACGATCAGGCGGCATATGCCGTCTGCAGCGCCAATTCCCGAATGAAGCTTCGCAGCGAACGCGGCTCGCGGCCAAGCGCGGCACGCAACGTCAGGCTGTTCCCGCCGAGGCCGTATTTGGCGTAGTGGCTGTGTACTTTGGCCAGCATCTGCAACTGCCGGTCGGTATAGGGAAGGCGGGCCTTCGCCGCCCAGTCCTGAAATGTCGGCTCGCCCGCCGAAACCGGCCGGCCAAGCGCTTCGCTCATCATGGCGACGACCTCTTCGCGGCTGTGCATACCGTCGGCGCACAGCTCGAGGGTCGCATAGGACAAACGCGCTTCGGTCAATGCGATTGCCGCCACTTCAGCCACATCGCGATAGTCGACGCGGGCGAGCTTCGCCGTCCTTGGAAACGGCTCGGCGAAAACGCCGTGCTCGACGACGGACGGCCAGGCCGCCGAGATATTTTGCATGAAATTGGCCGGGTGCAGAATGGTGTACTCCATGTTCGTCGAATAGAGGGCAGCTTCAACGGGTACCTTGCTTGCATGGTTTTCCAGCCTCGTATTGGTCGGCTGGATCACCGACGAAAAGACGAATTTTCGAACGCCTGCTCGCGCCGCTGCCTCAACCATGGCAACCCCCATGGCGGCTTCGTCGGGAGCAAAGGCCGGTCCGATGTGAAAGACACCGTCGACACCTTCCACGGCCTGCTCAAGGCTCCGATGGTTGCGCAGATCTCCGATCGCGATCTCGGATGCGCCGGCTTTCCGGGCTTTTTCGGCACTCGCGGCGTCACGAACAAGCGCCCGAATCCTGGCATTGCGGCGGACGAGTTCAGGCACCACCAAACCGGCAACGCGGCCTGCGGCGCCTACGACCAGGACCGTTGGACTGGGTGTTCGCATGACGATCTCCTTCCTTCGAGTCTGCCTTTCGGCCTGTGCAGGGAAGATAAAATCTAGCGAACTTCGTTACAATTGATCGATGTTGCGATAGTTTCTCCCGATTTTCGGTAGAAAGGAGCGATGAGCGATGAGCCGGATAGATGATTTCGAAGCCTTCATTGCCATTGTCGAGCATGGCAGTCTGACGGCTGCCGCACGCCGGCTGAACCGCTCACTGCAGTCGGTCAGCCGGTCCCTGGCGACATTGGAGGAATCAATCGGGGTCGAGCTTCTGCACAGGACGACACGCCGCTCGACGCCGAGCGAAGCCGGAGCGGCCTTTTTCCAGCGCATCAAACCCGCCGTCGAGGAAATTAACGAAGCCAGGCTTCAGGCGGCCAATCGACGGTCTGAGCCATCGGGCATCCTGCGTGTCAGTGCCCCGGTGCTGTTCGGCCCGGACTTCCTCGTGCCGGTTATCGCCGACTATATGCGGACATATCCCCGGGTCGAGGTTGACCTCAAGCTTTCCGATGAATTTGTCGATCTCGATGCCGAGGGTCTCGATCTGGCGGTAAGAATCGGCAATTTGCCGGATTCCAATTTACGTGCGAAGCGCCTGGGCGCGCTGCGGCGCGTGGTGTTCGGCGCACCTGCCTACTTCCAGCAACACGGCCGACCGGCCCATCCGCTCGAATTGCGTGAGCATCAATGCATCGTACGAACCGTCGACGGCCGCCCAGGCGAATGGATGTTTCAGATTGAAGGCAAGCCCCGGCCGGTGAAGGTCGCGGGCACCTTCCGGTCGAATTTGATGATATCGATCTATGCGGCCGCGGTTCACGGATTGGGTCTGGGCTACTCGCCGCTTTGGCAGGTAAAGCACCTGGTGGACGATGGCCGCCTGGAACTGGTTCTAACCGAATTCGAGCCGGTGCCGGTGCCGATACACGCCGTGTGGCCGGAAGGCAGGTCGTCCTCAGCCAAAGTTCGCGCTTTTCTGGACCTGCTGGCATCCCGCCTGGAGCTCAGGGATCTTTAGCTACATAGCGAGCCTAGCGGCATACGGATCGCCGGCAGCACCAAAATCGACCGCCTCGCAGCAACGCCACAAGATTACCGAGAGCAGTACTTCTCAAAAGAGGGTGCTTCGCGCGTCGGCGGGGCCGCGCGCGAGCCGTGTCAGACCTTGGCCACGATCCGCATGAAGGCCGGCATGTCGTCGCCGAAGCCGACGGTCGCGTCATTGTCTTCCTGGCGCTGGCGGGCAGGGCGCTCGCGCTGCGGCCTGGTGTCGCCCCGTTCCGGCGCGCGCCGTTCGTTGCGATCGGGCGAAGCCTTGCGTTCAGATGACGCCTGGCGCTCGCTGTTTTCCGAGCGGATCGCCTCTTTGCGGGTACGTCGCTCGTCGATGTCGGCGACGGTGGCTTCGGCCACGACCGGCTGTTCCTCGCTAACTGCTTCCGGCGCTGCTTCTTCGCTGCGCCTGGCGTGGCGTTCACGCGGTTTGCGCTCGCCCCTGTCCTTGGCGTCGTCCTTGCGGCCGGCACGGCGTGGCGCACCGCGGCCACGGCGCGGGGCCTCATCCTCGCCGCCTTCGCTGGCAACGACCGTCGACAAATCGCCGTCATGCCACTCGATCTTCGTGCCGATCAGCCGCTCGATGGCGTCGATGTATTTGGTGTCCGACTTGGTCGCGATGGTGAAGGATTTGCCCGAGCGCCCGGCGCGGCCAGTACGGCCGATGCGGTGGACGTAATCCTCCGCGTGGATCGGCACGTCGTAATTGAAGACATGGCTGACATCGGGAATGTCGAGGCCGCGCGCCGCGACATCCGAAGCAACGAGGTAGCGCAGCTTGCCGTCACGGAAATTGGCCAGCATCTGCATGCGCGCGCGCTGGTCCATGTCGCCGTGCAGGGCGCCGGCGTCGAAGTCATATTTCAGCAGCGAGCGGAACAGCTCCGATACCTCGATCTTGCGGTTGCAGAAGATGATGGCGTTCTTCAGCTCGGCATCCTCGGCTTTCATCAGATTGCGCAGCGTCTCGCGCTTGTCCCAGGGTTTCGGGCCGGATTTCACCAGCCGCTGGATGATGTTGGTGGCGGCCGATGCTGCCTTCGACACTTCGACGCGCACCGGTGCGTGCAGGAATTTCTCGGTGAGCTTGGTGATTTCCGGCGGCATCGTCGCCGAGAAGAACAGCGTCTGCCTGGTGAACGGGATCATCTCGCAGATACGCTCGATGTCGGGGATAAAGCCCATGTCGAGCATGCGGTCGGCCTCGTCGATGACGAGGATCTCGACGCCGTTGAGCAGGAGCTTGCCGCGCTCGCGATGGTCGAGCAAGCGGCCGGGGGTCGCGATCAGCACATCGGCGCCGCGCTCGAGCTTCTTGTCCTGCTCGTCGAAGGACACGCCGCCGATCAGCAGTGCGATGTTGAGCTTGTGATTCTTGCCGTATTTGACGAAGTTTTCCTCGACCTGCGCGGCGAGCTCGCGCGTCGGCTCGAGGATCAGCGTGCGCGGCATGCGGGCGCGGGCACGGCCCTTTTCCAACCGGGTGAGCATCGGCAGGACGAAGGACGCCGTCTTGCCGGTGCCGGTCTGGGCAATGCCCAGCACGTCCTTGCCGAGCAAGGCGTGCGGGATAGCACCAGCCTGGATCGGCGTCGGCTCGGTGTAGCCGGCATCGGTAACTGCGGAAAGGACCTTCGGCGACAGGCCGAGGTCTGCGAAGGTCAACGCTTCTTGAGCGATCTGGGTGTCTGAGGACAAGTTTGGCTGTCTTTGGCTGGTTCGGGGGCGCAACATATGCAGTCGCGGCAAGCGCCGCGCGCCTGCAAGATTGGTATTGCAGGTAGGCGCAAGCCCACGATTTGTCAACACAAACGGGCGGCATTGGTGCGATTGTGAAGCCGTAAGCTTAATCGCGATGGTTACCGCTCGTCGATGGCCCGCTGTTCAGCAAGGCGACATTCTCGCATCAGCGCAGGTGTTGCAGATCAGCAACGCCAGGGTGCATTCATTCTGACCACACGCCAAAGTATCATTTGAGATTTGAAATAACTCAGAAAACTAGCCACAAACGATTCATCCATTTTCTTGGCTAGGGGGGCCACATTATGAAGAAAGCTTTTCTCTCCGCTGCGTTTCTGGCAGCGGCCTTGACTCCGGCGATCGCGGCCGATGTCGTGGAGTTGCCGGTCGCATCAACGTATAACTGGACGGGCCTCTATCTAGGCGCACATGTCGGCGGTGGCAGCAGCAAAGTAGACTGGGAATATACTGGTGGCGGGACGGCTGATCATGATGGCAGCGGCGCCCTGGGCGGCGTCCAGGCCGGTTACAATTTCCAGAGCGGAAATATAGTCTATGGCGTCGAGGCGGACATCTCGGCCGCCCATATCGATGGCGGCACGGACTGTCCGAACCCCACCTTCTCTTGCGATTCCGATGTAAAGATGCTCGGATCGCTGCGTGGCCGAATTGGCTATGCGATGGATAGGCTGCTGATCTACGGTACCGGCGGTCTCGGCTTCGGCAGGGTTGAGATTAGCACAAGCGGTCCGATCGGGACCAACGGCACCTCGAAAACCAGAGCAGGCTGGACCCTGGGCGCGGGCCTGGAATATGCCTTTACCGATCACTGGTCGCTTAAGGGCGAATACAAATATTTCGATCTGGGCAAGAGCGATTATACAGTCGACACCGGCCTGAATGTCGAAGCAAAGGTCCGCATACACACCGGAGTCATCGGCTTGAATTACAAGTTCTGATCGCAACGATCGGCCGCCGCAACACTTGTGTTGTCAAATAGGAACCCGGCCTCGTGCCGGGTTTTTATTTGCACGGTCTGTTCAATACCTGAACTGTTCGGCGAGAATGCGCTCGTTCCACGAATGGTTGGGATCGAACAGCAGCGTCGCCGTTGCCGTCGGCGATTCCCTCACCGTGACCGTCGTCACCGCCTTGACCTCGGTGTGGTCGGCGGCGGCATTCACCGGCCGCTTTTCCGGCTCCAGAATGTCGAAACGCACGATCGCCTTGTTGGAGAGCAGCGCGCCGCGCCAGCGGCGCGGACGAAACGGGCTGACCGGGGTCAGCGCCAGCAGCGGAGCGTCGAGCGGCAGGATCGGCCCGTGCGCCGACAGATTATATGCGGTCGAGCCGGCCGGCGTCGCAATCATCACGCCGTCGCAGTGCAATTCCTCTAGCCGCTCTTGCCCATCCACGGTGATGCGGATCTTGGCCGTCTGGTACGACTGGCGCCAAAGCGCGACCTCGTTGATCGCGAGCGCCGAAATCGTCTCGCCTTCGGCCGTCACCGCCTGCATCTCCAGCGGACGGATCGTTTCGGCAACGGCCGCCGCGATGCGCCCGGTCAAGCCGCTGGCGCGGTATTCGTTCATCAGAAAACCGATGGTGCCACGGTTCATGCCGTAGACCTTCTTTCCCGTGCTCATCGTCTCACGCAGGGTCTGCAGCAGAAAGCCGTCGCCGCCGAGCGCCACGACGATCCCGGCTTCTTCGACGGAGGCCTGGCCGTAACGCGCAGAGAGGCTTTCCAGCGCTGCATTGGCGTCGGCTGTACCGGATGAGACGAAGGCGAAACGGCTGGCGGTTTTGCTCATGGCTCTCAACGACAACCGATTGGCGACGACCGTCTGGCGACCGATTGGCGGCGACCGGTTGCTGGGCCGCGCCAGCGCCGGGTTAGCATGGGTGGGCATTTCTGCAAAGGGAGGGAGGTGCCTGGAGATGGCGACCAAACAAGCCGCACTCGCGCATCATGTCGGAGGACAAAATGATGTGATGGTTAAGACTCGCCTTAAACTCTCGTAAAGCCATATCGATCATGTTAGCCGGCAGCGGACGGGCGGCGTGGGGGCTAACCAGTCGAGGCCGATCTATTGCCGCTGGCACGCTTGATTATTGTCTTCCTGATGCTGGCAAGTTTTGCCCTGGCTTTCGCGGAACTGGTGCGCCAGGCGGAGGAAAAGAGCTTTAGACCCGAGCCCACGGCCTCGCGCTGCGGCGACGCGGCGGGGACACCCTGTCCGCAAAGGGCGCTTTGACGCCACAGCGCCAGTGCTTATCGGGCTTGCAACAGATGGCAGCCGGCCTGGCGCTTTTGCGCGAGATACTCGTCGACAAGCTGGCGATAGCGAACTTTGCCGAAACTCGGGAAATGGCCGCCGTGCACGACCGAGACATCGAGATCGCGCATGCGCAGCAGCGTTTCGACATAATCGTCGATATCGGAGTGATAGACGTCGTCGATCAGCGGGCCGTCATAGATGATGTCGCCGGAAAACAGGATGCCCGTCCTGTTTTCGTAGAGCGCAATGCCGCCGGGTGAATGGCCGGGCGTGTGGATGACCTCGAAGGCACGGTCGCCGAGATCGACGATGTCGCCTTGCTCGAGCAACCGGCCGGCTGGTGCGGGCAGGATCTGGTAGCGCTTGGTGTCCCAGCCTTGCGGCATGCCGTCGAACATCTCGTCAGTGGCATAGCGGTCGGCAACCGTCCATTCGTTGCGTGGATCGGCGAGGATTTCGGCCTCGGCCGGGTGCACGCAGCGGTCGGGAAATTCGTGATGGCAGCCGATATGGTCGAAATGGGTGTGGCTGGCCACGCAGGTGAGCTTGCGCTCCGTGACCAGCGGCACGAGGCGGCGCAGACTGAAATGGCCGAGGCCGGTGTCGAACAGAAGATCGCGGTCGCGGCCGCGCACATGCCAGATGTTGCAGCGGAAGAACGGCTTGATCCACGGCTCGTGGATCAGCGTCACGCCATCGCCCATGCGGATAGTTTCGTACCAGTCAGGAGCGTCGATGATTGGAAGCGTGCTCATGTTTGGTCCGCAAGCAGGATGATGTCGCCAGCATCGCACGATACCGCGACAACGTCGCCCGGCTGGACGGCCGATGCGGCCGCGACCTTGGCGATGAAGTGCAGCGCCGGGTCGGTCGTGGAGGTCCCCAGCACACGCTTGAAGCTGCCCTGGAAGACGACGTCGCTGACCTTGACCATGCCAAGCGCCACAGCACCGCCTGCAGCGCCGAGAACAAGATGCTCCGGGCGGATGGCCAGCGCAACGGCCAAGCCGGGCGGCAATGTGCCGGGCAGCGAGAGCGACCCAAGCTTCGTGGTGACGGTGATTTTGCCGCTCTTCGCCTCGGTCACCGTTCCCGATAACAGTGTGCTTTCGCCCATGAAAGTCGCGGAAAAGCGCGTCGCTGGCCGTGCATAGACGCGCTCGGGCGGTCCTTCGTCCTCGATGCGCCCGTCATTCATCACCACGCAATGATCGGCCAGCGCCATCGCCTCTTCCTGATCGTGAGTGACGTGGAGAAGGCGGTGCCGACGCGTTTCTGGATCGCCTTCAATTCGTCCTGCATCTGCCGGCGCAATTTCAGGTCGAGCGCGCCGAGCGGCTCGTCGAGCAACAGCACCGCCGGCTCGACCACCAGGGCGCGCGCCAGTGCCACGCGCTGCCGCTGACCGCCGGAAAGCTGGTGCGGCTTCTTGTCGAAGGCGGTGGCCAGCCCGACCAGCGCCAGCGCCTCGCGCGCCCTTGCTGCCCGGGTTGCGGCATCGACACCCCGCATGCGCAGCCCGAAGCCGACATTGCTGCCGACGCTCATATGCGGGAACAGCGCATAATCCTGGAACACGGTCGTCGTCGGCCGCTTCGCCGGTGGCACGGCCGTGCAGTCCTCGCCGCGGATCAGCACCTTGCCCTCGCTCGGCGTGACGAAGCCGCCGAGGATGGACAGAAGCGTCGTCTTGCCGGAGCCGGACGGCCCGAGCAGGATCGTGTAGCTGCCAGGCTCGATCGTCAGCGAGACGTTCTTCAGCACGGTATGCTGGCCGAAGCGATGCGAGACGGAGCTTATATCGACTAGTGGCGCACTCAAGCCGGCTTCCTCCGCAACAGCATCAGCTCGAACAATACCACCAGCACGATGGAGACGGCGAAGACCAGCGAGCCGACGGCGTTGGTCTTGGGATTGAGGCCGGAGCGCAGCAGGTTCCAGATCTCGACCGGCAGCGTCGTATCGAAGCGCGTCAATAGGAACGAGATGACGAATTCGTCCCAGGAGAAGGTCATCGACAGAAAGAAACCGGCGAAGATCGCCGGTGCCATGACAGGCACGGTGATCAGCAGCAGCACCTTCCATTCGGGCGCGCCGAGGTCGCGCGCGGCGCGCTCGATGTTGATCTGGTGGTCGCCCATCTGGCTGTAGACGATGGCAAAGCAGAGTGGCAGGTTGATCACGACGTGGCCGATGCCGGCGGCAGTAAGCGACTTCGGCACGCCGGCCCAGTTGAACAGCACCAGCAGCCCCATGCCGATGATGAGATAGCTGACGGTCAAGGGCAAGGTGATCAGCCCGCGCATCAGGCCCGAGCCCGGCAAAGCGAAGCGCGCAAAACCCCAGGCGGAGAGAAAGCCCAACGTGACGGCGGCAGCCGAGGAGACGACCGCCACCAGCAGCGAATTGACCAGAGCCGAAGTCAGCCGCGTGTCGGCGAGCACGGCCTCGTACCAGCGCAGCGACGGTCCGGTGAAGGGCGGGATCGGAAACGACGTTGCCTGCAGCGAAAACAGCACCAGAACGATGACCGGTAGAAAGATGAAGCCGTAGATTGCGATGGCGTAAAGGCCGGAGACGAGGCGGATGAGCGCGCGCATGGTCAGGCCCGCTCGATCTTCAGCCAGCGGGAGCAGGCGAGATAGGCAATGGTGACCACCGCCATCAGGATGATCGACAACGCCGAAGCGAGCGGAAAGTCGCCGCGCCGGCCGATCTGCATCATGACGAGCTGCGGCATCAAAAGCTCGTTGTTGCCGCCGAGGATCTGCGGCGTGATGTAGTCGCCGATGCACAGCACGAAGGTGAGGAAGGCGCCGACCATGATACCGGGGAGCGTCAGCGGCAGAACGACATGCAGGAAAGTCCGAACCGGCCCGGCGCCGAGGTCGGCGGCGGCCTTGCGATAGCTGGGGCTGAGCTGCTTCAGATTGGCGAAGATCGTCAGCGTCAACAGCATGACGAAGAAATGCACGAAGCCGATGACGGTGGCCAGCCGCGTATTGGCGAGCTGCAGCGGTTCGCTGAACAGGCCGGAGCCGGTCAACGCATGGTTGACGACGCCGTTCTGCGCCAGCACCAGCAGCCACGAATAGGAGCGCACGACATAGGAGGTCCAGAACGGCAGCACTGCCAGCATCAGCGCCAGCCGCTGCCAGCGCTCCGGCACCTGCTCGGCCAGGATCCAGGCAAAAGGATAGGCGAGCAGCACGGAGATCACGGTGACGATCGCTGTGACCTGCAGCGAGTTCACCATCGCCTGCCAGTAGGACGGATTGGCAAAGAACTGGCTGTAGTTGGACAGCGTGAAGCCGCCGCCTTCATGTGCCGTCAGGCTGGATACCGCCATGGCGACGAAGGGCAGCACGAAGAACAGCAGCGTCCAGCCGAGCGCCGGCGTGACCAGCGCCCAGGGCAGGGCACGCCCACTGTTGACGGCGTTCACGACCGGCAGCCGGTCATTGCGCCTGCAGCATTTCGGTCCAGACGTCCTGCATCTTCTTGTCGAGGTCGGCGTTCGGCGCAGGATAGGACTGGGCGCGGGCGAGGAATTCCGGCTGCTCGTCAAAGCGCAGGATCTTCTTCTGCTCGTCGCTCAACGCCGCCTTGCTGTTGGCCGGCATGCCCCAATAGCAGGACGAGGTGGCGAGCCGCGCCTGGCCTTCGGGGCTCATAATGTACTGGATGAATTTAAGCGCCAGCTCCTTGTTCTTGGAATCCTTGAACATTGCCAGCGACTGCGACCACAGCACGGCGCCTTCTTTCGGGATAGAGAAGTCCAGGGCAGGGTTTTCCTTGGCCAGCCCCGCCGTCACCCATTCGCCGCCGCCGACCAGAATGTCGACCTCGCCGGTCGCCAGCGCCGTCTGGCTGGCGGTCACTTCGCCGACCAGCTTGGCGTTGGCCTTCATTTTGAGCAGCTCTTCCTTGATGGCGGGAACGTCGGCTTCGGTCAGGTCCGCCGTCTTCTTGCCGATCGCCAGTGCGGCCATGCCGATGACCGGCAGGTAATAATCGTAGATGGCGATCTTGCCCTTGTATTTGTCGCCGGTCAGCGCGGCAAGCGACTGCATGTCGGCCGGGTCGACCTTGGTCTTGTTGTAGCCGATCGTGTTGTAGCCGAACTTTTCGGTGATGCCGTAACGCTTGCCGTCAACGACGGTGGAGCTGTCCATCTTCACCTGCGGAAACAGATCGGCCAGCGGCAGCTTGTCTTCCGGCAGCGGCTCGAACAGGCCTTTTTCGACGCCGCGCGGTATGTCGATGCTGTCGATCACCATCACGTCCCAGTCGCCGGGCTGCGATTGTTCGACGATCGCTAGGCCGGCGCCCGTGCCTTCAAACTCCTTGACATTGACCTTGACGCCGTTCGCTTCCTCGAACGGCTGCAGCAGCGCCGGATCGGCGTGATCGCACCAGATCAGCGCGTTGAGATCCTGCGCCTGAGCGAGGCTGCCCGTCGCCAGCAGCAGTGCTGCCGCGGCACATGCGCCTTGGAGATGGCTCTTCAGAACGGAAAGCGGATTCCTGACGGTTGGATTGGGGGTCTTTGGATTGACGGACATCGAGTGTTCTCCCTTGCCTTTTTGGCTTGTAGGAAAAATTGAACCAATTCTAAAATTGAGTCAATTCTGTTTTTGTGGCAAACAGCCGTTATGAGCGGATTGCGGGCAAGGCAGAAGGCGGATCGGCACCGCCGCATCATCGAGGCGGCGGCGGCGCTTTTCCGCGATGCCGGTTATGAAGGCGCCAAGATCGAGACCATCGCGGCGCAGGCCGAAGTCTCGGTCGGCACCATCTACAATTACTACCAGAACAAGGGCGACATCCTCGGCGCCATCGTCTCGATGGAGGTCAACGAGGTGCTGAATGCCGGGCGCGGCGTCGTCGCCAACCCGCCGGCAAATGTCGGCGACGCGCTGGATACGCTGCTCGGCATCTATATCGAGCACTCGCTGCATTATCTCAGCAAGGAGATGTGGCGGCAGGCGATGGCGATCTCGACGCAACTGCCCGACAGCCCGTTCGGCCAGGCCTATACCGGGCTGGACCGCGCCCTGACCGAGCAGATCCGCGCGCTGATCGTCCGCCTGCAGGCGCTCGGCCTGGTGCGCCGCGACATCGACGGGCCGGCACTCGGCGAACTCATCTTCAACAACATGAACATGATGTTCATCGAATTCGTGAAGCGCGAGGAGGCGAGGATTGCCGAACTGCGCACGGCGATACGCAGGCAGAACAGGATATTGGTGGCGGCGATCGGAGTGTAAGAAGATCAAGGGCGAGTTGGGCCTGCAACACAAATCGCCGCAGTCGGAGCATCGCCTAACGGTTGATCAGCCATAGAATGGCCGAGAGCACGATGCTGACCAGTATCCCCGTCGTGATAGGGACATAAAGCCTGAAGTTCTCACGCTCGATCACGATATCGCCGGGCAGCCTGCCAAGGCCGGTCCGAGCCAACCAAGGCCACAGCAGGCCTATGGCAACTATGCTGAGACCAACCACGATCAGAGTTCGCGACATGGCAGCATCCTGCCGATAAAAATGCCGGGCGCCTAGTATGGACCCGGATCACCCAGCCGTTAGGCCTGCTCGAGCGAGGATTTCAGGAGCCGGCATGACATGCCCGTGCGGCTTGCAGTAGACGGGGTCGATCGCGTGATAGCCAAGCAGATGGCCGAGTGGCGCCAGGATCGCCAGCGCCACTCGCTGAATCGCAGGTGGCGGGTGCGTGAAGACGATCACGTCGGCAAATTCCCTGGCGATGACTGCTGCCTGAAGCGGCGAAGGTCTACCTTTTCTGTCCACCTTGCCGGCATTGGCCAGGCCGAAGAGCATGCCGATCAGCAGCTCGAAACGGTTCGGGTCGACATTGTCCGCACCTGGCGCCCGGTCGACTTCGACCAGGACATGCGCTTCTTCGGTTTTGCTGCTGTTCCACCAATCATGTGCGACGCCTGCTTCGACCGTGGCGGATTGGCCAGGCTCCAGGGACAAAGTCTTCCCGGCGATGCAAGCGTCGAGACGGCCACGGAGGACGGTAAACCGTTCCGTCAGGTTCGGGTGGAAGTGCTCGCCCACCACTGCGGCTCCCGGCCGGGCGGTCAGATGAGCGATGCCAGGTCCCTGGCCGCGGTCTTCGGTGCCACGCAGGATGACCGCATATTCGCCGGTCACCTTGTTCTCGTAGACATCTCCACAGCGTGACATGGATCGGCTCCGGAGTTTCAGAGCACCAATGCCCGGCAACTCTATCGTCAAAGGCTTGGTCGTTCAACGACGCTCCAACGGGCGATTGCGGAAACACCGGGCGATCAGCGCTCTATCGAACATGCTTGGGCGGCCGCGCACGCGGAAACGGCACGACCGTCAGTGGCGCCTTGCGGAATTCCGCGATGGCTATTTCTTCAATCAGCGCGTCGAGGACCTCGTTGACGCGTCGGCTCGTTTCATCTGCGCCGCAGAGGCGGTTTTGTGCGCACTCCAAAAGCTCGCGCGCCGCGGCGAAATCGCTTCGCATGACAACACCCGTTGGTTTGGCCCGCCACACGGGGCATTGTCGGCGCGCTTAATTGAGCGAGTGCTAATATACACAGGGGCAATTTAATCGAATGCTGTTAAATGGCCCTGAGCCGGAGAGGGGCCGAAATGATGGCTGTAAGGGCCAGGCACTAATGGGCGTCTCCGTCTCTTGGTATGAGATGCCAAAGCGCAATCTGGCCTCAGATTAAGCCGGCAAGTTCACGCGACGTTTGTGGTTCCCCGACGGGGACGGAACGCGTGGCCCTAAAACGTTCTTGGGCGGCTAAGATATTCTCTGGCGGCGGCAATCTGGCGCCGGTGCTCGCGCAGGAAGGCTGCGCCGAAACAAATGGCGAAGGCCAGTACCGAAAGGCTTGTCGTTGCTCTTGATGTTGGATCGGGGTCGGGACTTGTCAGCAAACGAAAACCAAACGCGAAGGCGAAGACGATAAGGCCGCCAAACATCCCGTTGATGAAGGGGGCGGTCGTGCGTTTCTGCTCCAACGGAAACTCCCATGGTTTCCGATGGGGTTATATGCGTTTGAATTGATGTGCCACCGCTCTTGACGGCCCGACCCTGTGGAAATCGGGGATGACCAGATATCGATGCGCGTTGGGAAGTCCTCGCAAGCAATCCTTGCTTGCTGGTGCCCCCGGACGGAATCGAACCGCCGACCTTCGGTTTACAAAACCGCTGCTCTACCAGCTGAGCTACAAGGGCACGGCGCTCCGGTTACCATATTTGCCGCGCCAGTAAAGACAAAACTCCGTTTTCGGCCGCCGCGAACGCGCCGGTTCTGCCGCCAAGGCGTCCTGAAAACGGCCAATTCGCTTCCTATATTGATCGAAGGTGCAATCGCATCAGCGAGGCTGTCGCATGATCAGGTTTGTCATCATTCTCCCGCTCGTCGTCGTGGCTTGGGTTCTCCTGGTGAAGCTCATCAAGGACCTGAAGCACGCCAATATCGACTGGACCGGCGTCACCACCATCATCGGCTTCATCGCGCTCGCCTTCTGGCTTCGCCATATCACCGGCATGGGCTGAGGCCTGCCGGTTGTTCCGGTGAACTGTCGACGGCGCGACCGTTCGTGGTCGCGCATCAGACCGCGCGATTTCTCCCGCCGAGAAAAAATCCAAAAGGACCTTCGAACCTTTTTCCTTGTTACGACGACTTATGATCAAGAGGCGGTTGGATCGCCTCCCACAACAAGGAGATCGTCATGTTCAAGCACACCATCGTTTCCGGCCTCGTCGCCACCACCGTCGCCGCCGCCATGCTGGTCGGCACCGTTCAGCCGTCGGCCGCCCATCACAAGCACAAGCACCTCGGCATCGGCATTGCCGCAGGTGTCGGCGGCTTCCTGCTCGGCAGCGCGCTGGCCCAGCCGCGCACCGTCTATATCGAGGAAGACGGCGGCTCCTGGCACGTCCGGCGCTGCCTCAATCGCTACCAGAGCTACGACCCGTACTCGGACACCTATGTCGGCTACGACGGCTATCGCCATCGCTGCTGGCTTTGAGGGCCACGATGCCAGCTTGGGAGGACGTGACCGTTTCATGCAACCGGAAGGGCGCCCCACTGGCCCTTTTTCTGTTGTTCGGCGATAGGCTTCCTGTCGAAATCGACTGACTATCAGTGTCGGCGCTGCCCCTCATCTGCCTGCCGGCATCTTCTCCCCGTATAGTGACGGGGAGAAGGGACGCTCTCGGCGATGACTTCGGCAGTCTCCAGCGCTGCAAGAGGGCGCCAAGGTCGCGGTCAGCTTCTTTCTCCCCGTCACTATACGGGGAGAAATGCCCGGCAGGGCAATGAGGGGCAGCGCCAGCTTCAGTCTCCAAGCAATTTAGCTATCATTTGTCTCCGATTTCACCAGGAACCCGGCAGTATACAGCGATTTCCCAACAGCCTAGTCTGCACCGATAGCGAAACAGGGAGAGGGCGCTTGGGCGAGCACGATCCGAACGAAGAGCCGATCGAGACGGTTTTCCGCAACGGCACAATCACCACCGTCGGCATCCTGCTGGCGTTCTCGCTGGGCTTCATCACGCATTGGGCCGCCAACCCGATACCTTGGGAAATCTATCACCTGGCCGCCGTCGTGCCGATTTTGATCGGCATTGCCCTGCAGATACGAGCGCTGCGGTTGCTGCTCGACTTAACGTCTCTACAACGGCGCGTTTATGAACGCGCCAATCGTATCTTCATTGCCGGCCTCATCTTCACCGCCTGCGGAGTTGGGCTGGCGATGCTGCTTGATTTCTATGACCTATCGACCAAGAGCGCGGTGCCCGGGGCCTAGCTTTGGCCATCCTGGCAGATGTCGCACCATTCGACGCTGGTCAGCGCTGCCATGCGCTCGGTTCGCTGCGAAGGCCGGGAGGGGTCGGCAGCCCGCCGATCATCCTTGTCACCTCCGCCGCCGCATCGTGCACAACCGGGCCGATCTCGGCCAGCCGTTCCGGCGTTACCCGCACCGTCGGCCCGGAAACCGAAACGCCGCCGATCGGCTCGCCGAACTCATTGAAGATGGCGGCGGCAACGCAGCGCATGCCCGGATGCCGCTCCTCGTCGTCTACCGACCAGCCGCGCAGCTTGATCGTCACCAGGTCGCGGGCGAGCGCCGAGATATCGGACAGCGTGTTTTCGGTGAAGCGCTCCAGCCCGGCCCGGCGCAGGATGGTGGCGACGCGTTCCGGCTCGAGATGCGCCAGCACCGCCTTGCCGATTCCCGAGGCATGGAAGGAGCTGCGCGTGCCCGGCCGGAAAAAGGCGCGGATCGCCTGATGCGTCTCGACCTGGCTGACAAAGACGACGCAATCGTCCTCGGCGACGCCGAGATTGGCGGTCTCGCCGGTCTTCTCCATCAATTCCTGCATGACGATACGGGCGCGGTCGACCAGCTTGCGGCGGCGCAGGAACGCCGCGCCCATGCGATAGGTCTCGACGCCGATCGACCACAGCTGGTCGGTACCGTCGAACTCGACCATGCCGTGGTTCTCCAGCGTCGTCAGCATGCGGTAGGCGGTGGATGCCGGCAGACCGGAACTGGCGGCGATCTCGCTCAGCGACAGGCCGCTGCCATCGGCAACGATTGCCAGGATGCGCAGCGCCCGGTCCAGCGACTGCACCGAGGCGGCCTCGGACGGCCCGTTGAAGGCGCGCGGCCGGCCGCGCTGGCGTTTTTCGGTGGTTTCCATCGGGCCATTCTTCCCCTGTTCGCCCAAACAGGCAATGAAAAAGTTTTCCAGTGATTTACGAAGCGAATTCATGGAAAACAAAAAGGCCAATCAATTCAATCGACAAGAGCTGTTTTCTAGACATGGAAAAATATTCTGAAAAAATTGAAAAATCATTGGTGCGCTGGCATCATCGGCTATCAACAATTCCGTGGAGGCTGACATGGCCAGGATGCGCGCAGTCGACGCAGCGGTTCTCGTTCTCGAAAAGGAAGGCATCTCCTGTGCCTTCGGCGTGCCGGGTGCTGCGATCAACCCGCTCTATTCGGCACTGAAGGTGAGGGGCAGTATCCGCCACATCCTTGCGCGTCACGTCGAGGCGGCCTCGCATATGGCCGAAGGGTTTACCCGCGCCAGATCGGGCAATATTGGTCTGTGCATCGGCACTTCGGGTCCCGCCGGCACCGACATGATCACCGGCCTCTATTCGGCCGCTGCCGATTCAATTCCCATCCTCTGCATCACCGGGCAGGCGCCGCGCGCGCGTCTCAACAAGGAGGATTTTCAGGCCGTCGACATTGCGGCGATCGCCGCACCCGTCGCCAAATGGGCGGTCACCGTCATGGAACCCTATCTGGTGCCGATGGCGCTGCAGAAAGCGTTCCATCTGATGCGCTCGTCGCGGCCGGGGCCGGTGCTGATCGATTTGCCTGTCGATGTGCAACTGACCGAGATCGAGTTCGACATCGATGCCTACGAGCCGCTGGTGCCGTTCAAGCCGGCAATGTCGCGCGCGCAGGCCGAGAAGGCGTTGACGATGCTGAACGCGGCGGAAAAGCCTGTCATCGTCGCCGGCGGCGGCATCATCAACGCCGATGCGTCCGATCTGCTGATCGAGTTCGCCGAGGTCACCGGCGTGCCTGTCATTCCGACGCTGATGGGCTGGGGTGCGATCCCCGACGACCACCGCCTGATGGCCGGCATGTGCGGGCTGCAGACCTCGCACCGCTATGGCAATGCCACGATGCTCGAAGCCGATTTCGTTTTCGGCATCGGCAACCGCTGGGCCAACCGCCACACCGGTTCGGTCGACGTCTACACCAAGGGCAAGAAGTTCATCCACGTCGATATCGAGCCGACGCAGATCGGCCGGGTCTTCGCACCGGACCTTGGCGTCGTCTCAGATGCCGGTGCGGCGCTTAAGATGCTGCTCGACGTCGCCACCGAGTGGAGGACGGCCGGAAAATTGCGCGACTGGTCGGGCTGGGCCGGCGAATGCCGGCAGCGCAAGAAGACGATGAAGCGCAAGACCCATTTCGACCAGGTGCCGCTGAAGCCGCAGCGCGTCTACGAGGAGATGAACAAGGCGTTCGGCCGCGACACCACCTATGTCACCACGATCGGCTTGTCGCAGATCGCCGGTGCGCAGTTCCTGCATGTCTACAAGCCACGCAACTGGATCAATTGCGGCCAGGCCGGCCCGCTCGGCTGGACGCTGCCGGCAGCACTCGGCGTTCGGGCCGCCGATCCGGACCGCACTATCGTGGCGCTGTCCGGCGACTATGATTTCCAGTTCATGATCGAGGAACTGGCAGCCGGTGCGCAGCACAGATTACCCTACATCCATGTCGTCGTGAACAACGCCTATCTCGGCCTGATCCGCCAGGCGCAGCGCGGCTTTTCGATGGATTTCGAGGTCAGCCTGGCCTTCGAGAACGTCAATCGACAGGGCGATGCCGAAGCTGGCTATGGCGTCGACCACCTCGCCGTCGCCGAGGCGATGGGCTGCAAGGCGGTCCGGGTGCGCCGGCCGGAGGAATTCGCCGGCGCGTTCAAGGAGGCGCAGCGCCTGATGAACGAGCACCGGGTTCCGGTGGTGCTCGAATTCATCCTCGAGCGCGTCACCAACGTTTCGATGGGTACTGAAATCGACAAGATCACCGAATTCGAGGAGCTAGCCGAACATCACGAAGATGCCCCCACGGCGATCGTCATGCTCGACTAAGCCGCATATGAGGAACTACTGCCATGCCACGGTTTTCAGCCAATCTTTCGATGCTCTTTGACGAGCATGACTTCCTCGACCGCTTCGATGCCGCCGCCCGCGCGGGCTTCAAGGGCGTCGAGTATATCGGCCCCTATGACCATGCGCCGGATGTCGTCGCAGCCAGGTTGAAGAAGAACGGGCTGACGCAGGTCCTGTTCAACCTGCCTGCCGGCGACTGGGCCAAGGGCGAGCGCGGCATCGCGATCCTGCCCGACCGCGTGCCGGAGTTCCGGCAAGGCATTGCCAAGGTCGTCACCTATGCGCACGCATTGGGCTGCGAGCAGGTCAACTGCCTCGCCGGCATCGCGCCGCAAGGCGTCGACCGCTCCGTGCTGGAAGACGTCTTCGCCGAAAATCTGGCTTTCGCGGCCGAAAAGCTGGAGCAGGCCGGCATCAGGCTGCTGATCGAGCCGATCAACACCCGCGACATTCCGGGCTTCTTCCTGAATTACTCGGACCAGGCTCTGGCCCTGATCGACCGCGTCGGCTCGAAGAACCTGTTCCTGCAATACGACATCTACCACATGCAGATCATGGAGGGGGATCTCGCCCGTACCATTGAGGCAAACCTCAACCGCATCGCGCATATCCAGCTTGCGGATAATCCCGGCCGTCATGAGCCGGGGACGGGCGAGATCAATTTTCCCTTCCTGTACAACCACATCGACCGCATCGGCTATTCCGGCTGGGTGGGGGCGGAGTACAAGCCGAAGGCGGGGACGGATGCCGGGCTTGGCTGGTTTCGGGACGCGGCCGGGCAGGGGAGTGCGGCGGCGTAGCGGGCAAGAGAGGCCCCCTCATCCGGCCGCTGCGCGGCCACCTTCTCCCCGCTGGGGAGAAGAGGCTGGCACCGGCGTTCGCGATCTCTTCTCCCCTCGGGGAGAAGGTGGCCCGAAGGGCCGGATGAGGGGGCGTTTCACACAGTCACTTGGAGAAAAACATGGAAACCATCGGCTTCATCGGCCTCGGCATCATGGGCGCGCCGATGGCGGGGCATCTGCTAGACGCCGGTTATCAGGTCGTCGCCAGCGACCACCGCTCGAAACCGCCGGCCGACCTCGTCGCCAAGGGCCTGAAGGTCGTCACCGGCCATGATGCCGTCGCGCGTGCCGCCGACATCGTCATCACCATGGTTCCGGATACGCCGCAGGTCGCCGACGTGCTGTTCGCTGAGAATGGCGTCGCGTCCGGCCTCACTAAAGGCAAGCTGGTCATCGACATGAGCTCGATCTCGCCGATCGAGACCAGGGCCTTCGCAAAAAAGATCAACGATCTCGGCTGCGACTATCTCGATGCGCCGGTGTCGGGCGGCGAGGTCGGCGCCAAGGCGGCGTCGCTGACCATCATGGTCGGCGGCGAGGAAACAGCCTTCGAACGCGCCAGGCCCATCTTCGAGAAGCTTGGCAAGAACATCACTTTGGTCGGACCCAACGGCGTCGGCCAGATCACCAAGGTCGCCAATCAGATCGTCGTCGCGCTGACCATCGAGGCCGTCGCCGAAGCGCTGGTTTTTGCATCGAAAGCCGGCGCCGACCCGGCCAAGGTCCGGCAGGCGCTGATGGGCGGGCTGGCCGCCTCGCGCATTCTGGAAGTACATGGCGAGCGCATGATCAAGCGCAGCTTCGCGCCGGGCTTTCGCGTCGAACTCCACCAGAAGGATCTCAATCTGGCGCTAGAAGGCGCGAAGGCGCTTGGGGTAGCACTACCCAACACCTCGATGACGCAGCAATTGTTCAACTCTTGCGCGGCGAACGGTGGAGCAAAGGAAGACCATTCGGCACTGGTCAGGGCACTGGAGCGCATGGCTGGTCACGAGGTTGGGTGAGAGTGAAGTGAATTAGTCCGCAATACCTTCGATGGGCCGACTTCGTTCGACCGCATAGCGTATGAGATCGGCAAAACGTTTCAGAAAATCTTTGGATTCCTCCGACATTCCTTCAGTTCGCACAAGTGCCTCAACTTGCTTGGTCAAGGAAGGTAGGGATTCGATCGGAAGAGTGACGTCCTCATAGAAATCTTCGAATTTCAGTATGAGTTCAAACGCGTTTTGGTTTGCGATTGACACGATTTCATGATGCGCAGAGGAACCTACCGATACGCATCGATCGATATGTCCATCTGGATTGAGAACGGCAAAATCCAATGACATGCATTGCGCCCTATTTGCCGCGCGCGAACCACCGCCTCGCCGCATAAAGCGCCACCGCCGCGGCATTCGACACGTTGAGCGAGCGGATGGCGCCCGGCATGTCGAGGCGGGCGAGCGTCGTCACCGTTTCGCGCGTTTTCTGGCGCAGGCCTTTGCCCTCGGCGCCAAGTACCAACGCGATCTTTTCTCCGGCAAAGCTCGTTTCGAGCTCCGCCGGCCCGTCGGAATCCAGCCCTATCGTCTGGAATCCGGCCTCGCGCAGCTGCTCCAGCGCATCGGCGAGGTTCTTCACCTCGATCTGATCAATATGCTCGAGCGCGCCGGAGGCCGATTTCGCCAGCACGCCGGATTCCTGCGGGCTGTGGCGCGCCGTGGTGATCAGTGCACCGGCGCCGAAAGCCACGGCCGAGCGCAGGATCGCACCGACATTGTGCGGATCGGTGATCTGGTCGAGCACCAGCACCAGCCTGGTGTCGCCGAGCGCATCGAGCCGCTTCGGTTTCAGCGGCTCGGCCTCGATCACCACGCCCTGGTGCACGGCATCCGAGCCGGTGACCTTGTCGATGTCCCTGGGTTCGACCAACTCCGCCTTGAAGGGCAAAGCGCCAAGGTCGGCGATTGCCAGCCGCTCGGCAGCGTTGCGCGTCACCAGCATCTTCTTGATTTTGCGGCGCGGATTGTCGAGTGCGGCCCGCACCGTGTGCAGCCCATAGAGCCGCACCAGCCCATCCGCCGGGTTCTCGCCGGGCGGCACCGGCTGGCGCGGCCTGAATGCAGGCGCGCCGCCGCTCTTCTCGTCGCGATGCGCGCGGCGCAGCTTGGCGTAGTGAGTGTCTTTAGGGGTCTTGGATTTGTTGTCGTTGCTCATGGCCGGCTTCTATAGCCGTGTCGTCCGGCCATGGATACAGCTGCATAAGCTGCTTGTCGGGCGAGGCGTGAGATTCAGCGCTTTTTGCCGGACGGTTGCGGTTGACAGTTTTGGGCGCTGCCGCCATAAGGCGCTTCGCGGAAGGGCTGCTTTGGCAGCCGCGACGCGTCGATGCCTCGTTGCATGGCTCCGGCGGCAGACTGGAGAGGTGCCCGAGTGGTTAAAGGGGACGGACTGTAAATCCGTTGGCTATGCCTACGTTGGTTCAAATCCAACCCTCTCCACCACTGCCGGCCCGGAAGCCCTGAAACGCAGAGCGAGCGTCGGAGCGGATCCGATGCTTGACTGAAAGGCGCGGGTATAGCTCAGTGGTAGAGCAGCAGCCTTCCAAGCTGAATATGCGGGTTCGATTCCCGCTACCCGCTCCAGATTTCCCCCAAGCCGCGGCGCACCTCGCGCACGATTCCGAAGCAGGCACCGCCAAGCGAAGCGCTTTGCCGATAGTTCAAAGTATTCGTTGCGCGTCCAGACGGACGCGCATCTTAATCTGTGTTATCGTTGTCCCGAACCGCAGGCGGTGTGGGGCGACAGGCGTCAGCTCGCGAATTTGCTGAATATGGACGCGAGTTGGTTCTGCTGCGGCACTTGCCCGTTCGGCGTCAGCTGGTCGACAAGCCCTGGCAAAGCCGCCGACAGTTGCTTGAGCAGGTCCTGTTGGTTCAGACCCGTCCTTTGCGCGATCTCCTGAATGATCTGCGGGCCGAGGGCACTGCCCAGATCGCTGGGGTTGATCGGCTGGTTCTGACCGGTGCCGACCCACGAATTGGCAACGTTGCCGTGGCCGGCGTCCTTCAGTTTGTCGAGCAGTCCGCCCAGACCGCCGAGCAGTCCGCCATCGGCGGATGCGGTTGTATCAGGCGGGACGGGGGCAGGGCTCTGCGCCGCCTCCGGCTGGGCGGAACTTCCACCGCTCAGCATTTTTCCCACCAAAAGTGCGCCGAGCGCGATCATCAGCGGCTTGGCGACGTTGCCGCCGGGAACGGCATTGTCAAACAGTCCCATTGTGGATCTCCATGTCAAATTGCCCGTCCGTCTCCAACAATGACGCATCCATGGCGAATTTCAAGCCGGTTTGAGCTTTCCGTAATCATGATTTTCAAGTTGGCTTGAGCTTTGCTTAATAATGTGGAAGTAATCGGGTGCGGGGAACGGAGAGGAAAAATGTCAATATTAAGCTGGATTATTCTCGGCGTCATCGCCGGCTTCATAGGCAGCAAGATCGTCAATAAAAGCGGGCAAGGCCTGGTGCTCGACATCGTGCTCGGGATTGTCGGCGCCATCGTCGGCGGGCTCATCTTCAGCGCCTTTGGCGCGTCGGGCGTTACCGGGCTCAACATCTATAGCCTGATCGTCGCCGTGGTCGGTGCCGTGGTTGTCCTGTGGGCCTATCATCAGTTCAGCGGCAAGAGGGCACTGTAGAAGCCGTCCGGCAGTTGCGTCGGCATTCGGGTGAATGCCGACCGCCTATCTGATCCTTTTGAGGATTTCGCGGATCAGCGTGTTGAGGCCGGCTTCCAGCCCTCTCACCATGATCGGCCATAATTCCTCGAGCAATCGCTGCCATACCGCATCGCGCCCAATCCTCACCGGCAGATTTGGCATCGCGCCCATTGCCGCCGTCACGTCGCGGCGCAGCCGCTCGCCACAGGCGCTTGCGCCGCTGATCGTCGGATCGAAGGGCAGCCGGGTGAAATCCCATTTTCCGCGCTGCTCGATGCCGAGATTGCTCTCGACTTCGGCATGCGACAGCACCGTTTTGGGCGTGACCTTGATGCGGTAGTATTTGCAGAGTTCGGCGACGACGGCGGCCATCGCGCCCCACTGCGCCCTGGTCATCGGATAGCGGCCGGCATCGAACGGCCTTTCCTCCGCCCCGGCCATGCAGCAGAGCGAAACCCCGATCGAGCCGCCGTTGCAGTTGAGCGTGTGCGCGGCATATCCCGGTTTTACCCGGCCTGAATTGAGCGCGATCGAAGACCGGCCCCTGACCAGACGGCCATTCCCCTCGACCAGTATGTGATACGCATCCCTGTCGGTATCGCCGGCCGAATGCGAGCCGGCGGTCCAGTGGCAAATGACGCGCCTCATCGCAACATTGGGCAACCAGTCGGGCGGCAATGCCACAGAAATCCCCGCGACATAAGTTCAGTGACGGAGCACAGTATAGTTTCCTTGGCGGCCCACGCGAAAACGAAACGATAATTTGGTTGAGCGTTTTCTAACGGTCAGCTATTCGCCGGCATCTCCGGCGACCGCGTGTTCTCTGTATTGCGGCAGATCGTCGGTGATCGTGAACCACTTCGCCTTCGAGCCGACGAAGATGTGCTGCGTCGGGCGGATGGTCGGCTCGTCGACGAGGGTTCCCATGGCGACATGCACGAAGGCACCGTCGCGGACCACCGAATAGAGCAACGAGCCGCAAGTCTTGCAGTGCGCGTCATGGCCGGTGTCGTCGCCGAAGATCATGAGATTGTCCTCGCCCCTCGCCAGGCTCAGCCTGTCGCGCTCGATGCCGGCGAATGGCTTGAAGGCCGAGCCGGTGGTGCGCCGGCAGTTCGAGCAGTGGCAGTTCGCGGCATAGACGAACGCGTCCGCCACCGCGTACTGAACGGCGCCGCACAGGCACTTTCCGATAAGCCTGCGGTTGCGTGAATTCTGGTTGTCATCCGGGCTTGCCACGCGCTCCTCCTATTGTGCAGGCTGATTTCAGTTTCAAGCGACGACGGTCAACCGGCGCTTGCGCTCGTCGAGCGAGACGATGGTCAACCCGCTGGCCACCACCAGCAGGATTCCGCAGATGGCCAGCGCATTCGGGAGCTGCCGGAAAACCACCAGGCCTGAAATCACCGCCCAGACGGTAAAGCAATAGTAGAACGGCGCTACCACGCTGGTCGGCCCGACGCGATAGGCCATGAAGATGAAGAAGTGGCCGAAGATCAGGAACAGTCCGGCGCCGCCCATCAGCAGCAGGTGACGGATTTCAGGCACCACCCACTGCTCGGAAACCAGATGCGCAACGCCGGCGCCCGCGAGCACCACAATCACCGCGGAAATAGCTACGACCATTCCCGGCACGTCGGCGGCGACCTTGCGTCCGGCCAGATCGCGCGCCGCGGACAGGGCGGCATTGCCTAGCGCCAGCAGGGCATAGACCGAAATCCCCTGCATCGTCGGTTGTGCCACCATCACGGCGCCGATAAAGCCGAGCCCGATCAGCGCCAGGCGCAGCCCACCGATCCGTTCGCCAAACAGCATCGAGGAGCCGACCAGCATCAGCAAGGGCGTGATCTGCCCGAGCGCGGTCGAATCGGCGATCTGCATGTTGGCGAGCGCCACCACGTAGCAAAGGATCGCACCCAGTTCGAGCATGTTCCTGCGCAAAACCTTGGCGTCGACGATCAGCCGGATCTGCTTGCCATAGCCCAGCATGAACAGCAGCGGAAAGCCCCACAATGTTGCCGCAGCGCCGCGCAGGAACAGCACCTCATAGGGCGGCAGTCCCGCGGTTGCGAGCTTCATCATCGTGTCGTTGACGATGTAGGACCCGGTCGAAACGACCATGAACAGCGGGCCTCGTATGGCAGTCGGGATGAAATGCATCGGCCCACGAAATCAGACCGGCGCCAGGGCGGCAATGGGCCAGATCCGGCTGTAAATCCGTCAAAGCCGTCAGCCGCCGCCGTAACCATTCCATTTGCCCTTGTTCGTTCCTATATCCGCGCCACATTCTCCGAAACCGGATCACGCGTTCGGGCCGGGCGAGCGCGCTCGGCGACAAGGCACTTGTGTTTTTCGGCCTTAGTCGCTAATCGCCCCGCATTCGACTGAACTGAAGGTCCAGGCCGTCCCCAGGCCGTCCAAGGAAAGAGACTATGGCAAAAGGTAAATTCGAGCGCACTAAGCCTCATGTGAACATTGGCACGATTGGTCACGTCGACCATGGCAAGACGTCGCTGACGGCGGCGATCACCAAGTATTTTGGCGAATACAAGCGCTACGACCAGATCGATGCGGCGCCCGAAGAGAAGGCGCGCGGCATCA